>CADDZO010000088.1 GCA_902812395.1 bacterium | reverse complement strand
ACCCCAGAGCGCCCCCGCCACCCCCTCCAGGAGGACCAGCAGGCCCAGGGTGACGATGACCGGCGAGAGCTCGGTCCCGCCCCGCAGGGGGCGGATCAGGACCAGCTCAACCGTCGCTCCCAGAGCCAAGCCGGTCAACAGGGCCACCGCGAAGGCGACCCAGTAGTTGATGCCATGGTCGATCAGGGTCGCGGCCAGGTAGGTCGTGAACATGGCCATGGCGCCCTGCGCGAAGTTGATCACCCGGGTGGCCCGCCAGATCAGAACCAAGCCCATCGCCACCGCCGCGTAGATCATCCCGTAGGTCACGCCGTTCAGGGTCAGCCCGAGCAGCCGTCCCATCTCCTGATCGTCGTCCTCCCTCGCTCGCTTCAGAAGCCCAGGTAATGGTGGCGCAGATCGCTGTCCGCCGCCACCACGGCGGCGGCGTCCGCCACCGCCACCTGACCCAGGTTCAGCACCACCGCGACATCGGCGATCGACAGCGCCGAGCGGGCGTTCTGCTCGACCAGGACCACGGCCAGCCGGTGCCGCTGGGTCAGCTCCCGGAGGAGGGCCATGATCCGGGCCGTGACCAGCGGGGCCAGGCCCAGCGAGGGCTCGTCCAGGAGCAGGAGCCGAGGACGGCCAACCAGGGCCCGGCCAATGGCCAGCATCTGGCGCTCGCCGCCGGAGAGCGAGGCCGCCGGCCGCCGCCGCCGCTCGGCCAGCACCGGGAAGAGCTCGAAGACCTCCACCAGCGCCCGCCGCCGGTCGGCACGGTCGCTGCGCCAGAGCCCGCCCAGCCGCAGGTTCTCCTCCACGCTCAGCTCCTGGATGATCCCGCGGCCCTCGGGGACGTGGCCGACGCCGCGGCGGACCACCTCCTCCACCGGCACCCCATTCAGCTCCTCCCCTTCCAGGCGAACGCTGCCGGCGCGGGGCCGGACCAGGCCGCTGATGGCGCGGAGGAGGGTAGTCTTGCCGGCGCCATTGGCGCCCAACACGGCCGTGATCGAGCCCGCTCCGGCCTCCAGCGAGACCCCGCGCAGGGCCTGGACCGCCCCGTAGGCGACGTGGAGATCATGTACCTCCAGCACGCGCCACCTCCTCCCCCAGATAGGCCGTGGTCACCTCCGTGTTGGCCCGGATCTGCTCGGGGGTCCCGGCGGCGATGACGCGGCCGAAGTTGAGCACCACCAGCCGGTCGCAGACGGCCATGACCAGGTCCATGTGGTGCTCCACCAGCATCACCCCCATGCGCTGGCGGAGCTCGGCCAGAAGCCCGCGGAGGTCGTCCATGTCCCGCTCGCCGAGCCCGCTGGCGGGCTCGTCGAGCAGGAGCAGGCTGGGCTCGGCGGCGAGTGCCCGGGCCAGGGCCACCCGCTTCTGCACCCCATAGGGGAGCTGGTGCGGTAGCCGCCCGGCCAGCGCTGCCAGCCCCAGCCGGGCCAGGAGCCCCTCGGCCCGGGCCCGCAGCCGCCCCTCCTCCCGGCTGGAGCGGGGCAGCCCGAAGGCCGAAGAGACGAGATCCGAGCGGACCGCCGCCTGGGCCCCGGCCATCACGTTCTCCAGCACGGTGAGGGTCGGCCACAGCCCTACCCCCTGCAGGGTGCGGGCGATGCCCAGGTCAGCCAGGTGGTGGGCGCGGTGGCGGTGGAGCCGCCGGCCCCGGTAGCTGATCGTGCCCCTACGGGGGTGGACGAAGCCGCAGACCGCGTTCAACAGCGTGGTCTTGCCGGCCCCGTTGGGGCCGATCACGCCTACCACCTCGCCCGGGGCCACGCCGAGCGACACCTCCTCCAGCGCGGTCAGTCCGGCGAAGGTGACGGTGAGACCGCTCACCTCCAGTCCTTGCCCGCACCCTCGCACCTCCGCGTCCGTCACCGGCACTCCCTCCCGAGTGGATGTCGCCACGGCAGCGAGCTCTCACTAAAATACGGTAAACGCCCATTCACCTTACAGGAGAGGGAGTCACGGCGATGCACATCGCACCGGCGTTCCGTCGCCGGGCCGGTCCCGTCGGTGCCGGCCTGGCCGCGCTCCTGCTGGTCACCGCCTGTGGTGGGGGCAGCACCAGCACCCAGGCGGTCTCGGTCCCCGGGGTGACCAAGACCAGCATCGTGATCGGCGCAACTGCGCCGCTGACCGGACCTGCCGCTCCCGGCTACAGCGAGATCGACCCCGCCGCCAACGCCTACTTCAAGTACGTCAACGCGCACGGCGGCGTCTACGGCCGCAAGATCACCTACGACGTCCTGGACGATCAGTACAACCCCTCGCTGACGGCCACCAAGACCCGCCAGCTGGTGTTGCAGGACAACGTCTTCGCCATGGTGGGGCCGCTGGGCACGCCCACCGGCCTGGCGGTGGCGCCGTTCCTGAATCAGGAGAAGGTGCCCGACCTCTTCATCGAGTCGGGCTGCGCCTGCTGGAGCCAGCCCAGCAAGTGGCCCTACGTCTTCGGCTGGCAGCCGAACTACATCGTCGAGGGGAAGATCCTGGGCCAGTACATCGCGCAGAACCTGGCCGGGCAGAAGGTCGGCTACCTCTACCAGGACGACGAGTTCGGACAGGACGGCGTGAAGGGGCTGGACATGCGGGTCCCAGCCGCGGACGTCGTCTCCCGCCAGACCTATTCGACGACCACGCTCTCCAATGGCCTCGGCAACCAGATCGCAGCCCTGAAGGCGGCAGGCGCGACCGTGGTGGCCATGTACACGATCCCGGCCGCGACCGCACTGGCGCTGCTGGCGGCGGCCGAGATCGGATACCACCCCACTTGGGTGGTGTCCAGCGTGGGCTCCGACCCGCCCACGCTCACCGGACTGCTGACCTCGCTCTCCCACGGCCAGGCGGGAGCGGAACTGCTCAACGGGATGATCAGCAACGCCTACCTGCCCCCCGAGAGCGACAGCTCCAATCCCTGGATCCAGTACTTCAAGGGGATCCTCAACCAGTACGATCCGGGCGCACCCTGGGACGGCAACACCGAGTACGGGGTGGCGCTCGGCTACACCTTCGTCAACCTGCTCCGGGCCAACGGACCCAACCTCACCCGGCAGTCGATCGTGCAGACCCTCGAGACCAAGGGGGCGAGCCTGCGCGGGCCGGGCCTGATCCCGCTTGGCTACTCCAAGACCAACCACTACGGCTATATGGGATCCCAGATAGCCAGGATCGAGAACGGTCAGGTCCAGCTCCTCGGACCCCGCTACGTCACCACCAACGACGGGCCGATCAGGATCTACAACGGGGCCGAGCTGAGTCCGCCCAGCAGCTGACGCGAACCCACCTCGCTGACCCGCGGCCGGGGGCCGCGGGTCAGCCTCCTCCCACCCAAGCGGGTGCAATCGACCGGCTGGCCCGACTGCACCCCCAGGAGGTGAGGCTCCTCTCTTCAGGTCGTCTCGAGCTCGCGGTGAACGCTGATCAGCGAGGCAACCGTGCCCAGGACGAAACCTCCGACCAGGATGACGAGGGCGGCTAGTGCGGTGACCCCGACCGTCACCCCGGGAGCGAAGCGGACGAAGGCGCTGGCACCGGCCGCGATCCCGATCCCCCAGACCACGAGCGTCACCAGCCCGGCCACTGCGCCCGCCACTGCCCCAGTCAGCGCGCCTTCGACCACGAACGGGCCACGCACCATCCAGCGCGGTGCTCCCACCAGCTGCATGATCCGAACTTCGCTCTGACGGGCGAGGATGGCGGCCCGAATGCTGTTCGCCGTCACGGCCACGGCCACGAACCCCATCAGGACCAGGAAGGCCCCACCCAGGACCTCCACAACGCTCATCACGGTCTGAATGCGGCGGTAGGTCCCGGGATTGTAGGAGGTGGGGGTGAGCGGGTCTGTGGCCGGGCTCCGCGCGGCCATGGCCGCCACTGCGCCCACGTCCGCGACGCTCCGCAGCCGGAGGTCGAGGCTGGCCGGGAAGGGGTTGGTGCCGGCAGCGTTGGCCAGCTGGGGGAGGCCCGGGCGGCTCTCCGCCTGCTTCAGCGCCTGGGCCTTGCTGGTGTAGCCCACCGAGACCACATCCCGGTTCGCCTTCAGCCTGGCCTTCAATGCGGCGACGGCCTGTGGGGTGGCGTCGTCGCGCAAATAGACGTGGAGCACAGCGGCGCTGGCGGTCTGGCTGGCCGCTGCCCGCTCCAGGGCGAAGGCAGCCATGCCCACCAGGCCGCTCAGGACCAGGAGCAGCGTCATCGATGCCAGGGCGGGCATGGTCGAGGTCAGGTTCCGGAGCCAGTTCCGCCAGGCCCCCAGGAACAGGTACCTGAAGCCGTTGCGGGCCACCTGCGGCCAGCGCCGGCGGCGGCGGGGGAACGGCGCTCTCAGGACGACGCCCATGCCAGCCTCCCGGTGCGACCGGCCGGCTGGTCGCGGACCAGGCGCCCGCTGACCAGGGTCAGGACCCGCCGCTGCATGCGCCGGACGATCTCCAGGTTGTGGGTTGCGATGAGGACGGTGGCCCCGTAGCGGGAGATCTGCTCCAACAGCTTCATTACCTGCCAGGCCGTCTCCAGGTCCAGGTTGCCGGTGGGCTCGTCGGCGATCAGCAGCGGCGGTTGTGACACCACCGCCCGGGCGATCGCGACCCGCTGCTGTTGGCCGCCCGAGAGCTGGTGGGGGAAGGCGTCGGCCTTGTCCGCCAGGCCAACTGCCTCCAGAGCATCCAGGGAGCGGTCGCGTGCCTCGTCGTCGGAGACCCCCAGCTCCGAGACCTGGAGCGCGAAGGCAACGTTCTCGACCGCGGTCAGCCGGGGAAGCAGCTTGTAGTCCTGGAAGACCACCCCCACCCGGCGGCGGAGCTCGGCCACGCGACGGTCGGGCAGGGCGTGGGCGGGGAGGCCGTCGACCCAGATCTCGCCGCTGGTGGGGCGGATCTCCCGGTTGATGAGGCGGAGCAGGGTCGTCTTCCCGGCTCCGCTGGGCCCCACCAGGAAGGCGAACTCCCCCGGGCGCAGGGCCAACGATACCTCGTCCGCCGCCACCACATCGCCGTAACGGCGAGTGGCGCCGATGAGTTCAACCAGGGCAGGCAACGCCGGAGAGCGTAGCGCACCGGCCCGGGCCGAGGCCACGACCCGGCGGTGGCCCGCTCATGACCAGGAGGGCCGATTCCCGAGCGTTGGCCCTGCAGCCACCAGCCAGCCGGGGCCAACCTGGAGCGGCGATGCTTGGATCCCGATCTCACCGCCTGCTCCTGGTCCTGATCGCCGCGGTCGGCTTTCAGCTGCGCTCGGTGATCCTCGCCGTCCCGCCGGTGCTGCCCCAGCTGAGGAGTGACCTGCATCTCTCCTTCACCGCCACCGGGGCGCTCACCGCGATTCCGGTCCTGGGCCTGGGCGCGGCCGCCGTCCCTGGCTCCTGGCTCATCTCCCGGGTGGGGGCGCGCACGGTGGTCGGAGCGGGGGTGATCGGCCTGGGGCTGGCCGGCCTGCTCCGGCTGCTCCCGCCGGAGCCGGTGCAGCTCTACGTCTTCAGCGCCCTGCTGGCCCTGAGCATCGCCGTCGCCCAGCCGGCGATACCGGTGATGGTTCGGGATCGCTTTCCGCACGCCATCCAGGCGGCGACCACGGTGTTCACCACTTGCCTGGGCGTGGGCGGCCTCGCCGCCTCCGCTCTCACCGCCGGCCTGGCGCTTCGAGTCGGCTGGCAGGGCACGTTCGTGATCTGGTCGCTCCTCGCTCTGGCGGCGGGGGTGGTCTGGGTTCTGCTGGCACCCGGGCGACAGGAGCGACATCCCCATCCGATCGGGCTGGCCCGGCTGCTGCACGACCGCTCGGTCTGGCATGTGGCGGGCCTCTTCGGCCTCCAGAGCCTGATCTACTACGCCGCCGCCGCCTGGCTGCCCTTCGAAGTCGCACGGGGCGGCACCGGCTACCTCTCGGTGACGCTGCTGCTGCTGGGCATGGGTTCGGTACCGGTGGGAGCGGCTCTGGTCGGCTGGCGGTGGCCGTGGGCTCGCTCGCGCCGCTTCTACGTCCTCTCCGGCATCTTGGCGCTGGTGGCGATCGTCGGCTTGGCCACGGGCCCCGTCGGCCTGGCCTGGCTGTGGGCAGCGGTACTGGGGGTGGGCGTGGCCATGACCTTCACCGGCTCCAGCGCCCTGCCCGCCATCTTCGCCCGCACCCCGGAACTGGTGGGCGGTTATGCCGCCCTGGTCCTCACCGCCGGGTACGCCCTCTCCTTTGTCGGGCCGCTGCTGGGCGGGGTCCTGATCGATCGCACCCGCTCGGTCGGGGCCGCCTTCTGGATGATGGCGGTGGCGGCCCTGGCGCTGGTAGTGCTCGGGCTCACCCTGCCCCGGCCGACCCGGGCTGCCGACCCCAGCTGAGGGTCGGCCCGGCGCTCGGCACCGGGATGACGACCGGAGCCCCGCGACGAAGATCCGCTGACCTGCCGGCCGGCCCCAAGCGGAGCGCGAGCCCGGGCCCTCCTCCCCTCGATGCTCCACCCCGGCGACCCGTCTTCCCGCAGGCCGGTTGGCCAGGCCGGAGACGGCCGGGGGGCACCCTTCAGGCCAGTGCCAAGGGGAGGCGGCGCAGCCCTCGCAACGTGATCGTCTCGCCCCGCTGCGGCTCCCCGGCGAGGTGCAACCCGGGGAAGCGTCGCACCAGAGCCGTGATCGCCACCCGCCCCTCCAGACGGGCCAGCGGGGCCCCCAGGCAGAAGTGGATGCCGCGCCCGAAGGCGAGGTGGCGGTTGGGAGAACGGGACAGGTCCAGCCGCTCCGGATCCCTGAACTCCTCCGGATCCCGGTTGGCCGCACCCAGCAGGAGGAGCAGGAACTCACCCCGCCTCACCCGGTGGCCGTCGACCTCCATGTCCTCGAGCGCCAGCCGGCCGGTGAGCTGCACCGGCGAGTCCCAGCGCAGCAGCTCCTCGACCGCCACCTCGTCCAGCTCCGGATGGTCACGGAGCCGGCCCATCTCCTCCTGGTGGAGAAGCAACGCCAGCGTGCCGTTGCCGATCAGGTTGACCGTGGTCTCGTGGCCGGCGACCAGGAGCAGGACCAGCATAGCCAGCAGCTCCGGCTCCGAGAGCGAACCCTCCCCGGCCTTGACCAGGGCGGAGATCAGGTCGTCGCGGGGGGCCCTGGCGCGCTCTCGGGCGATCTCCCGCAGATAGTCGGCCAGCGAGCGGCGCGCGGCCACGATTTCCTGCTGCACCGTAGCCGAGAGGTGCTCGATCGGATCCAGAGAGCGGACCAGCGCAGCCGACCAGTTCCGGAACCGGGGCCAGTCCTCGGTCGGTACCCCGAGCATGGTGGCGATCACATTCACCGGAAGCGGATAGGCGAGCTCGTCGATCAGCTCCATCTCCCCTCGCTCGGCGGCCCTGGCCAGCGCCGTCTCCACGATGGCCTCGATCCGTGGGCGGAGAGCCTGGACCCGACGTGGGGTGAAGACGGTGTTGACCAGCGCCCGCAGCCGGGTGTGATCGGGCGGATCGGTGAACAGCATCGAGCGCGCCACCCCTTCGGCCTCCGGCGGCGGCTGGTAGCCGTCGATGCGGCGCTCGTCGACCGACACACGGGGGTCGCGCAGGACGGCGGCGACGTCGCGGTGACGGGTCAGCACCCACATCGGCAGATCAGGGCTACGGTGGACCGGGTCCCGCTCCCGGAGCGCGCGGTAGAGCGGGTAGGGATCCTCCCTGACCTCGGGCAAAAACGGATTGTACGTCAGCGTACCGGCCATCCGAGCCGATGCTACGAGCGCTGGCGCAGCTCCACGCGTCGGATCTTGCCGCTGATGGTTTTGGGCAGCTCGGAGACGAACTCGACCTCGCGGGGGTACTTGTAGGGGGCGGTGGTGCGGCGGACGTGCTCCTGGATCTCCGAGGCCAGCTCCGGGCTAGCCCGGTAGCCGGGGCCGAGGACGCAGAAGGCCTTCACGATCGTCCCTCGGAGCGGGTCCCGCTTGCCCACCACCGCAGCCTCGGCCACCGCCGGGTGCTCGACCAGGGCGCTCTCCACCTCGAAGGGCCCGATCCGATAGCCGGCCGAGATGATGACGTCGTCGGCCCGGCCCACGAACCAGAGGTAGCCGTCGGCGTCGGTCACGGCCCGATCGCCGGTCACGTACCAATCGCCCCGGTGGGCGGCTGCGGTCGCCTCCGGGTCCTGCCAGTACTCGCGGAAGATGCCCACCGGGCGCTCGGGCCGGACCCGAACCGCAATGTCGCCTTCGGCCCCCGAGGGCAGAGGCCGTCCCTCCTCGTCGATGACCGCGACCTCGAAGCCGGGCGAGGGCCTGCCCATCGAGCCCGGCCGGACCTCGAGGCCAGGGAAGTTGCCACAGACGAGGACGGTCTCGGTCTGCCCGTAGCCGTCCCGGATCACCAGGCCGGTGCCCCTCTCCCAGCTGCCGATCACCTCCGGGTTGAGCGGCTCCCCCGCCCCCACGCACCAGCGCAGCCCCAGCCGCCGCCGGCCCAGGTCCTCCAGCACCAGCATGCGGTAGGCGGTGGGCGGGGCGCAGAAGGTGGTGATCGGATAGCGCTCCAGCACCTCCAGGGTCTCGCTGGCGGAGAAGCGCCCACGGGCGTCCTGGACAAACAGCGCCGCGCCCATGGTCCAGGGCCCGTACAGGGAGGACCAGGCGGCCTTGGCCCAGCCGGTGTCGGAGAGGTTCCAGTGCAGGTCCGAGGGGCGGAGGTTGAGCCAGAAGCGGCCCGTCACCAGATGGCCGATCCCATAGGAGGCGTGGCTGTGGAGCACCATCTTGGGCGGTCCCACGGTGCCCGAGGTGAAGTAGATCAGGGCGGGATCGTCGCTCCGGGTCTCCACCGCCCGGCTGGCATCGGCGGCGGCCAGCTCGCGCTCGTAGTCGAGCCAGCCCGCCCGCGGCTCGCCCCCCACCTGGAGCAGCAGCCGCAGCCAGGGGCACTCCGAGCGGACCTCGTCCACCCTGGCCGCTCCCTCGGCGTCGGTGACGTAGGCCACCCCCTGGGCACGGCCGACCCGGTAGGCGATGTCCTTGGCGGTGAGGAGAACGGTCCCCGGCACCGCCACCGCTCCCGCTTTGGTGCAGCCCAGCAGCGTCTCCCACCAGGCCGGGATACGGGGTAGCTGGACCATGACCCGATCGCCGGGGGCAACGCCGTGGCGCTGGAGGACGGCGGCGACCTGGTCCGAGCGCCGGTCGAAGTCGCGAAAGGTGAGCCGCCGCTCGGTGCCGTCCTGCCCCAGCCAGAGCATGGCCAGCTTGTCCGGGTCGCGGGCCCAGCGGCCGACCACGTGCCGGGCGAAGTTGAAGTGCTCGGGAACCTCCCAGCGGAACTCCCGGAGCGCGGCCTCGTAGCCGCCTGGCTCCTCGGTGGTCATCTCCCCTGCCTCCTCCACTCAGCCGGCCTCGAGCTCGACCGTGGCGCTGCCCACGGTGGTGCGACGGCCCTCGGCGTCCTCGGTCCAGAGTTCCAGCTCCGCCCAGCTCCCCTCCACCGAGCGAACCCGGCCCCGGCAGTGCAGCGGCCGGCCGGGCAGGTCCAGGCCTCGATAGGAGACCTCCAGGCTGCGCAGCCGCCCATGGCTGCCCAGCCAGGAGGTCACCAGCTGGCCCAGGAAGGCGGCCTTGAGGAGGCCGTGGAGGATCACGCCGGGCAACCCCACCGAGCGGGCGAACTCCTGGTCGTAGTGGATCTCGTAGAAGTCGCCCGACGCGCCGGCGTACTGGACCAGCTGGCGCGTGGTCGGGTGCTTGACCAGCTCGGGCAGCTCCTGCCCCGCTTCCACCCTCATCGCCGGATCCTGGTCCCGCGGCTGCGGACCACGGTCCGCCCGTGCTGGTTGCGGTACTCGGTCTCGAAGACCAGGAAGAGGAGGCCACCGCTGGAGCCGTGCTTCTCGAAGACGTCGGCGAAGCGGGTGCGGGAGGTGATCACGTCGCCGATCCGGATCGGCTCAAGGTACTCGAAGCGATCCCCGCCGTTGAGCCAGCCGCTGCCGTACTCCAGCGCCTCAGGCAGTTCCGGGGTCTCCTGGCCCAGCGCCACCACGAACGTGGGCGGAGCCTCGGTTTGCCAGCGGGGGTCGGGATCCCCGATTGCCTCGACGAAGCGGCGAACGTGCCCGGCTTCGATGGGGCTCGAACGCTCCTCCCCCTCCCAGCCCAGGCGGGCCCGGAGCCGTTCGACAACCGAGCTCATCTGCCCCGGGGAAGCCCGAGCACGCGCTCGGCGATGATGTTGCGCTGGATCTCGGAGGAGCCGGCGTAGATCGTCTCCGCCTGGGCCCAGTACCAGCCGTACTGCCAGCGCCCCTCCTCCACCGCCCAGGGCGAACCCGGGGCCAGGGCCCCGTACATGCCCTGGATGGCGACCGCGGTCTCCTGCAGGCGCTTGTCCATCTCGCTCCAGAACAGCTTGGTCAGGCTGGCCTCGGGCCCGGGCACCTGGCCCTGCTGGGCCCTGGTCAGGCTGCGCAGGTCGTTCACCCGGAAGACGTGGGACTCGATCCGGGCCTGGGCCACCCGCTGCCGCACCAGCGGGTCCGCGCCCACGCCCCGGTCCCGAGCCAGGTCGGCCAACGCCGAAACCGCGCGCTCGAAGCGAGCGGCGTTGGCCAGCCCGCCTCGCTCGAAGCCGAAGGTGGCCATGGCCATCCGCCAGCCGTCGGTGGGGCCGCCGACCAGGTCCCGGTCCTCCACCCGCGCCTCGCTCAAGAAGATCTCGCAGAACTCGCCGCTACCGGTCATCTGGACGATGGGGCGCACCTCCACCCCGGGCTGGTGCATATCGACCAGGAACATCCCGATCCCGCGGTGGGGCGGCGCCGAGGGATCGGTTCGGGCAAGCAGGAAGCTGCGGTCGGCGTAGTGGGCACCGCTGGACCAGGTCTTCTGGCCGCTCAGCACCCAGTGACCATCCCGACGCTCGGCCCGGCTCTGCAGACCGGCCAGGTCGCTGCCAGCGTTCGGCTCGCTGAAGCCCTGGCAGAAGATCAGGTCGCCGGAGAGGATCCGGTCCAGGTAGGTCCGCTGCTGCCACTCACTTCCGTAGACGCTGAGCAGCGGGGCGAGCAGGGTGACTCCGAGCCGGCCCAGGATCGGCGGGGCACCCGCCTTGGCCATCTCCTCCGCGTAGATGGCCTGCATCACCGGGGTGGCACCGCGGCCGCCTCGCTCGCGGGGCCAGCCGAGCTGCAGCCAACCACCGCGGTGGAGACGCCGCTGCCACTCGCGCTGGATGTCCTGGTCCCGCTCCTCCCGATACCCGCCCACCCCCCGGTACCGCCACTCCTCGGGCAGGTTGGCCGCCAGCCACTCCTGCACCTCACGCCGAAAGGCCTCTTCCTCGGCCGTGTAGCTCAGGTCCATCGCCAACCTCCGCTTGCCACCACGCGGTTCCCCACCAGGCTGATCACTCTGACGCCACCGAACGTAGCACCACCGCCGCCCGCTCGGGGTCGGTTGGAAGCGGCAGCCGCGGGGAACAATCGAGCCATGACCGCATCCGCAGTCTGCCTCCACTGCGGCGCCCCGCTCCCGGGCTGTCGCTGTCGGCGGCGCCGCCCCTGGCTGGCAGCCGTGCTCGGCCTGGTGCCCGGCCTCGGCCACCTCTATCTGGGCCAGGTAGTCCGAGGGGTGGCCCTGCTCGGTTCGGCCGGCCTGCTGGAGGTGCTGGGCACCGACCTGGATCTGTCCGTGGTCGGGGCCGCGCTCGGGGTCCCGATGGAGCTGGGCGGGATGGGGTTGGTGGCGTACAGCGTGCTCGACGCCTACCGAAGCGCACGCCGCCTCAACCGGGGCTGAGCACATCAGGCCGCCACCTCCAGCCGCTGGCGGGCAAGGCGGCGGAGGCCGGCGCGGGCCAGCTCGTGGGCCGGGTTGGCGCGCCGGCTCACGTAGCGGACCACGCGGTGGCCACGGCGCACACGCTCGCGCACCTCGTGCAGCGCCGCCCGGAACGTCTCGCTGGTGGGGACCCGGCTACGCACCACCGGAGCGCAGTCGGTGCGCACCACCACCCGATGGAGCGGCCAGCGCACCGCCGCCAGCTCCAGCGCACCGGCGCAGACGTGCGCCTCCAGCTGGGCCGAACCGCCGGCGTGGGCGAAGCCGAAAGACTCCGTGTAGACGGCCCGGCCGCGAAAGAAAACGGCCAGACCGCACCCGGCCCGGCCGCTCCGGTCGAGCGCTGCGTCGACGTACATGACCAGGCACTCTCGCAACAGGCCCACCCCCTGTCATGGCAACCGCCGGTCCTCCCGGCACGCGCAGGTTCCGCACCGCTCATCGGTAGCGGCGCGCCCGCTGGCGCAAGCGGTCCACGACCTCCGCCGGCGCACAGCGGGGCGAACCGCACTGCAGCGGCGGAGCCGGGTCGTACTCGATCTGGAGCTGGATCTCGCGTGCCACCTCGTCTCCGGCCAGCCGCCGAGCCAGCTCCAGCGCCAGATCGATCCCGGCCGAGACCCCGGCCGAGGTGGCGAACTTGCCGTCGAAGCAGACCCGCTGGTCGGAGACCTCCACCCCGAAGCTGCTCAGGGCCTCACGGGCGAGCCAGTGGGTAGAGGCCCGGCGCCCCCGCAGGACTCCGGCCTGTGCCAGCAGCAACGCCCCCGTGCACACCGAGCACACCCACAGCGCGTCCCTGGCACAGGAGCGGATGTAATCCATCAACAGCGTGTGCTTCATCAGCGAGAGCTGACCCGGGCCACCCGGCACCAGCAACACGTCCAGGGGCGGTGCGTCGGCGAACGACACCGTAGCGCTGATCTCGATCCCGCCCTCGGCCTGCACCGGGCCAGGTCGGGTCCAGATCAGGTGAGTACGGGCATCGGGGATACGGGATAGGACTTCCCACGGCCCGATCAGATCCAGCGGCGTGTGTCGCGGATAGACCAGAAACCCGATGTCCAAGTCGAGACCATTGTCGCGCACAGAGCTGGCAACTGGAAGGGCCAGCGGCCCGTGTGTGACGAGGAGCGCAGAAGGCTAAAGGCTACCGGTCTTGCTCGGGCAGTGGGTAGGCGAGGGCGTGGTGACCGCCATCGCAGTGGACCACTTCGCCGGTGGTGGCGGGCAGATAGTCGCTGAGCAGCGCACAGACGGTCTTCCCCACCGGGCTTGGGTCGGAGGCGTCCCAGCCCAGCGGTGCCCTCCGTGCCCACTCCTCCTGGATGGCGTCGAAGCCGGGGACCCCTCGGGCGGCCATGGTCCGCACCGGACCGGCCGAGACCGCGTTGACACGGATCCGGTAGCGGCCCAAATCGCGGGCCAGGTAGCGGACGATCGCGACCAGCGCGGCCTTGCTCACCCCCATCCAGTCGTACGAGGGCCAGGCCTGGACCGCGTTGTCGAAGTCCATGGCAACGATCGAGCCGCCCCGTTCCTGCATCAGCGGGAGCAGCCCCATCGCCACCTCCTTGAGCGAGAAGGCGCTGATCCGGAAGGCGGTGGCCACGCTCTCCCAGGGGGTGGTCAGGAAGCGACCACCGAGGGCGTCGTCGGGAGCGAACGCGATCGAGTGAACCCAGCCATCGAGACCTCCCCAGCGCCGGCCCAGCTCTTCGCGCACCCCGGCCAGGTCCTCGGCCCGGGTCACGTCCAGCTCCAAGACGTCGGGAGGGTGGGGCAGGCGCTTGGCCATCATTCGGGTGATGCTCATCACCCGGCCAAAGCTGGTCAGCACGATCTCGGCCCCGGCCCGCTGCGCCTCCTCCGCGATCGAGAAGGCAATGCTCCGGCGATCGAGCACGCCGGTCACCAGCAGCTTCTTGCCCTCGAGCAGCATGGGCGTAGGGTAGGGGAGCGCGGACCTCGGCGGTGGAGGCTCGGTGTCTGGACCTCCCGGAGGCTCGGCGCCTGGGATTCGACGGGAGAGGTGGTTGGGATGCCCCCGGCAGGGCGACCGGGCGTGGTTGCGACGACGACCCCGCCCCACCGTGCCCTTCATGGGGTAATCCGGGAGCCCGCGCGCCATTAGCCCCGATCTTCGCGCAGGGATTTCGACCCCAGGCTCCCTCCTGAGCCCCTAGGCGCCCACCCCGAGGCTGAACTTGACCTGGTCCGCCAGACTGGCTCTACGCTCAGGCTGATCATCGGATAT
>CADDZO010000087.1 GCA_902812395.1 bacterium | reverse complement strand
GCCCTGCACCCGGTCTCGGTCCAGAAAAGTTGGGGGACGAGGTTGTGCGGATACATCATCAGCTGCTTGGTCGGTGAGGACCCTCTGACGTACGGCTGGATCGTGTGCTGAAAGGCGCTCATGCCGGCCCCGAACACCGGGTGCTGGGCGGCATGTGGAGGGTGGCCCGCCACAGCTTGAGGCGCATGACGGGGGAACTGATCCGATCTGAGGATTTAGCTCGCACATGAGACGATGCTCGATCGGGGGCACCTGGGTCCACCCGCCCCCACCACCAGCACCGCCGGCACCAGGCGCCACCGCCAGCGATGGGAGAGGGCCAGCCCGATCCCGACCGCGGCCAGGGCTGGTACTCGCCCCAGGAGGAAGCTCAGGAGCACGGCAACCATCGTCAGGCGGCGAAGGCCAGCGCCCCCAGGCGCAGGCGCCGGTCGACGGCCATGGAGCACCACCGCGCCGGCGACCGCGATCAGTGGCACCAGGTAGAGGAGCCGCTATTAGATCACACAACCGGCGGGCGCACGGCCATGTTGAGCACGTGGTGCCGCATCGCCTCCACCACCACGAAGGAGTTGGTGAGCCCGGGCACCAGGCCGCACGGCCCCAGCCCGGCCAGCACCAGGTACGTGGCCCGGCTCGACCGCACCGCCGCCCCCTGCATGAAGAAGAAGGCCAACGGCTCCAGGATGTGGGCCCGCAAGAGGCCGGCCGCTTCCACGTGGAGCGGGGGAGACGGCTACGCCAATCAGCCCCCCAGCAGGAACAGCAGGCCAGGGTAGGTGTAAAAGGATCTCCAGACCAGCTCCTCGCCCGACCGCCACGTTTCCACCGGGAAGGCCACGTCGTGAATCCGATGATGACCTCGAGCGGGGTGGTCGGGTAGAACCAGATATGCCGGCAGACCGCGTAGGCAGGCGCCAGCGCAGGTCACGACCGTCAGCCCCGAGCGGGCACTTAGGGAGAGGCGACCGCGGTGGCCCGCGGTGCCGCGGCGGCACGGGCGGCGATGGAATTGCTAGCCATCAGCAATCGGGCCCCTGCCCCGGGCGCAGCGGGATGCCGCTGCCGGACCAAACAGGAGCCCCTGGGAGATGGCTGAAACCGAGGTGGCGGACATTGTAGGCGTGTGCACAACCCCGACTCCGGCCGTGCCTCCGCTCCCTCCGACCGAGACGTCGAGGTTCCCGGACCAGGCCTGATCCCTGGTGATGGTCCGTGACCTCGGCCGGAGGCCACCGAAGCCCAGAGGTCGGCAGACCCCGGCGACTCGTACCGCACGGCGGGAAGGATCCGGTGCATCATGCGAGAGCAGGTCGGCGTCAGCGCCGCCATGCTGACCTGGAACGGCGACGTCTTACCCCAACTCGGACCCCATCCGCTGGCCGGCTCCCGTTGCTGCTTGCCGGACTTGAGCCGGGAGGGAGAGCAGCTACAACGGCCAGGCACCGGTCCCACGCACTCGTCGCGAGCCGCCGAGTGGTCGAACCACGGCTAAAAAATTATGCCCCCAACCCAACGGCTCGCCGGGAGTGGTCCGTCGGGTCAGCGTACGCACGTCTCCGGCCCCGACGCAGACCCCTCAGAGTGTGGCCAGGATCGACCGCCACGCCCGGGGACGCCCCCCTCCACGTCCACCTCAGGGGCCTGCGCCACGCATGGCCCATCAGCGCCCAGCCCTAGCTCGCTCATCCACTATCACTGGTACACTGCTGATGCCATGTCACGGGGTGATGCGTGGCCGCGGACCATTATGCACGTAGAGGTGGATGCCTTCTTGGCCTCTGTGCACCAGCGACAAGAGGCTTACCTGAAAGGACGGCCAGTCGCCGTCGCTGGACGGTCGTCGCGAGCCACCGTCATTAGTGTTTCAGATGAGGCTCGCCTGTTCGGGGTCCATGTGGGGCAGCTATTGAAGGAGGCATCGGACCACTGTCCGGACCTCATAGTTGTCAAACCCAATCATGCCGCTTATCGCGAGGCAGGCCGACATATATCTGCGATTCTTCGCCGATTCACTTCTCCGGAGTTGATTGAATCAGTTGCTCTCGATCAAGCTTATCTCGACGTCACAGCTCGAACGAGACATGGAACCTCATCCCCGGAAGACGTCGCTCGCCGAATCAAGCATGCGATTTCCACTGAAACGGGGCTCACTGCTAGCATCGGTGTAGCCACCAGCAAGTCTGTTGCCAAGATCGCGGGATCGATCCGCAGGCCAGACGGCCTCGTGATGGTCCCACCCGGCACAGAGGAGGAATTCCTTGCCCCCTTGCCAATCGAGGTGATACCCGGTCTGGGACCGCAGATCCAGGAACACCTCCGCATGGTAGGGATCCGCACGATCGGGGCCCTGGCACGTCAAGAAACGCAGCGACTCATCGACATCGTAGGACCGAGTGGAGGGTTGCTACAGCGCCTGGCACAAGGACGAGATCGATCGCCAGTCGTAGGTCTCAGGTCCGCCCAGACGTTCAGCGCGGAGACCACGTTCGAGACGCCCCTGGTCGATGCGATTCAGATCGACGAGGCTCTGCAACGGTTGGTCGGCCGCATCGCCCGACGGCTGTTGGTCGAAGGCGTACGCGCCCGGACAGTCGCCGTGAAGGCGAAGCTGCCTGACCAAGCCACGGTCAACCGGCAGGTCAGTCGGACCATTCCCACCGACTCGGAAGAGGTGATCCTGAGGATTGCTCGAGCTGCACTGCAACACTTCCATCTCGGATCACGCCCCATTCGGCTGCTCGGGGTGGCAGTCTCCGGACTTCAGCGCTCACAGACGGACGTCCAGCTGGTACTGTTCGACAGCCTGGCAGGAGAGGGGCGCGCGAGGTAGCCGACGAATCGGCCAGTATGTTCGTGAAAGAGCTAGCCAGCTAAGACGGGCTGGGCCATGGCGGTGGCGGGGACGACGTGTAGGGTCGGCGATGGCTCCTCACAGAGCAGGGGGCTGAGCACCCGCAGAAGGAGTGCACCTCGATCCTTGAAGGACTCGGTGCCGTCGAGGTACTCCGGTGTCCGCAGCCAAAGGCAGCACCGTCCTCCAGCAGCCGACTACGTCTGGCAGGCAGGGAAAGTGCAAGAGTCCACCTTGCGGGCTCGGCGAAATGTGCAATGAACCATATGGCAACGGGCAGGTAGCCGTTGGTGATGTATACACTCCGGCCGCGGAGCCGGCCCGCGCTTCTCCTGTCCCTGGCCTACTTATCCGGCGGCAAGCCGGTCTGGCGGCTACTTGCGGGAACGCCGAAGCGATCGCGACGACCGGTCCCTGGTGATCGAGACTTCGCCGCACCAATGGCTGACCGATCGATCTCTGGCCGGGGAAGGGCACCTAGCAGATCGCCCACACGCTCCCAGGCAAACTGAAGGCGGGCTCGACGCACCAGCTCGCGAAAGACCGCGGCAGTGGCCTGCGCGTCGCTGAGTGCCGCGTGGGCCGGGCTCGCCTCCACCCCGAGCTGCTCGACCACCCAGGCCAGCCCCGGCGTCTGACCTTGAGGCAGCCCGAGAACGAGCCGCGCGAGCGCCGAGGTGTCCACCACCGCATGCCGAAGGGGTTGCCGCAGCCCCCGGCCGATCAGGTAGCTGTCGAAAGCATCGTGGCTGTGCTCGACCAGGACCCCGCCCCGAGCGAAATGGAGGAACGCCCGGCGAGCATCCGCGAATCCTGGGGCGCCGGTGAGCATGTCATGGCGGATCCGGTGCCGGCGGTGCGCGTAGGTGTTGATCGGTGCCCGGCAATCGACCAGGGTGTCGAAGAAGGAGAGGGTCCGGTCGAGCCGAAACCGCTCCGCCCCGATCTCAAGCACCAGGAACGGCGAGTTGCCGGTCGTCTCGACGTCCAAAGCCACAAACTCGGCGTCGTCAAGCGACGTCTCGGGACCTACCGCCGTACGCGGCGCCTCCTCCCTGTCCTCCCAGAGGATCGGGGCCTGTGCCCAGCGCGGCTTCAGGTAGACGCTCAGTACGCGTTCTTGTGCGTCCAGACCCTGGCCGCCGTGATCAGCATGATCTTGAGGTCGAAGACCGGATTCCAATTCTCTATGTAGTAGAGGTCGTAGGCCAGCCTTTCTTCCAACGGCGTCCGCCCGCGGAGGTCGTTGGCCTGCGCCCAGCCGGTGAGACCCGGGCGCACGAGGTGCCGCTCACAGTACCGCGGCAGCCGCCGCTGGAACTCCTCCACAAAGGCCGGCCGTTCCGGTCTGGGACCCACCAGGCTCATCTCGCCCTTGACGACGTTCCAGAGCTGGGGTAGCTCGTCCAGGGAGAGACGGCGCAGCACCCGCCCAACCGCCGTCCGCCGCGGATCGTCCGCCGAGGCCCAGACCGGTCCGGTCTCCTCTTCTGCATTGACCCTCATGCTGCGGAACTTGTGGGCCATGAAGGTCCGGCCATGCATGCCCACCCGCTCCTGGTGGATGAAGACGGGCCCCCTCGATGTCAACCTCACCGCCAGCGCCAACGCGGCCATCAGTGGCGACAGCAGGACCAGGGCCAGCCCGCCAACCACCAGGTCGATGCAGCGCTTGATCGCCGTCTTGGGCCCCGAAATCTCAAGGCCATGCCGCAGGCGGAGCACCGGGATGCCATCGATCTGATCTCCCGTCACCCGGCTGGCAACCAGGTCGAGCAGGCCGCTGGGCAGGATGCGCACGTCCACCCCGCGCCGGCGGCAGCGCTCCACGAGGTCCAGGACCTCGCTGGTGTCAGCGTCCGGCAGGGCAAAGAAGACCGTGTCCACCGGGCAGGCGTAGAGGACCTGCTCGATCTCTCCCACCTCACCCACGACCGGGACCCCGGCGACCTCGCTTCCCGGCTCCAGGCCGTCGGCGACCACCCCCACCAGCTGGTAGCCGTACTCGGGGAACATGCGCAGACGCTGGACCAGCAGGTCGGCCGCCGTGCCCCAGCCCACCATCAGGGCCCGGTCCACGCCTACCCCGCGGGAGCGCAGCCATCCCTCGTACCGTCGGATCCCGTAGCGGGCGGCTGCGATCAGGCAGCCAGCAGCGACCGCCCAGTAAAGGGTCGTCAGCCGCGAGAAGGTGAGGGTGCCGATCCGGATCAGGCCGATCTCGGCCAGCACCACCAGGAACACCACCGCCATGGCCCCGCCCAGGGAGAAGAGCTCATCCACGAAGGTGATCCCGCGACGGAGACGGTAGCGCCCGAGGAGCGCGAAGACCACGACCAACGTCACCGCCACTACCGGGGCGGAGAGGGCGTAGATCCTGGGATCTGGCGGGACGCCACCGGGGATATAGCTGGGGTAGACGTGGTACCGGACCTGGTAGGCGACCCAGACCCCTAGCGCCGCCATCAGGAAGTCCGCCACCACCAAGCGCAATGGCCGGCTGGCACGAGCAGAAGCGGGAGGTCTCACAGCCGGAGCGCCCTCCGGGCCAGCGCCAGCTCCTCGCGATCCAGGCCGCGAAATGCGAAGAGCGCCGCTCCGTAGACCGCCGCCCCGAGCAGGACGACGGCAACCGTCATCAGGCCATGGACCTGCTGGAACGGGTAGAGCACGGCTCCCATCACCAGGCCGGCAAGCAGGATCCGCCAAGACAGGCGCCAGATCGGGACCGGGGCCAGATAGCGGGCGGTCAGCGCCCAGCCGAAGCAGAACAGCGCCACCTCGGTCAGGACCGTGGACCAGCTGGCCCCCATGTAGCCGAACAGCGGGATCAGCACCACGTTCAGGGCCAAGTTGACCACCATCGAGCCTAGCGCCGCCCAGGTGAACATGACCTGTCTGTCGATCGCGTTCAGGGCGCCGATGAAGGCGTTGCTGCAGAACATGAATCCGATCCCCAGGGCGAGCACCCGCAGCGGAGCCGCCGACTGGGGGAACAGATGGAGGAGGTGATCGAGCGGGTAGGCCAGCATTGCCGTCCCCACGCAGATCGGCCAGCCCAGCACCAGCAGCCCCCGGAAGAAGCGATTGACGGTCCCCGCCACCTCCTCGGCCCGCTCTTTGTGGGTGACCGAGAGGACCGGGAAGACCACGTTCAGCATGCTCATGGGAATGAAGAGCAACGCCTGGAAGGGCTTATAGGCCGAGCTGTAGACCCCGGTCTCGAAGTCACCGCGGACGAAGCCCAGGATCACCACGTCGATGTTGAAGTAGATCGTCGTGATCACGAACGCGGCCGCGAAGGGCAGCCCCTTCACGAGCCAGTTCACAAGGAAAACGGGATCCAGCTGCCAGCGGATACGCGCGATCCTGGCCAGCTCCAGGACCAATCCGTAGTAGACGCAGTCGAAGGCGTAGCGAGCCGTGTAAGCCCAAAGGAAGAAGGCGACCCCCTGCCCGCTGAAGGCGCCCCAGAGGACCAGCCCCAGCAGGATCGCAGAATCGAGCACAATCGCCACCGCCTCGTAGCCGAGGCGCTGGACCGCGTAAAGCGAGCCCCGCAGCAGCCCCGCGTACGAGGAGAGGACCATCATCAGATATGCGGGGAGCAGGAACGGGAGAAGGCCCTGGATCCAGAGGAACAGGCTGAAGAACCCGAGCGACAGAAGGGCAAAGCCGAGGCGCCCGGTCGCGAGCCGGCTCAGGTAGGTCTCGAGCTGAGCTGGGCGGCGCGCGGCCTCCCGCTGGTAGAGAGTGTTGAAGCCGGCGTCCAAAAAGACGGTGGCGATGGCCGAGGTGTTGACCACGATCGAGAAACGGCCATAGCCAACTTGGCGGAGGTGGTACTGGACCACCAGCACGGTGACCAGCGCCAGCAGCTGGGCCAGGATCCTGGCCAGCAGGATCAGGGCGGTGTTCCGTAGCAACCGGGAGCCGAGCCCGGAACGACTCCGTGGCGCTCCTCGATCAGGCACTTCCTCCAAGCGCGCCCATCCTAGCCTCGGCCGAGGGCAGCCGACCGGGGCCGAGGTGGGAATCCCTCAGGGTCCGAATCCGGGGCTGTGGTAGATTTCCGGCCGGATAGCGGAGATCTTCTGAGGGGAGTCGAAGAACCATCGAACCCACGATCGAGGTGGAGTCTCAGGTGAACGGTCAGGCTCGCCGTCCGGGCTCCCAGGGAGCCTGCTGATGGCAATCCTGCCCCATCCCCGTCAGATCCAGATGGCGGTGGTCGACTGGCTCGACCAGCGCTTCCCATTCACCCAGTCGGTGGACGAGGCGCTCTACCAGCGGGTGCCGAACTTTGCCAACGCCTTCTACTACTGCTTCGGCGGGATGGTCTTCGTCCTGATCGTCCTCCAGCTCGTCACCGGCGTCCTGCTCGCCATCTACTACGTCCCCGACGCGGCCGGCAACCCTGCCCCCGCCTACACCAGCGTCCAGACCACGATCATGAAGGACGTCAGCCTGGGCTGGCTGATCCGGGGCGTCCACTTCTGGGGGGCCAACCTGCTAGTGGTCATGATCGTGGTCCACATGGCCCGGGTCTTCTGGACCGGCTCCTACCGGGCACCGCGGGAGCTCAACTGGATGGTAGGGGTGGTCCTGCTGCTGGTCGTCCTCTTCTTCTCGCTGACCGGCTACCTCCTGCCCTGGGACACCAAGGCCTACTGGGCCACCTCGGTCACCCTGCAGGTGATGCGGGGGGCGCCGGTGGTGGGCGGCCTCATCGCCTCCATCCTGCAGGGCTCGTCCACCTTGGGACCCCAGACGCTGCAGCGCTTCTTCGACATCCACGTCTTCATCCTGCCCGCGCTGGTGCTGCTATTCATGTACATCCACTTCCGTCTGATCCGGCGCCACGGGATCTCGGAGCCCCTGTGATGGAGGCGGCGGCGATGAAGGAACGAGCGGGCATCCTGGTCACCCAGTGGGACGGCTACCTGCGGGAGGGGCCGGGGGCGGTCACCACCGCGGTCCCCATCGTCGAGGTGGAGAGCGGCGAGCACGTGCTGGAGCCGCCTTCCAAGCGGATGCAGATCGGCCCGGACCACATCCTCTATCCGATCCTGATCGGCCTCGCCCTGTTCCCCATCCTGATGGGGGCGTCAGGGCACCATCTGGCCGACGATCTGCCCGAAGACGAGACCCATCCCTTCTTCCCCGATCACTTCTGGCCCTATCCCGTGATCATGGCCATGATGCTGTTCACGGTCGGCCTGCTGGCGGCGCTGGTCCAGCAAAACATGCAGCTGGGGCCGTCTGCAGACCCTCGCACGGTGGTGAACCCGAGGCCGGACTGGTACTTCCTCTGGCTGTTCCAGTTCCTCAAGGTCGGCAACGAGATCATCACCGCCTACGTGATCCCGGCCATCATCGTGATCGGGCTTTTGCTTTGGCCCTTCATCGACCAGGCGCTGGGCAGCCGGTTAGCCCGCCGCCTGCACTGGCCCTGGTGGCCGGTACCGGGGCGCAACGTGATCACCGGCACCGCCTGGGTGCTGTTCATGACCTTCCTGGTCGCGTTCACGTTCTGGGCGATCGTGCCGGTCACGATCTTCGGGATCGGCGGCTCGACCACCTAGGCCGGTGCCGCCTCGCCGGTGGCCAAGCGCTCTAGGTCCTCTTCCCGGAGGCGGTACACGGTCCACCCGGTGTTTGGCCGCGCACCCAGCCGCTCGTAGAAAGCGATTGCGGGCCGGTTCCAGTCCAGGACCACCCACTCCATCCGGCCGCAGCCACGCTCACGGGCGAGCCTGGCCAGGTGGACCATGAGCGCCTGCCCCACCCCCCGGCCCCGGAAGCGGGGCCGCACGAAGAGGTCCTCCAGATAGAGGCCACGCCGCCCCAGGAAGGTCGAGAAGTTGTGGAAGAAGACGGCAAAGCCTGCCACCTCACCGTCGAGCTCGGCCAGCACGACCTCGGCCGCGTGCTGTTGGAAGAGCGACTCCTCCAGCACCGGCTCGGTCATGTCCACCTGGCCGGCCAACCGCTCGTAGTCGGCCAGCTCTCGGATCAGGCTGGCCACCAGCGGTAGGTCCACCCGGCTGGCAGCGCGGATCCTGACCTCAGGCACCGCGCATCTTCTCGGTGACCCGGTACTCGAGGTGCTTGCCCAGCAGCAGCCGGGTGTGCGACTCCAGGGCCGGGATGACGCTGAGCACCAGGCCCACGATCGGGTAGGTGAAGTACTGGAGGTAGACGAGCGCACGCCGCAGCCTCCCCCAGTGATCGGGCTTGGGGGGCAGCAATCGGTGCTCGATGTAGGTCAGGGCGGTCACGCTGGACAGGGTGGCGGTCATGATGATGGCCGAGTACAGGGTCAGGTTGTGGCCCAGGTCGGTGAGCGAGAAGTCGAGGCTGGTCCAGAGCGGCATCAGCGCTCCGAACATCAGCAGCACGGGGAGGAAGATCCAGTTGAGGTGGTTCAGGAACAGCGCCCAGAAGCGATAGAGACGGAGCCACAGCGGGATCTCGGGGTGCTTGAAGAGCCGTTTCAGCACGTAGGGCACGTCCGTGATCCCCCAGGCCCAGCGCTTGATCTGGTTGTACTGGGAGAGGTGGGTGGAGGCGTAGTCGCGGGCCTGAGGTGAGTCGCCGTAGATGGGGAGGAACATGGGTCGCACCCGCAGCCGGCTCCCGAAGCGGAAGAAGGACTTCCAGTAGAAGCGGGAGTCCTCGGGGATAACGTCTTTGTCCCAGTAGCCCACCTCGTGGACCATCTGCAGGCTGCACGAGTAGCTCGAGAAAGCGACCAGCCGATGGGGCTGGGAGTGGAGGAACATCTGCCACTGGCTGGTCGAGGCAGACATCACCCGCACCGCCGCCGGCACCTGCCAGATGTTGTTGTGAAACAGCGGCACCGGCTGCCAGATGGTGGTGTCCCGGCGCGGCTCCCGGGCGTGGTGGTAGCTGAGCCAGGCGAAGTATTGAGGGTGGATCCGGTAGTCGGAGTCCAGGTCCGTCACCAGGACCCGGCTGAGATCGTACCCGAGCCGGGTCAGCTCCTTGACCATCTCCCGGCCGCCCCAGTTCATGGCCGCGGACTTGCCCAGCACCAGGGGTGGCTCGAGCGGGTCCTTGATGTGGAAGAAGTAGGCCACTCGGTCGCCGAAGCGCTGGCGCAGGCGGGCCACGTTCTCCCAGCCCTGGGTGTCGGTGACCCGGGTAATGATCCCGATCACCTTGAGCTCGGCCGGGTAGTTCGCCTCCACGATCGCCTGGCAGGTCTCCTCCAGCACGTGGTAGGGCTCGGTGTAGGTGGGGATGAGGCACAGGTGGGTAAAGGACAGCGGGTCTGGCATCCCCTCCGGCACCGGCTCCCGGCACCGCTCCAGCCAGTCGGTAGCCATGTCCCGGACCAGATGGCGATAGGTGCTGCGGACCCCGAGCAGCAGCATGAAGGCTCGGCAGAGCCAGTACACGTCGAAGAGCAAGACCGCCACCGCCACCGCCATGGCCCCGTCCAGCCCGAACAGGAAGGGGATCCAGGCAGGGGCCAGCAGCATGGTCCAGGTCGCCAGGCCGGGCAGCGCCTCAAGCAGCCGGTCGCGCGCCTGCCAGATCGGGGAGGCGGCCATCGCCGACATAGGCCGAGTGGTCGTCGACACCAGAGGTCGATTATCGCCAGCCGGAATAGCGCCGCGCGGCCCCGCATTGTTCAGGGCATGAGCAACATCAAGGCCTTCCAGGAGTCCAGCTTCGACGAGGACGTCCTGCGGGCTCCAGGCCCGGTGCTGGTCGACTTCTACGCCGACTGGTGCGGACCCTGCAAGATGATGACCCCGGTCGTGGACGAGATCGCCGAGAAGTACGGCGACCGCCTGGTCGTGGGCAAGCTGGACGTGGACCAGAACGCGGCCATCGCACAGCGCTACCAAGTCATGGGCATCCCCACCCTGGGCTACTTCGCAGGAGGAAAGCTGGTGGACCGGCTAGTCGGCTTCCCGGGGCCGGCGGCCGTCCGCGCCTTCGTGGAGAAGAACCTGCAGAGCCCCGCTGCCTGACACGGCCTCCCCGCTCCGGCGGCAAGGCCTCGTTGTCTCCAAACGAGTCCTTGCCCAATGACTTCGTGTGGCCCGCACATACTGGCGGGGAGGGGGGCCGCCTAGGATCGGCGTGGACCAACCGTAGCACTCCCCAGGAGGCACCACCGTGATCGAAGTCAAGACCCCCGCCAGGACCAGCCCCGCCGAGGTGCTGGAGCAGGCGCAGGCGAGCGGCGTCAAGATCGTCGACCTTCGCTTCTGCGACCTGATCGGCAGCTGGCAGCACTTCAGCGTCCCCCTCCCCGCCCTGGACGAGGGCTCCTTCGTGGACGGCCTGGGCTTCGACGGCTCGTCGATCCGCGGCTTCCAGCCCATCCACCAGAGCGACATGCTCTTGGTCCCCGACCCCGACACCGCCTTCGTCGATCCGCTGCTGGAGGTGCCGACGCTATCGCTCACCTGCGACGTGGTGGATCCGGTGAGCGGCCAGCGCTACAGCCGCGACCCTCGCTTCGTGGCCGACAAGGCGGAGTCGTACCTGGTCCGATCCGGGATCGCGGACGTGAGCTACTGGGGGCCGGAGGCCGAGTTCTATCTCCTGGACTCGATCCGCTTCGACCAGAACGCCCACAGTGGCTACTACTTCCTGGACTCCCGGGAGGGGATCTGGAACTCGGGCGCGGACGGTACCCCGAACCTGGCCAATCGGCCCCGCCCCAAGGAGGGCTACTTCCCGGTACCCCCCTCCGACAAGTTCCAGGACGTCCGCTCGGAGATGGTGCTGAAGCTGATGGAGGTGGGGATCGAGGTGGAGGTCCACCACCACGAGGTGGGTGGGCCCGGCCAGGCCGAGATCGACCTCCGCTTCCAGACCCTCAAGCGGATGGCGGACGGGCTGATGGTCTACAAGTACGTGATCCGCAACGTCGCTCGCCGCCACGGACTGGTCGCCACCTTCATGCCGAAGCCGATATTCGGTGACAACGGCTCGGGCATGCACGTCCACCAGAGCCTCTGGAAGGACGGTACCAACCTCTTCTTTGACGAGAACGGCTACGGCATGATCAGCGAGACCGCCCGCTGGTACATCGGCGGGCTGCTTCGCCACGCCCCCGCCCTGCTCGCCTTCTGTGCCCCCACCACCAACTCCTACCGCCGGCTGGTGCCCGGCTTCGAGGCACCGATCAACCTTGTCTACTCACAACGTAACCGCTCCGCCTGTGTGCGCATCCCCGTCTACTCCACCGACCCTCGCTCCAAGCGGATCGAGTTTCGCACCCCCGACCCCAGCTGCAACCCCTACCTCGCCTTCGCCGCCATCCTGATGGCCGGGCTGGACGGGATCCAGAACCGGATCGAGCCGCCGGAGCCGATCGACCTGGACCTCTACGAGCTGGAGCCCGAGCAGAAGGCCAGGGTGCGGA
This sequence comes from bacterium, assembly GCA_902812395.1. Lineage (GTDB taxonomy): Bacteria > Chloroflexota > Dormibacteria > Dormibacterales > Dormibacteraceae > CADDZO01. The sequence continues at coordinate 1,838 of CADDZO010000087.1, read as the reverse complement.
GCGTGCCCGGCTCGCTGGGCGAGGTGCTGGAGGCGCTGCGCCAGGACCACGAGTTCCTGCTCCGGGGCGAGGTCTTCACCCCCGACCTGATCGAGACCTGGATCGACTACAAGTGGACCCGTGAGGTCGAGGTGGTGGCGCTGCGGCCCCACCCCTGGGAGTTCTACCTCTACCACGACGTCTGAGCGCAGGCGAGCCGAGATCTCCGGCACCGGACGGGGGAGCCGGAGATCTCAGCGCCGAATTCTGCTCGGCGGCTGAGGCAGGTCGGCGCCGGCGTTGAGTCGGAACCAGAGCGCCTGCTCCGGCCCCAGCTCCCCGGTGGCCTTGGCCTCGGCCTCGGCCGCCGCTGCCGCCTCCAGCGGTCCTGAATAGCCGTCACGCCAGCGCCCGGCCAGCTCGAAGCCCCAGGCATCGGCCCCCCGCCGGACCTCGCAGTCCACTGCCACCTCCGGGGTACCGGGCCGACGCATGGGACCGTAGGGTCCCTGGGCCTGGGCCAGCCGCACCACCTGCTCGAGGGTGACGAGCTCCAGCCCCTTGAAGAAGCCCGGCTGCCCCGGTCGGCGCCAGAAGGCCCAGCGCCCGCTCCGGAAGTCGTAGTTGCCCGCCAGGTTGGGCTCGCTCTCGCTCCGACTGAGCCAGAGCTCTACCGGCTTGCGGATGCGCGGCGCCGCCGCCGCCACCCGCAGCATGGCCCACTCCACCGGCTCCCCGTCCAGATCGACGGCCAGGTCCACGTCCTTGGCCCGACGCTTCAGCGTTCGGAGGCTTCCGAAGAGGAAAAATTTCATGGTCGTTCGCGCGGCCGAAAGACGCTCGAGGATAGCCTCAGCGGCGCTCGACGGTGTGGATTCGAGTTGGCGTCCTAGCCGAGCATGGCCCGGGCGCGGAGGGCGATCGCCACCGCCACCCGGGTCTCGGGGTCGTCCAGAGACAGCCCGGCCAGCTGCTGGATGCGCTCGATGCGGTAGGCAAGCGAGTTCACGTGCACCCCCAGCGAGCGTGCCGCCGCCCGGCGTACCCAGCGCGCCGCCACCAGCGCCTCCAGGGTCTCCAGCAACGGCGTGTCCCGAGACTCGGCATACCGGAGCAGGGGCCCCAGGACCTCATCCACGAAGGTCCTGAGTGCCTGGGGCGACTGCACCTCGAGCAGCAGGCGGAAGGCGCCCAGGGAGCGGTAGGAGGCCACCTGGGCCTTGCCCCCCGCCCGCCGAGCCAGGCGCAGGGCCTGGCGGGCCTCCTGGTGGGAGCGGGCGAGGCCTGCCACCGAGCTGGCCAGGTTCCCGATCCCGGCCGAGACCGTATGTGGGCGCAGTACCGAGGCAGCAGCGCTCAGGAGCAGCCTGGCCGCGCGCTCGGCAGCACCGAGGTCGGGGGCCTGGTCCTCGGGGATTAGTACCACCGCACTGGCCGAGCGGACCACCGCCAGGGCGCCGGGCAGGCGGTGGTGAACCAAGCCGCCTAACGTGCGATCGAGGCGGTCCTGGGCGCGTGCGGCCAGCTGGCCGTCGGTCTGGTCGTCCGCTTCCAGCACCACGGCCCAGGCTCGGTGGGGCAGGCGATGGCCGAGACGCTCGGCCTGGCGGGCGAGCCGCTCTGCCTCCTCGTCGTCCAGCCCCCCAGCCAGCACCTCCTCGACCAGGTCTCCGCGCAGCCGGCGCTCGACCTCCGCCGTCGCCCGCTCCTTGGCCATCTCCAGCGCGAGCACGGTCGATCCGTGCTCCAGCGCTCGGCGGCGGCCGTCAACCTCGCCCTCGCCCTCGGGCACCGCCACCGCCAGGAGCCCGAGCAGGTCGCCGCCGGCTCGCACCGGCACCACGTCGACCGCACGGGGC
>CADDZO010000086.1 GCA_902812395.1 bacterium | reverse complement strand
TCACCAACGACTTCGCCACCCGACCCAAGCTCCTGATCGAGCGCTACGCCCACCGGATGGGGATCGAGCAGCGCCTGGCCGAGTGGATCCGCGCCTTCCACATCGACGCCCTCTCCTCCGCCGTCCCCCTCAACGTGGACCTGGACGTCGTCATCTCGGTCCTGGCCAGCGTCACCTGCGACTCCCTCCGCCAGCGCCTCCGCGGCTACGCCACCGCTACCCCCGACACCCTCCAGCAGCGCTTCCTCAGCACGGCCGGCGACATCTCCGTCTCCGACCACGAGGTCGTGGTCGCCCTCACCCGCCGCGCCTACTCACCGGTCCTCCGCCAGGCCAGCATCCCCTCCGTCCAGGTGCCCTGGTGGGGCGGCCGCCGGCTCCGCTTCGAGCATCCCTGAGTTGGGGTCGAACTCGGCCCGGCGAAAATCCAAGCTAACTCCTGCTGAGAGGGCAGGTCGTTCCGCAGAGCTTGAGACCGAACCCGGACCCGGGCCGACCGTCGCCGGCCGGCGGATGGCACCTTGGCCTCAACCGCGCTCGTCGAAGACACGCCGGGTCTTGCGCTCCGTCCGGGGCAGGCTGCCCAGCGGCACCAGCTCTACCTCCGGGCGGACGCCCAGGCCCCGGCGGAGGGCCTCGGCAACCCGACCCGCGGAGCCGGGCAGGTCCGGGTTCGCGGCCTCTACCCTGACCAGGAAGTGTTCCCTGCCCCCCACCCGGGTCAGCCGCACCTGGTATTCGCTGCCCAATCCAGGAAGGCCAGCCAGCACCCCGTCGATCTGGGCCGGCTCGCAGGCCACGCCACGGACCTTGAAGGTGTCGTCGCTGCGACCCTGAATGCGGTCGATCCGAGGATAGGGACTGCCGCAGGGACAGGGCCCCGGGAGGAACCGTGAGAGGTCCCGGGTCCGATAGCGGAGCAGGGGCTGGGCTTGCTTGCGCAGCGTGGTCACCACCACCTCGCCGGTCTCCCCTGGGCCCCGCGGCTTACCGGTCGCGGGGTCAACGATCTCGATCGCATAGTAATCATCCCAGTAGTGGATGCCCTGATGCTCCCGGCAATCGATGCCGGTACCGGGACCGTAGAGCTCGGTGAAGCCGTAGATGTCGAAGGTCTCGATCCCCAGCAGCTCCTGGATCCGGGCCCGCATCGCCTCCCCCCAGCGTTCGGAGCCGAAGATGCCGACGCGGAGCGCCAGCCGTCCGGTGAGCCCCCGCCGCTCCGCCTCCTCGGCCAGCAGTAACCCGAACGAGGCGGTGGCACAGAGCGCAGTACTGCCCAGCTCCTCGAGCATCTCGAACTGCAGGTCCAGGTTGCCCGGGCCAATCGGGACCGCCATCGCCCCCAGACGCTCCACCCCGGCCTGGAACCCGATCCCGGCCGTCCAGAGCCCATAGCCAGGCGTGATCTGGACCCGGTCCTGGGGCCCGAGCCCGGCCATCCGGTAGCAGCGGCTGAACATCTCCGCCCAGTCGTCCAGGTCGCGAGCGGTGTACGTGGCCAAGATCCGGCGACCGGTGGTGCCCGAGGAGGCGTGCACCCGCACCACCTGCTCCAGGGGCACGCAGGTCCAGCCGAACGGATAGGCGCGGCGCAGGTCCTCCTTGGTGGTGAACGGCAGCCGCGGTAGGTCCTCGAGCCCCCGCACCGAGGCCGGGTCCACCCCGGCCTGGTCCAGGCGCTGGCGAAAGAACCCGCTGCCCCGGTAGGCGTGGGCAACGGTCCAGGCCAGTCCGGCCTCCTCCTCCATGGCCGGCAAGGCTACCCCGGCCGCCGCACTACCAGCGCATCCAGCACCAGCAGCCGGCCCTCACACACCGCGATCGGGTTGCAGTCCACCTCGACCACGTCCGGGTCGCGTTCCAGCAGACTCCCGATCGCGTCCAGGATCCGGCCCAGCTCGGCCAGGTCGACCGGCGGGCGGCCTCGATATCCGCGGAGCAGGGGAGCGCAGCGCAGCTCCTCGATCGCCCGCTCCAGTTCCCCGGGCAGCCGCGGCGCGAGCAGGAACACGACGTCGCCGAGGACCTCGGCCGCGATCCCGCCCAGCCCCAGCGAGGTGACCGGGCCAAACTGGGGGTCGCGTAGCCCTCCGGCGATCAACTCCAGCTCACCGCGCACCATCTCCGCCACCAGCACGGTGCCGTCGCCCATCGCCGCCAGCTCCTCCCATACGGCGGCTACGTCGGCGTCGAGCCGAACCGCCCCGCGCTCGCTCTTGTGGGCCATCCCCGACGCCTTGGCCACCACCGGTCGCCCCAGCTCGCAGGCGAAGGCCACCGCCTCCTCCTTGGTCCTGGTGAGAACCTCGGCCGGGCGGGGTACATCGCCCAGGAGGACCTTGCTCTCCCACTCGCTGAGGACGCTGATGCCCCGACCTTCGCTCACCGTCCCACCAGGGCCGCGAAGGCAGTCACCGCCCGCTCGGGGCCGGGCAAGAGCGGGATCCCGGCCCGGGCCAATGCCGCCTCCACCGCTGGCACCTCGAGGCAGAAGGCGATCACCGGCTTGCCGGTGCGGCGGTGAGCCGCTGCCACCGCCTCCCCGAAGGCGGCGGCATCCAGGCCGCAGTTGATCACCACCACCCCGCCGAAGGCCGCGTCGTCGAACACCGCCTGGACCGCGGGCCCGAAGCTGGAGATCGGGCACTGCGGGGTGAGGTCGATCGGGTTGCCCGTGGCCGCGAAGCTGGGGGTCAGTTCCCGGAGCCGGCGGACGGTGGCCTCCGCCGGCGCCGGCAGGGCAAGGCCCACCCGTTCGGCAGCGTCGGCGGCGAGGACGCTGGGCCCCCCCGAGATGGTGAGGATGGCCAGCGACGGCGGCGCCGGAGGCTGGGCGGCCAAGGCCTGGAGGGCATCGAAGAACTCGATCGAGGTCTGGGCCTCGACGGCCCCTGCGCGCCGCAGGGCCGCCCGGACTGCCCCGTGGCTGCCGGCCAGAGAGCCGGTGTGGCTGGCCGCAGCCCGCGCCCCGGCCGCTCCCTTTCCTGCCTTCAGCACCACCACCGGCTGAGGGCAGCGATTGGCGGCCTCTACGAATCGCCGGCCGTCGCTGAAGGCCTCGGCGAACACCCCAACCACGGTGGTGACCGGATCTCCGGCCAGCCATTCCAGGGCATCGGCCTCCGTGACGTCGGCGCAGTTGCCAACGGAGAGGAAGCGGGCCACCCCCAGCTGCCGGCGGCGCGCCTCGGCGAAGAACATCCCGCCGAAGGCGCCGCTCTGGCTGACCATGCTCACCCCTCCGGCCAGTTCCGGCAGGCGCCAGAAGTAGCTGCCGTTGAGCCAGCCGCCGTCCAGTCGACTGACCACGCCCATGCAGTTGGGGCCGACCAGACGCATGCCCGCTCCCCGGGCGATGGCCGCAAGCCGCTGCTCGGCCGCCTTCCCTTCGGGTCCGGTCTCGCCAAAGCCGGAGGCAAGCACGATCGCGGCCCGGCAGCCAGCGCGGGCCGCGTCGGCGATCGCCGCCTCGGCGGCTGGAGCCGGAACGCTGACCAGCGCCAGGTCGGCGGGGGCGGACAGTCGGGGAACGGTGGGCAGCCCCAACACCGTCCCCAGGCCCGGATTGACCGCTGTCACCTGACCTCCGAAGCCGCCCTCGAGCAGATTCCGGAGCAGTACGTGGCCGAGCTTGGAGGGATCGCGCGAGGCCCCGTAGACGGCGACCGAGTGGGGTTGGAAGATGGCCTCCATCGCGGCCACTCTATCCGAGCCCGCCGGTTCGGCTGCACCCGCACCCGGCCCGTTCCCAACCGGCGCCCAATGCGGCCACCGGTCCCGCTTCCACCACGGCCGCATGCAGGGGCCCGGCCCGGGCTGGCGTCCGCGACTGGATCGCGTCCGGAGTTCCCCACTTGGCGCCCTCGGCGTAGTTGCCGGTCCGGTCCCGGCAGATCACCACCGCGCCGAGGTGCTCGGTCAGCTACCTGTAGAGAGGGGCAGCCTCCCGGTCGGGCAGCAGGTCGATCACCTAGCCGGAGGCCACATCCACCAGCACGGTGAGTCAGACCTGCCCCTTCCTAAATGACCTCTCACCATGATTTCAAGTCCAAAGTGTTGACTTCATACCGGACTGAAGCCAAGGGGGTGACCGCGACCCCAGCGGCAGCGGTTGGCCGGCTGGCTGATCGGCTGAGCATCTCGGCGACGGAGTTCCCGGTCTACGGGCAGTGGGAGCAGACCCACACCCGGCTGGTCATGGCTGACACCGCCTCGGCGACGTTGGCGAGCCCGTCACCCACCGTGCTGATCGTTCGGACAGGGCTAGCTGATCCACCTCCCCTCCCATCTCCGGGCGGGGCCGCCTCATGGTTTCGGCACCCCCACTCGGGGCCCGCGGGGACGTTCCAGCGTTCCGGTCAGCGGTGGTGCATCGACACGATCTCGCCCAGCCGCTCGATCGCCCAGAGTGGATCGGGGCCGAGCCGGCCCGAGAAGGTGACGGTGGCGGGATTGGCCTCGAGCAAACGCTCCAGACCGCGGCTGACGTCGGCCGGGGTGCCGGCGGCACAGAAGAGGTCGAGCGTGGCGTCGGTGATCGGCGCCCGCGGATCGACCCCGAAGAAGCGGGCCATCGCACCCATCGCCGGGAGGAAGGCCGCCAGCACCTCCCGGGCCATCTCCCGGGCTCGCTGCCGGTCCTGGCCGACCACCGTCCAGACCTCGCAGCCCACCCGTACCCGGCCGCTCACCTGCCGCTGGACCTCGCCCAGATACCCCGGATCCCAGATGCCGGGAGGTCGCACCTCCTCGGCCCAGCCCGCGCAGGCGGCCTCGATCATGGCCGGGCCGAAGGTGCCGACGAAGACCGGCACCCGAGTCCGTGGCGGGCGCCAGCGGAAGCCAGTCTCCAGGTAGCCCTGGACGGACTCTGCCAGCTGCCGGACCTGCTCCGGGGCGGCGGGCCGGATGCCGAGCGGCTCGAGCAGTGACCCACGTCCCACCCCCAGCACCGCCCGGCCCCCGGTCAGCTCGTCCAAGGCGGCCACGCTAGCGGCGGTTACGATCGGATGGCAGAGCAGCGGATGGGTCACATCCGGGCCCACCAGTACCCGTTCGGTGGCGGCGGCAACCAGGGTCAGGACCGGCCAGAGCGGTCGCCACCAGATCACATCGTGGACGGTCAGTTCGGCGAATGGGTACCGCTCTACGGCTCTGGCCAGGTCCGGGTAGGCGGCCATGGGAAAGCTGCCATGGAGCTGGACGGCAAAGCGAGTCTCAGTCGCGGCGCAGGTCCTCCACGCCGGCGCCGAGGTTCTCCAGGGTCCGGCCCTGAGCCTCCCAGTCGGTGCCAGCCAGCACGCTCGCCAGCTGCAAGAAGGCCCTGGTGAGCGGCGTCGGCACCCCCAGCGCCCCTCCCAGCGAGGCCCACAGCGCCAGGCCACAGGCCACGTCCTCGGCGAAGTAGCGGTGGTCGAAGCCGATCCGCTCCCGCCAGACGGACGCCTGCTGCACGTGGCTGAAGGCGCCAGGGCCGTAGAACCAGTCGGCATCCCGGTAGTAGTCGGACAGCGGCCAGTGGGGCGGCGCGTAGCCCAACGCCTCTCGGAGCAGCACCCGCTCCCGGTCCAGGGCCTCGATCACGCGCCGGATGCCGGGGGTGGTGCCCTCGACGTGGAGGTCGTACGCCCCCGCCCGCTCGATGGGGCCGGCATTGCAGCACATCAGGGGCGCGTGCAGCGCCCCGTTGGAGTTGAGCAACGCCGCCGAGAGCACGTCCTCCACCGGCTCCGCCGGGTAGAGCTCCCGGAGCAAGGCGATCGCGGCCTCCGTCTGGGAGCGGGGCCGGACTCCGGTGGGATCGTGGTGGGCGACCAGCGCGATCGCCACTGCCGCTGGCCCTCGCTGACGGGCGCCATAGGGAAGGGTGGCAGCCTCGGCGAAGACGGCCCCCCGAAGGTGCGGACGCATGACCTGGGAGCCGAGGTTGCCGGGCAGCAGAGCGACCAAGGTACCGTCCGGGATTGCCCCCTCCACCCGCTCCGCCATCGCCGCCTGGGCGGTGGCCGGGAGCGGGATCAGAACCACGTCCGCCCCCCGACAGGCGGCCCGGTGGTCGTCGGTCACCGCGTGCAGCATCCCTACCCCTTCCACCGCGCCGCTCAGTCGGATCTGGCCGGTCTCGAAGAGCTGGGCAAACCGGGAGCGGTTGCGGAGGGCGAGCCGGACCGAAAAGCCGCGCCGGGCCAGATCGCCGGCGACCGCCAGGGCCCCGTGGCCGCCGCCCAGCACCGCCACTTCGCGCACCGGCACACAATAGCCGTGTGAGCATCGCTGCCCCCGCCGCCGGCCGGCTCGACCCGTTTGACCTGCTGGAGATCGATGCCCTGCTCTCGGAGGAGGAACGGCTCGTCCGCGACACCGTCCGTGGCTTTGTCCGCAACCGGGTCCTGCCCGGGATCGAGGAGTGGTTCGAGCGCGGCGTCTTCCCGCGCGAGCTGGTCGCAGAGATCGCCCAGCTGGGTCTGCTGGGCATGCACCTCAAGGGCTACGGCTGCGCCGGGGCCAGCGCGGTCAGCTATGGACTGGCCTGCCAGGAGCTGGAGGCGGGCGACTCCGGATTCCGCAGCTTCGTCAGCGTCCAGGGCTCGCTCTCGATGTTCCCGATCTGGAAGTTCGGGTCCGAAGACCAGAAACGGGAATGGCTGCCGCCCATGGCCCGGGGCGAGCTGATCGGCTGCTTCGGGCTGACCGAGCCCGACTTCGGCTCCGACCCCGGGGGCATGCGCACCAGCGCCCGCCGGCGGGGGACGGACTGGGTCCTGAACGGCAACAAGCTCTGGATCACCAACGGCAGCATCGCCGACCTGGCGATCGTGTGGGCGCGGGCCGAGGACGGGATCCGAGGATTCATCGTCCCCACCGGGAGCCACGGCTTCACCGCCCGGGACGTCCATCGCAAGATCTCGCTGCGAGCCTCGGTGACCTCGGAGCTGGTTCTGGAAGACGTGGTGGTGCCCGCCTCGGCCCTGCTGCCCGGGGCCCAAGGCCTCAAGGCTCCGCTGTCCTGCCTGAACGAAGCTCGCTATGGGATCGTCTGGGGAGCGATGGGGGCCGCCCGGGCCTGTTATGAGGCGGCGCTGGAGTACGCCCGCACCCGGGTCCAGTTTGGCCGCCCCATTGCCGCCTTCCAGCTCACCCAGCGCAAGCTGGTGGAGATGGTGGTGGAGATTGAGAAGGGGATGCTGCTCGCCCTCCACCTGGGCCGCCTGAAGGACCAGGAGCGGCTACGCCCGGAGCAGGTCAGCGTGGGCAAGCTCAACAACGTCCGCGCCGCCCTGGAGATCGCGCGGGAGGCGCGCTCGATCCTGGGCGCCAACGGGATTACGCTCGAGTACCCGGTGATCCGCCACATGAACAACCTCGAGTCCGTGTACACGTACGAGGGCACCAACGAGGTTCACACGCTGGCCATCGGCGAGGCCATCACCGGGATCTCCGCCTTTCGCTGACGGCCGCTCTATCCGCCCAGGAAGCGCTCGAGGCCGGCGGCCAGCGCCGCCGCAATCTCCTGCTGGCCCGTGGCCGAGGCGGCCAGCGCCGCTTCATGGGGCTGGGTCAGGAACAGCGGCTCCACCAGCACTCCCGGCATCTGGCTGGCCTGGTCCAGGTAACCCGGCTCCGGCGGCCCCAGGATCAGAAGATGGCCGTACTGGTCGGCCCGGTCGCTGAGAGTGGGAGCGTTGAGCTGCTCATCGGGAATCACGCCCCGGTCCGGCCGGTGGAGCCAGGAGACCAGTGCCGACTGGAGGTCGCGGGCGAGGCGGAGGCTTCGGGCAGCGAACGGCCGGGAGGGGTCGTAGACGGTCTCCGTCCCCCCCACCGAGGGGTCGTCGTAGCCGTCCATGTGGATGGAGAGCAGAACCGCGGCGTGGGCCGCGTTGGCGCAGCGGACCCGGGCCTCCAGGTCCCGGTCCACCTCCTGGGTCGTCTCGGTCGTGGTTCCCGGCGGCAGCCGGACCACCGAAGTGTCGGCGGTGCGGGAGAGGACCACCCGGTAGCCGTCCGACCGCAATCGCGCCGCCAGATCGAGGGCCACGGCCAGCGCCACCTCCTTCTCCTCCACTGGCCGGCCGCCCACCGAGGCCCCGATCACGCCCGGATCGGGACCGCCGTGCCCGGGGTCCAGGAAGACGGTCTCGCCTCGTGGCCGCCCGGTGGGCGCGAAGGCCTCGCAGGCCCCGGGGGCGAGCCCGCCGAGGAGAGGCGTCCCGGGGCCGGGCTGCGGCGGCGCCGTTGCCCTGGGGGCGGCGCGCACCACGAGCACGACCACCAGCCCGAGAAGCCCGATTCCCACCGCCAGCGCCAGCTTGCCAGAGGGCCCTCGCCGGCGAGGTTGAGGCCTCACCCGCAGCGGTTGATAGTCCCGGTAGCCGATCGACATTGAGTGTAGTCGCCGATCCCGCTGAAGGGGCCCCGACCCAGGACCAAGCCGCGGATCGATTGCCCTGCTCGCCGGAGAGCACAAGTGGATCGGCCCGGCGCTATGAGCGGTTCGAAGCCGATATGGTATCTGATGGGGGAGGTCGAGTGGGGTCTGTCCGGCTCTGCGTCATCCTGAGATCGGTAAGCTCGAGATCGGTAAGCTCCGCGATCAGTGCTGGGTAAGTTCCAACGTGACACGGGCAGGCACGTGTGGCGTCGTCGATGCCCTGGTTGGCGGCAAGGATCATCAGACGATCCGAGAGCCGGTTTTCCGACCATCGATGGGCAACGACAGGCCATGCACTCGCTTACCCAGCACCCGGGGCAAGTCTTCACCCCATCCGCCCGCTTGCATCTTGGACTTCTTTGAACGCACCTGTAGATCTGGTCGCGGTGCCGGCCGGCACCGTCAGCGAGCCATACCTGCGTAATCGAGCAACACCCCAACGAGCCGTCGACAAGCAAGCTCACCTGCCTCCGAAGACGGAGAGATGTTCGTATTTTGGTGGGCCCGGCGCCGGCCGCGGTGGTCGACTGCGGCTATTCGCAGCCGGGGAACACGACCACAGGCGGCCGGGATCGCGTGGATGGCACACTCGGTGGCCAACCCAGTAGGCGGTCTCCGGTCGGATACCGCCGATGTGCGCGCAAGAAAGTCATGGCGCTGGGCAGCGGCAGCACAGTCCGGCACCCGGGAAAGATTGCTGGCCCGGACCCTGCAGAGCTGAGGCGCGCAGGCACCTTCGTCGTACCTTCGCGTACCACACCTCGCTACGATCTGACGCGGGGGAGGAGGGATCGAGCCCTCGCCCAGGAAGACCCGGCATCGATGAAGGCAACGACACGCACCGCCCACCGGGCGTCGAGTCGGCCGAGCTTGAGGTGCTGAAGATGGACCCGAGCCGGCTCCGGATCGCGCTCCTGACCTACCGGGGCAACCCTCGCTCGGGTGGCCAGGGTGTCTACGTCCGCCACCTGAGCCGGGCTCTGGTCCGGATCGGCCACACGGTCGAGGTTCTGAGCGGGCCGCCGTATCCGGACCTGGATCCCACGGTCCGTCTCACCCGGCTGGAGAGCCTCGACCTCTACCGCCCGGAGGCGCCCTTCCGCCGCCAGCGTCCGATCCGGGATTCGATCGACCTGGTCGAGTTCGGGATCATGTGCACGGCCGGCTTTCCCGAGCCCCTGACTTTCAGCCTGCGGGCCTGGCGGACGCTCGCCCGCCGCCGTTCCGAGTTCGACGTGGTCCACGACAACCAGTGCCTGGGCTATGGATTACTCGGGATCCTGCGCCAGCTCCCGCTGTTGGCCACCGTTCACCACCCGGTCCAGATCGACCGCCGCCTGGAGCTGGCCCAGGCTCGGGGAAGGCGGCGCGCCGCGCTGCGCCGCTGGTACGGCTTCACCCGGATGCAGGCCCGCGTGGCCCGTCGTCTGCCTAGCCTGCTCACGGTCTCGGCCTCGGCCCGAGATCAGATCGTGGCTGAGATGGGGGTCGCGCCGGAGAGAATCACGGTCGTCGCCAACGGGGTGGACGGCGAGCGTTTCCGCCCCCTGCCCGGGCACCCGCGCCAGCCAGGCCGGATCATAGCCACGGCCAGCGCCGAGGGAGCGGTCAAGGGCCTGGAACCCCTGCTCCGGGCCTTCGCCATGCTGCGCGCCGAAGAGTCCGTCGAGCTGGTGCTGGTAGCCAGCCCCCGACCGGATGGGCGACTGCCCAGCCTGCTTCGGCAACTTGGGCTGAACGGGTCAGTGCGGTTCACCGGGGGGCTGTCCGAAGAGGCACTGGTCGAGCTCTACGCCCAGGCCCAGGCGGCGGTGGTGCCTTCGCTGTACGAAGGCTTCTCGCTCCCGGCGTTGGAGGCCATGGCCTGCGCGGTGCCGCTGGTGGCGACGACCGCCGGAGGGCTGCCCGAGGTGGTGGGCACGGATGGGGAGGCGGCGTTGCTGGTCCCGCCCGGGGACCCGGCAGCGCTGGCCCACGCCCTGCTCCGGCTGCTCCGCGCGCCCGAGCTGCGCCGCCGGCTGGGCACAGCCGGACGACAGCGAGCGTTGGGCTTCAGCTGGGATGCGGCTGCCCGGGCCACCGCAGAACGCTACCGGCAGGTCATCGCGCTCCGGGAGCGGCAGTGCTGACGATCGACTTCGAGCGCCTCGGGCTCAGGGCCGGTGACCGGGTCCTGGATCTGGGCGCAGGGAGCGGACGACACGCCTTCGAGGCGTTCCGCAGAGGGGCACGGGTGACCCTGGTCGACCTTGCTGCCAGCGACCTGGCCCGGGCCGCTGCCACCTTGACCGCCATGGCCGCCGCCGGCGAGGCCCCGCCTGGCGCCGCCTTCGCCCTGGTCCGAGCCGATGCCCTCCGCCTCCCCTTCCCCGACGCCAGCTTCGAGCGCGTGGTCGCAGCTGAGGTCCTTGAGCATATTCCCGACGACCGCCGGGCAATAGCGGAGCTGGCACGGGTGCTGCGGCCGGCGGGGACGGTGGCGGTCAGCGTCCCCCGCTGGTTCCCAGAGCGGGTCTGCTGGGCGCTCTCGCGCGCGTACCACGAGCGACCCGGCGGCCACGTTCGCATCTACCGCCGCTCGGAGCTTCGGCATCGCCTGCAGGCGGCGGGCATCCGGGTGGTGGGGAGCAGCCACGCCCACGCTCTCCACGTCCCCTACTGGTGGCTGCGTTGTCTGGTCGGCCCCGACGATGATACCCACCCGGCGGTCCGCCTCTACCACCGATTCCTGGTCTGGGACATCACCCGCCGGCCGGTCTGGGTCCGGCGGCTGGAGCGTGTCCTCGACCCCGTGCTGGGCAAGAGCCTGGTCCTCTACGGTGCCGCCTGACGTCCCCGGAGTGCTGGGGGCAGCCCAGGCCAGCCAGACCGCCGCCGCCATCGCCGCTCGCCAACGTCCCGACGGCTGTATCCCCTGGGAGGATGGACGCCACGCCGACCCCTGGAACCACGTAGAGGCGGCCATGGGCCTGGACGTGGGGGGCCTGCATCTGGCCGCCCGCCGGGCCCACGAATGGCTGCGCCGACAGCAACGTGCCGACGGCTCCTGGGCCGCGGCGTACCGGGACGGTGCGATCGAGGTCGCCCACACCGACGCCAACTTCTGTGCGTATGCGGCGACCGGGATCTGGCACCACTTCCTCGCTACTCGGGATCGATCCTTCCTGGAGGAGTCGTGGAGATCGATGGAGGCTGCGATCGACTGCGTGCTCTCGTTGCAGCAGCCCGGGGGCGAGGTCTGGTGGGCACGGGACCAGCAAGGGCGGGCCTGGCCAGCAGCCCTGCTCAGTTCTTGCAGCTCGATCCTGAAGAGCCTGCGCTGCGCGCTCCAGGTGGCGGGACACCTCGGCCGGCCGCGACCTGGCTGGGAGCGTGCCGCCCGGGCGCTGGCCCGGGCCATTCTGGAACGCCCTCTGGCCTTCGAGCCCCGCGATCGGTATGCCATGGATTGGTACTACCCGGTCTTGGCCGGTGCAGTCCGGGGAGAAGCCGCGACGGCACGGCTCCGGGCCGGCTGGCGACGCTTCGTCGTCCCCGGCCTGGGGGTCCGCTGCGTCGCCGATCGGCCATGGGTGACGGTTGCAGAGTCGTGCGAGCTGGCCCTCGCGCTGGACGGGCTGGGCAGGTCCGACCTCGCCCGCCGGATCCTGGGCTGGGTCTCCCGGCTACGCGCCGCCGACGGCCTCTACTGGACCGGCGCGACATTTCCGGACGGGGTGCTCTGGCCGCGGGAGAGGACGACCTGGACCTCAGCGGTAGTGCTGCTTGCCGCCGACGCGCTCACCCACGGGAGCCCCACCAGCGGTCTTTTCAAGCACTCGCAGCGAGCCGATGGCCTGGAGCTCGCGGAACCTCCCGGAGACGAGGGCCCGCCGGAAGACGTGGAACGGGGCCTGGCCGCCGCGGGAGGGGTCGGGGAAGACGTCGTGGATCGCGAGCAGGCCACCAACCGCTAGCCAGGGGGTCCAGCCCTCGTAGTCGGCCTGGGCAGCAGCCTCGGAGTGCCCACCGTCGATGAAAACGAGTCCCAGTCGGGTGCCCCAGTGAGCCGCGACCGTGGCCGAGTCGCCCACTATGGCGATCACCACCGGCTCCAGCCCGGCGGCAGCGATCGTGCGCCGGAAGGTGGGCAGGGTGTCGAGGCGGCCGTCCTCACCCACCAGCCGGGGGTCGAAGTACTCCTGGCCGGGCTGCTGCTCTTCCGAGCCGCGGTGATGGTCCACGCTGAACAGGACCGTGCCCCGCTCACGGGCCGCAGCCCCCAGGTAGATGGCGGAGCGCCCGCAGTAGGAGCCCACCTCTAGCAGCGGCCCCAGCCGACCGCCACGGAGCCCGGCGCGATGGAGCGCCAGGCCTTCCTCCTCGGGCATGAACCCGATCGCCCTGGCTGCGGCCCGGCGCAGGACTGGGTCCAGGCTCACGGCCTCGGCCTGCTCGCCAACACCTCCAGCTGACGGGCGATGTGGCGATCTACGTCGCGAGCGCGGCGGGCCCAGATCTCGGCATGCTCAGGCTGGCTCAGGATCAGGAAGCGCTCGGCCTCGACCGCCTCCACCACTCGCTCCGCCACCTGGTCCGCAGTCACCGTGGCATCGGGCATGCCGGCCTCCAGTGCGTCCCCGCCGACCTGGCGCACGTTCTCGGCCAGATTGGTGGCGACGTAGCCCGGGCAGAGCACGGAGACCCCGATCCCGCGTGGGCGCAGATACAGGGCAAGGCCGGCCGAGAGTCCGACCACCGCATGCTTGCTGGTGTCATAGGGGATGGTGAGCGGGTTGTGAGGGACCAGGCCGGCGAAGGAGGCGGTATTGATCACCCAGCCGCTGCCCCGCTCCAGCATCTGGGGCAACAGTGCCCGGAGCGTCCGTACCGCCCCCAGCAGGTTGATGTTCAGGATCCACTCCCAGTCCGCGATCGAGATCTGCTCCACGGGGCCGGCCACCACCACGCCAGCGTTGTTCATCAGGAGATCCACCCGGCCCATCACCTCCAGCGCACGGGCCGCCATCCGCTCCACGTCCTCGTCCCGGGAGACGTCGCAGTCGATCCCCAGCACGCGCTTGCCCCGGGCCTGGAGAAAAGCCACCGCCTCCGGCAGGCGACGCCGGTTGCGGTCCGCGACGACAACGTCGGCCCCCCGCTCGGCCATGGCTGCGGCACAGGCCAGGCCGATGCCGCTCGCCCCGCCGGTCACCAGCGCAACCGCTCCCTCGAGCCTCACGGCCTGATTGTGCACCTCGGCTGGGTGGAATCGAATTCCCGGGTCCCGTCTCGGATCGCCTCGCAATGCTGCGAGCAATGGTCCGGCCGGCGCCAGCGATGGTCGGTCCACCGAGTGTCACCCAGAGGGCACGATGCGTGCGCTCTCCTGCCGTCGCCAGTCAGTGCCGGAGCCCTTCTGCCTGCGGGAGTGGGGGCGGAAGACTCGGCAGCTGCGCCTCGAGCCCAACCGCATCGAGGTCCTCGGGCAGCGGCCAGCTGAGGTGGTCCGTCAGCCCTGGCCCCCGGTCGGTTTCGGCCCGAAGTGGGTGGTCGTGGTCGGATTCAGCCGGAATAGGTGGTCTGTGGTCGAATTCGGCCGCAGCGCGCCGATGTTCCGCGCCGCGATGGCGTCCGCCGGCCCAGCGAGGCCACAGGAGACGCACTTGAATCGCGATCCCACGCACCGCTGAAGCCGTGGGATTCCCGGCGAGACCACGTCCAGAGGACTGCCATGCCGGGTTGATGCTTCATCGCCTGCTCACTGGCTCCGACTCCGCCTCGACCGCTGGCCCAACGGGGTCGGTAACTGTTGGCGTTTGAAC
>CADDZO010000085.1 GCA_902812395.1 bacterium | reverse complement strand
TGGTTCGACGTCGAGATGATGCAAAAGGACGTGCTCCTGGCCCTGGAGGCGGGACGGCGGCGGGGGGTGCCGATGCCGACCACCGCCATCGCCGGCGAGATGCTGACCGCGGCCCGGGCCATGGGTCTGGCCGAGCGCGACTTCGCAGTCGTGTTCGAGGTGCTGGCCCGGATGGGGGGGACGGGAGCCGCCCGCGTTAGGGGCCCAAGCGGCCTCCGCCCGGATAATCGGGCTCGGTGTCATCTCAACCGGTGCCAGGGCCGAGCGCGTTGCCGTGGACGGCGCAACGGATTCGGGTGACCACCGGCCTGCTGATCGCGATCCTGGTCTCGGCCATGGACGCCTCGGTGGTGTCCACTGCCATGCCCACGATCGCCCGGGACCTGGGCGGGTTCGGCCTCTATCCATGGGTGTTCGCCGGCTACCTGCTCACCGGCACCACCACGGTGCCACTCTGGGGTCGGATGGCCGACCTCTTCGGTCGACGCCAGGTCCTGCTCGCCGGCCTCGGCTGGTTCGTGGCCGCCTCTCTGCTCTGCGGTGCGTCGCCCAACATGGCCTGGCTGGTCGCATTCCGAACCCTGCAGGGGGTGGGGGCCGGCTGCCTCCAGCCGGTGACGCTGACCATGGTCGGCGACCTCTTCCCAGTCGCCCAGCGGGCACGGCTCCAAGGCTTGTTCAGCTCGGCCTGGGCGGTGGCGGCGCTGGTCGGGCCGCTGCTGGGCGCGCTCTTCGTCTCGACCCTGGGCTGGCGCTGGATCTTCGACATCAACCTGCCGGTCGGGCTGGTGGCGACCACCCTGCTCTGGGCCCACCGCGACCAACCAGGCGAGACGACGCGGGGCGGGCTCGACCTGGCCGGAGCAGCCACGCTCACCCTGGGGGTGGGAGCGGTGTTGGCCGGGCTCGGCGCCGGTGACCAGGGAGCGCAGCCAGTGTGGCCGCTGGTGGCCGCGGGCCTGGCGCTGCTGGTCGCCTTCGGCCTGGTTGAACGCCATGCTGCCGCGCCGGTGGTGCCGGTGGACCTGCTGCGGAGCCGGCTGGTCGGACCGGCCTCGCTGGCGGCGGTCCTGGCCGGAGGGCTCATGTTTGCCCAGAGCGCCTTCATCCCGCTGTACGTCCAGGGCGGACTGGGGGGCAGCGCCTTGGCCGCGGGTGCAGCGCTCACCCCGGGGTCGTTGGGCTGGTCAGCGGGCGCCATCTTCTCGGGCCGGGTGCTGCTTCGGGCCGGCTACCAGCGACTGACGGTGGCAGGTGCGGTCGCCATGGTGGCGGGGTCGGTGCTGTTGCTGCTACCGCCGCTGTGGGGCCCGGTCTGGGTGGGGATCGCGGCCGGCGTCGGCGGGATCGGCATGGGCCTGCTCCAGACCCCCTTGCTGATCGTGCTCCAGAGCAGCGTGGGCTGGGGCCGGCGAGGTGCGGTCACCGCCCTGAACCAGTTTTGTCGCACCATCGGAGGGGCGATCGGGGTGTCGCTGCTGGGCCTGCTGCTGGAGTGGCGGGTTCGATTTGCGGCCGGGGCGGTGGGCGCACTGGCCGGCGACCCGCTACAGTCGGAGGGGGCGATCGCGCCCGCCGCCCGTAGGCTGCTCGACACCGGTCTCAGGGGGGCGGTCTTCCCCGCCCTGGCCGGGGTGGCGTTAGCGACGCTGGCGGTGGCCCTTGCTATCCTTGCGCTGCGGAGCGAACCGGAAAGCTCCTGAGCCCCAATGCTGCGGGCTATGGTCGTGTCATGGGTACCATCCAGCGCATCGACAACGTCGGCATTGCCGTCACCGACCTGGAGCGCTCGTTGACCTTCTACCGGAGGCTCGGGTTCGAGGTCGAGGAGCGCTGGCAGACGCCACCATCGGCGTCCCTGGCGGCGGGCGCAGCCAGGCTCTGGGTGTTCGAGACGGCCGCCCGCGAAACCGTGGAGCGGACGCCGGAGATGGTGGGCAATCCGCCCGGGCTCGACCACCTGAGCCTCTGGGTGGGGGACGTGGACGCCGCCTTCGACCGGCTCCGCGGCAAACTCCACTTCGAGACGGAGCCGGCCGATCAGATCTGGGGGGCGAGGGCGGCCAGCCTGCTCGACCCCGACGGGATCCGGATCTTCCTGCTCGGGGAGCTGCGGCGCTGAGCGATCCGCGCTCCGGTCATGGTCGGGTCCGGGATGCTGCGGCGGGCCGAGCAGCGGCCACAGGCACCCGCCTGCTTGCCAGCCAACCGGCCTCGCCGCCTTGTGCCAGCGCGGCGCCACGGAGATCTCCCGGTTCGGCTACCCCGCCGGAGTCGGCAACCGGACCTGAGATGGAAGTTCCGCCGTCTCCTGCGAACTCCGGCCGCGAGCGGAGGTGGACCAGGGGTTGAGGACGAGAAGGGGCGGGCAGGAGCCCGCCCCGGAGGGATCAGGACGCAACGGTCGATGACACGGTTGAACGCGGCAGGGGCGCAGCATCAGGCACCGCCCACGCTCCTCGGCCAGCGGTCGGGCCGGGACTTCGCCTTAGGCATTGATGCCAACCGTCACCCCCGAGTGGACATGATCCCCGCTGGGCGCATTGTACCTCAGCCCCGCGCGCTCGGACCTGAGCCGCCGCCTGCTGCCCGCCTCACGGCGAGCGAGGAGGAGCGGGGGGTGCCGTCCGGGGCCGTGATACGATCTTGCGGGCGCGATGACCACCGTCTCGTTGGTGGCTGGCATGGCTGGCATCGCGGTCTCGGTCGCAATCGATCGGGCCACGAAGAGTATGGCCGGCTCTGGTGCTGGCGCGTCGAGCCCGGGGCGCCGGCTGATTTGGCCGCTGGATGAGGAGGCGGCCAGGGGAGCGACAGCGGAGGCGTGCCGAGTGCCCGCCAACCCTCGTCTGAGACCGGACGCGATTGCCAGCAATTGCTGGGGCCGGTGGTCCAGGCTGTGCGTCAGAGGGCATCGACTCGGTGCCTCAGTTCGTTCGATCAGGAGGTCTGGATGCAGTTCCATCCTTTGAGACGTGTCTCGATGATGGCGTGTCTGGGGGCTGTCGCGATCGTCCTCGCAGCGTGCGGAGGCGGGAGCACTACCACCACATCGTCATCATCCAGTGCCAGCATTCCCGCCGGCTTGAGCGTCAAATCGTTCAATCTGTCCTTCTCCACCATGACTTCGCTCAAGCCGCTGACCGCGGCTGGCAAGGGCCTGGTGGGAGTCATCCTGCCTGACACGACGTCGTCGACCCGATACGTCGACTTCGACGCTCCTTACCTGACCAAGGCGTTCCAGATGGCCGGCTACCCGAGCTCGGACTTCAAGATCCAGAACGCCCAGGGCAGCGACGCCACCCAGCTAGCTGATGCCCAGTCGGACATCACGGAAGGCGCGAAGGTGCTGGTCTTCGACCCGCTCGACAGCACGGTCGGGGCGGAGATCGAGTCCTATGCGCAGTCTCACGGGGTCAAGACGATCAGCTACGACCGAGCCACTTTCGCTGGCTCGAACGTCTACTACGTCAGCTTCAACAACTTCCAGGTGGGACGGCTGATCGGCCAGGGCTTCGAGTCGTGCGTCTCGGCCTGGGGGATCACGAATCCCAAGGTGTTCGAGCTCGACGGCGGCGAGGATACGGATCCGAATGCGGTCTCTTTCGCCCAGGGCTACAACTCCGTGCTCTGGGGAAACGAGACCACGCCGGAGAAGCCGGGGATCACCAACAGCAAGGGCTACACGCTGGTCGGCGACCAGATCACGCCCGGATGGGTGAACGCGACCGGCGCCACCATCTTCCAGCAGCAGTTCACGGCCCACCCTGAGATCAACGCCACGCTCGAGGCCAACGATGGGCTGGCCAACGCGGTGATCGGGGTGCTCAAGAACCGCGGCGTCGCCCCCAAGAAGATTCCGACCACGGGTCAGGACGCCACTCTGCAGGGGATGATCAACATCCTGCAGGGGTACCAGTGCGGCTCGGTCTACAAGCCCATCTACCTGGAGGCCCAGGATGCGGTGGCGATCGCCACCATCCTGCGCGCCGGCAAGACCCCTCCCTCGGCGCTCGTCAACGCCACCACCTCCCCACCCAAGGGAGTGAGTGGTAGCTCGCAACCGGCGTCGCTGTTGACGCCGGAGTGGGTCGACGCGGCCAACATGGCCTCGACGGTGATCCACGACAAATTCGTCTCCGCGTCGGCGCTGTGCTCAGCAGTGGGAACCAGCGTCTGCGCGGCCAACAACATCCACGCCTGAGGCATGCGAGAGCGATGGTGCCGTCGTCGACGACGGCACCATCGCATACCCGGTGAACCGCGAGGAGCGAAGAGAACGTGGCGCAGGTGGCCCCCGAGGTGAAGGTGGCGGAGGAACCGTTGCTCAAGGTGCGCGGCCTGGACAAGCATTTCGGCCCGGTCCAGGCGCTCTCCAAGGTGGACCTGGACCTTCCCGCTGGCCAGGTGACCGGACTGTGCGGCGACAACGGGGCGGGGAAGTCGGTGCTCACCAAGTGCATCGCCGGCATCCACCAGCCCGACGCCGGCCAGATCTTCTGGGAGGGACGTCCGGTCGAGATCCGCAGTGCCCGGGACGCCTCTCGCTTAGGAATCGAGACCGTCTACCAGGACCTGGCCCTGGCCGACAACCTTGACATCGTCCAAAACATGTTCCTGGGTCGGGAGCGGGTCCGTCGTGGCTTTCTGGACGAGGACGAGATGGAGCGGGCGGCGGCCGCCACCCTGGCCAGCCTGAGGGTGACCACCGTGCGGTCGATCCGGCAGCCAGTGGCGACCCTCTCCGGAGGCCAGCGGCAGTCGGTGGCCGTGGCCAAGGCGGTGATGTGGAACTCCAAACTGGTGATCCTGGACGAGCCCACAGCCGCCCTCGGGGTGATGCAGACCCAGATGGTGCTCGATCTGGTGAAGCGGCTTCGGGATCACGGTGTGGCGGTGATGGTGATTTCCCATAACCTCAACGACGTGTTCGAGGTCGCGGACCGGATCGCCGTGCTCTATTTGGGCCGGATGGTGGCCCAGGACAAGGCCTCCGCTTTCGACCGGCAGAGCGTGGTCGAGTACATGACCACTGGCACCGTCGGCCGGGCGCCGGTGGAAACATGAGTGGCAGAAGGTGACACAGCCATGAGGAACATGGAGGGACCGGAGCAGCCGCCCGATCCGACCGCGGCCCCGACCGCCGAACCGGAGATGCCGCCCGAGGTGGTCGCCCAGTCCCTGGGCGAGTACCTGCGCTCCTGGATGGTCCGAGCCCGCAGCGGCGAGAACCGGGTGCTACCGGTGGTGGCGGGCCTGATCATGATCACGGTCGTCTTCGAGATCATCAGTCCGCACCACGTGTTCCTCTCGGCCGGCAACCTCGTCAACCTCTTCCAGCAAAGCGCTGTCTTCATGGTCCTGGCCATGGCCGAGAGCTTTGCGCTGCTGCTGGGCGAGATCGACCTCTCGGTCGGCTACGTGGCCGCCGTTGGCGGCGTGATCGGCGTACAGCTGGTCCAGCCGGCCACCACCAACTGGCCCTGGTGGGCGGCGATCATCGTAGCCTTGCTCGCGTGCGCGCTCATCGGTGCTCTCCAGGGCACGCTGGTGGCGCGGTTCAAGCTCCCCTCTTTCGTGGTCACGCTGGCCGGCCTGCTCATCTTCAACGGCCTGATGTTGTTGCTCCTGCTCCTGGGGCCTTTCTCCGGTTACCCCAGCCTGTCCGGCCGGAGCACCAACCTGCACGTCCTGTACAACCTCATGTGGGGCAACATCGATCCGGTGGCAAGCTGGGTCGCTATGGCCGTGATCGTGGCCGGCCTCTCGTTCTTGATGTGGCGACGTGACAGCCGCCGCCGGCGCAGCGGGCTGGTGGCGCCACCGGCCAGTGTCACGGTGGTCAAGATCGCCGCGCTGGCCATTGTGTCGGTGGCGGTGGTCGCCATCTGCAACATCAACCGGGCCAACATCGGGGTGGTCGAGGGAGTGCCGTGGGTCATCCCGATCGTGCTGGCGGTGGTCGGTGCCTGGAGCCTGCTCCTCCAGCGGACCAGGTACGGACGCTACGTGTACGCGATCGGAGGCAACGCCGAGGCGGCACGGCGGGCGGGCGTGGACGTCGCCATGGTGCGGACGGTGGCCTTCGTCCTCTGCTCCTTCACCGCTGGTATCGGTGGGCTCCTCTACGCCTCCTACCTGGGGGGTATGTCAAACAACGTCAATGGTGGCCAGCTGGTCCTCTTTGCCGTGGCCGCGGCCGTGATCGGCGGCACCAGCCTCTTTGGAGGCCGAGGCCGGATGATGGACGGGCTCCTCGGCGGGTTGGTGATCGGCGGCATCTACAACGGCATGTACCTGCTCGGGCTTCAGGTGCAGTGGGAGTTCATCGTGACCGGGTTCGTGTTGCTCGCTGCCATCGCCATCGACGCACTCTCCCGGCGGGAGGCGACGCGGGCGACGGCGTGAGCGGGGGAAGCTGAAAACGGTTCGACGTTGCCCGCGGTCGAGCCCCCCGGAGGTCCGCCCGGACTCGCCCGAGGCCGCCGGGAGGCAAGAGCTCCTGCCGACGCCTTGGCGGCACGTCCGGCCTGCTGCTCCGCCTGATCAGATCGCTCGGCCGCGGCGTCGCATCGCCTCGACCATCGCCGCCTGGACTGCCTCAGGGATGAGTTGTGGCTCGCGGCCCAGCGCCAGTGCCTGGTAGTGCACGCGGGCAGCCTGCTCTGCGGCCACGCATCGGTCCAAGGCGGAGCGGACGTCGGCCCCGATGCAGAACAGCCCGTGGTTCTTCCAGACCACCCCCAAGTGTCCCTCAAGGGCGGCTATTGCCGCTGCGGCGAACTCCTGATTGCCGCTCATCATCGCCGGGATCACGGCCAGGCCCCTGCCCTCGAACAGGTACACGAAGTTTCCGAGCAGGTTTGGGATCGGGCGGTCGACCACGTAGAGCGTGTTGAGGTAGGGCGGTTCGACGTGAACGCAGCCGCCGACCTCCGGTCGCTGCCGGTAGCACAGGGTGTGGACCGCGACCTCCGTCGACGGCGGGTGGGTCCCATCGACGAGGGTGCCGGCCAGGTCGACGGTGACGATGTCGGGCGGCTCCAGCTCCCGGTACGGCACCGCCGTGGGGGTGATCAGGATGCGATCGGTTGCGGGAATTCGGGCGCTGAAGTTCCCCTGGGTGTGCTGCACCAAGCCCAGCGCTTCGGCGTGGCGGGCGACCGCCACCAGCTCGCGACGCAGCCGCTCCTCATTCGCGGCCATGGCCATCGTTGGGCGGCATGCCCTCGGCGGCGGACAGGCGGGCTCGAAGTGCCTGGGCGCCAGCTGGCGGCTCCTGGGGCTGATAGTGCTCCAGTCGGAACGACCTTCGCACCACGTCCCGGGCCTGGTCCGGACCAGCGATGGCACCGAGCGCCATCGCCTGGGTGAGCAGGTTGCCGGTTGCGGCGGCCTCGATCGGACCGGCCACGACCCGGAGCTGACAGGCATCGGCAGTGCGCTGGCAAAGCAATCGGTTGCGGGCGCCGCCTCCGACGAGGTGCACGACCTCCGGCTTGATCCCGCTCACCGCCTCCAACCGCTCCAGCACCCAAGCGTACTTGACGGCAAGGCTTTCGATCACGGTTCGGGCGATCGCTCCAGGGGTCCTGGGCTCAGGCTGGCCGATATCCCGACAGACCTCACGGATGCGCTTGGGCATGTCGTCGCCCGGCTCCGCAAGGCGGCCATCGTCAGGATCGATCAGGGGCCCCGACGGCACCTGGCGGGCCAGTTCGGTCAACTCGCCGTACTCCAGGTCGTGGCCCTGGGCGGCCCAGGCGCGCCGGCACTCCTGGAGCAGCCAGAGGCCGGTCACGTTGCGCAGCAGCCGGAAGCGACCACCCACTCCTCCCTCGTTGGTCAGCTGGGCCGCGAGCACGGCCCGGGTCACGATCGGGGCGTGGACCTCCACCCCGACCAGAGACCAGGTCCCGCAGCTGATGTAGGCTGCGCGCGGCGAGCGCAGTGGTGTCGCCACCACCGCCGCTGCGGTGTCGTGGGAGGCCGGGGCGACCACGGCCAGGCTGCCGGCCCCCGTGGCCGACGCGACCTGGGGTCGCAGCCGGCCGAGCATGGTGCCCGGCGGAATCACCGGCCCGAAGAGGCGCCGCGGAATGCCCAGCCGCTCCAGCAGATGCTGAGCCCAGGTCCCTCTCCGTACGTCGAAGCACTGGCTGGTGGTGGCCACCGTGAACTCGGTAACCGCCTGGCCGCAGAGCAAGTGGTGGAAGAGGTCCGGGATCATCAGCAGGCGGTCGGCGGCCTCCAGAAGCGGGTCACCGGATCGGACCATCGCCAACAGCTGGTAGAGGGTATTGATGGGGATCAGCTGGATGCCGGTCGCCCGGAAGATATCGGCAGAAGGCACCACGGCACAAGCGGCCTCGAGCATTCCTCGGGTGCGCCGGTCGCGGTAGTGGACGGGATCGGCCAGCAGCCGGCCGGAGGCGTCGAGGAGTCCGAAGTCGACCCCCCAGGCGTCCACGCCGATCGCGTCCAATCCGTTCGACGCCACCCGCCCGATGGCGGTGAAGACCCCCTCGCGCAGGCGCCGGAAGTCCCAGCGCAGGGCGCCGGCACGCCGCACCGGGAGGTTGCGGAAGCGGTGGACCTCCTCCACCTGCAACCGCTCGCCGTCCAGCCGGCCGAGCATCGCCCGTCCCGTCTCGGCGCCCAGGTCGATGGCCAGGAGGCTGAGGCTCACGTCGCGGGGTAGCCGGCACCCGGAACCCGCAGCGTGCCTCGCTCGGCCGCCGACCGCTCCTGATATCCGCTCCGCCGCAGCTCTGCTACCGGGTCGAGCGGCAGGCCACGCCGCCGTCGGAACTCCG
Organism: bacterium; assembly: GCA_902812395.1. Taxonomy (GTDB): domain Bacteria; phylum Chloroflexota; class Dormibacteria; order Dormibacterales; family Dormibacteraceae; genus CADDZO01. Next base: position 5,614 of record CADDZO010000085.1, on the reverse strand, counting down.
CCAGGAGCGGACGGACGTCGGCCTCGAAGGCCGACATCAGGAGTCGGTGAGCGCCCAGGACGTCGCCCGCCGCCTGGGCTGCAGCCAGCCGCGGGCGGTCGATCAACCAGGCCCGTGCATGGGCGGCCTGGAGGTTGACGAGCGACAGCACCATCGCCTCCACCTTGGGTTCGATGTTGTGGGACTGGTCGATCATGTAGCAGACGGCTCGGGCCCCTGGCTCCAGGTCCTGGTCCTCGGTCGCCCAGCGTAGCTCGGCGAGGATCAAGAACAGCTCCAGAGGGTTGGCCGAGCCCACGATCAGGTCGTCGTCGCCGTAGCGGCGGGCGTTGAAGTGGAAGCCGCCCAGCCGACCTTCGTCGAGGAGGAAGGCGACCAACTGCTCGATATTGGTCCCGTGGGCATGGTGGCCGAGGTCGACCAGCACCTGGGCCCGTGGCCCGAGCTGTCGACACAGGCTCAGCGCCATCCCCCAGTCGGCCAGGTCGGTGTGGTAGAAGGCCGGCTCGAAGGGTTTGTACTCGAGCAAGAGCCGCATCCCCGCCGGCAGTTCCGCGTACACGGCGGCCAGCGCCTCCTCCAGCCGACGTCGCCGAATGCGGAAGTCGTCCTGACCCGGGTAGTTGGTGCCGTCCGGCAACCAAAGGCTGATCGCGACCGAGCCTACCTGGCGAGCGATGGTGACGCACTCCATGACGTGGTCCAGCGCTCGTCGGCGGATCGAGGGGTCGGGGTGACAGAGGCTTCCCAGTCGGTAGGCGTCGTCCTGGAACAGGTTGGGATTGACCGCCCCGATCCGGAGACCCAGGTGCCGAGCCCGCTCCGCCAGCCCGGCCCAGTCCGAGCAGGCGTCCCAGGGGATGTGGATGGCCATCGCAGGGGCGATCCCGGTCAGGCGGTGCACCTCGGCGGCATCCGCCAGTTTCTGGTCCAGGGTGTGCGCCTGGCCCGGCCAGTGGAAGACCTTGAAACGGGTGCCGCTCGGGCCGTAGCCCCAGGACGGGGTCTCGACCTCTAGCCGACCCATCTCCTCCAGAGCCCGCTCGACGTCGATGCCACGGCCGGCCAGCTCGTCAGCCAGATCCTCGAACTCCACCAGCAACCTCCGACGACTGCCGACCGTGGGCGGCAGACAAATGCGGGGTCGACCAGGTCTTCGTCAGGCGGCGGAAGAGTGGTGCCATGGCGTCCTCAAGGGCAATGGTCCTCCAAATATGATCGCGAATTCTGCAGGCAACCTCGGCTTCAGCCGGCGGGTCTAACAGCGCTGGAAACGAGCTTTTGAGGCGCTTGCGCAGCGGGATTTCAAAGAGACGGCGAGGGTTTGACTGGCAGGGCGGTCCTCCACGGCTTCGAACCTGACGTGCTCGAGACCGCGAGGGCGCAAGCGCCCTCGCCGCGTGGAGCGGGGTCAACTCCTGCGGCAAAGAGCACCGCCGCTGGCGCAGCCCAGAGCGCCCCAGATCGGTCAGTCGGCGTTGCCTTGGCGCCGGTTGTGGCGGCCCTCCCGGCTCCGGCCGGTAACGGTCTGTCTCCGGATGCCTCTCTTCATTGCCCGGAAGGGGCGAACGAGCTGTTCCGCACCTCTGTCGGGAAGGCTCCCCATTGAACAGTCCAGGTATGGACCGCTGATTCTCTGGCCATCGTCGATGACGCATCAATCCAAGGCGGCGGCGGTTATCCATCTGGTCTGGACCAGTTGGCAACCGAGCCACGACCGGCGGCCGTGCATGCCACGGCCAGCCGTGGGCACATGCATTGACAGGCACTTGTGTCGTGTAGGACAGGAAGGACTCGTGTGCGTTCCACTCGATCAGATGGCTAGCCGGATCGCTGATGGGGACTGGCCTCCGCAGAAACCGCAGGTCGCCAGGAGATGAGAGGCTGCAAGGCTCGCCCGAGATCGCTCGCCCAGCCCGGGAGGGAACGGCCACGTCCGGTCAAGTGGTGGATCCTCGATCGCAGTCTGGTACGCATGGCGGAGCTGCCGATGGCCGTGGCCAGCTTCCTGAGCGTACCGCAGCCAGGCCCCAGCGCGGAGGTTGCCGAGGAGGTCGACGGCGCATTGCTGGTGTGGGAGGTGTCCACCATTCGGCGGGCCGTTGCATTCAGACAACCGGTCACAGCTGGAGCTCACCAGGGGACTTCGCCGAGGTGGGTGGCAGTGGCCCTGCCACCGCATCACCGCCAGCACCGGTCGTACCCGCTGGCCTCAGCCCTTGCCGACCACGCAAAACGCTTCAACGGCCTCGATCCCTCTGCGGCTCCGCGGTGGCGGCCGCAGCGTCAGTGAGCTCGCCGTCGCATGACCACTGGCCAGGGGTCGACCATCTCGCTTACCGGGACCTCAATCAGTGTCGGACCGTCGCGGTCGAGAGCGGCGGCCAGCTCATGAGCCAGGCCGTCGGGGTTGCCGGTTCTCCGCCCGGTCACTCCGTAGGCCTCGGCCAACCGCACGAAATCGGGGTTGAGCAGGTCGCTGGCGATGACGCGGCCGAACTGCTGGCGCTGTGTCCGCCTGACGTTGCCGTAGGCATTGTCGTTGAAGACGACCGAGATGACCGGGATCCGCAGCTGGACGGCGGTGGCCAGCTCCTGGGTGTTGTAGAGAAAGCCCCCGTCGCCGGCGATCACCACCACCCGTCGGTCGGGGGCCGCCACCTGTGCACCCAGGCCCGTTGGCAGCTCGAAGCCAAGGGTGCCCTGGTAGCCGGGGCCAAGATAGGTGCGCGGCCGGTAGACGGGAAAGCCGACCCTCATCCAGTAGCCGACCTGGGTCATCCCCCCTAGCACCACCGTCTCCTCCGGCAGCGCCCGTCTGATGGCAGCCCCGAAGGCGGCCTGGGGTTGAACGCTCTCCAGGTCGGCGTGAACCTGCTCCTGGAGCCGGTCCAGGCCTCGCCAGCCGGAGCCGTCAGGGGCTGGCACCAGATCGACCAGCAGGCTCAAGGCGGCTCGGGCGTCGGCCTCAATCGCGATTTCTGGCCTGATCGCTCGGGTCAGCTCCTCCGGATCGGCGTCGATTCGGACCAGCCGTTGGCCAGCCTCGAGGCGCCACCTGAGCCCGCTCGGGCCGGCGAAGCGGGTTCCAACCGCCAGGATGACGTCGGCTCCCGCAACCAAATCAGGGCCGGCCGGCGGGTCGAAGGCAAGTGGATGGTGGGAGGAGAGCGCACCCCTGGCCTCGGCGGTGAGCAGGACCGGGGCAGCCAGGCGCTCGGCCAGCTCGCGCAGCTCGTCCCAGGCGGCGGCAGCCAGTACACCGCCGCCGGCGACGATCAGCGGGCGCTCTGCCTGCCCCAGCAGGCCCGCGGCCTGCTCCAAGATCTCGGCGTCGCCCCGAGGGTGGTCGTCGTCGGCCAATGGCAGCTCGGGGCGGGTAGGGACGGTGGCCTCGAGCACGTCCGGCGGCACCTCGAGCACGGCCGGCCGGGGCCTCCCCGAGCGGGCTCGACCGATCGCCTCGGCGACTAGAGCGGGAATCTCGTCCGGCCGCATCGCCGTGCCGGTCCACTTGGCCACCGAGCGCGCCACACCGAGCTGGTCGGGGATCTCGTGGAGTAGGCCCAGGCCGGCGCCGATCAGCTCGGAGCGGACCTGGCCGGCGATGCAGAGCACAGGTGACGAGCAGGCGTAGGCGGTGGCCAGGCCGGCCATGGCATTGAGCAGGCCGGGTCCGGGCACGACCAGGCAGCAGCCAACTCGACCCAGGGTCCGGGCGTAGCCGTCGGCCATGTACGAGACCGCCTGCTCGTGGCGGGTGTGGTAGACGCGAATGGCGTCCTGGCGGGCCAGCGCATCGAACGCCAGGTCGAGCTGGACGCCGGGCAGGCCGAAGATGGCCTGAACACCCTGGGCGGCGAGGGCGGCGGCCAGGAGGTCGCCACCGCGGACGGGTTCTCTCATTCCGGAACTCATTCTGAACCTCCCCACCGCGAAAGCCGGGGGTTCTGAGGAGAACCACCGCCGCCTCTCCTCGGCTCTCGCCACACGCTTGCGCGTGCGCTCCAACATACTGGGCCTCGGCCTGGGCTGTCCCCTCTTCTGCGGGCGACCCGCTCTTCCTCCGGGGCGCGGCCCCGAAGGAGGAAGGGCAAAACGCCTTGGCTTCGACTGGCTCGACGGACGGCGGGCGCGAGCTGACCGACCACTGCCCGGACCGGCTCCGGGCAATTGGGCTGGCCGACCGGCTGCCCTTTCGGTGCTATCACCTGGCCGAGTACCAAGGCCCCCGCTGAGGCGCCATTGCTCCCCCTCCTCCCTGCCGCCGCTGCCATCCGCACCGAGCGCGTCCGGCTGGGGCCCTCAGGTGGAACGTGCTGCCCCTCCCACGACCCGGTGCGGGTCGACCAGCTGACCGAGGGCGCGATCGCCTCTCCCTCTTTCGCCGAGCCGCGGCCCGGGTCGCAGATTACGGGCCTTCCGGGTGGCCGAACCAGCGCTGGCGCGCCGGGAACAGGTAGCGGCCGGTGATGAAGTTCAGCACCCTCCTCGCCCTCCCGAAGCCGCCGGCCAGCTCCACCGCGGCGTCACGGGCGGGGCCTTCGGCGCCGCTGGCAATGGCCCGACGGTAGGCAAGGCGCCCGATCCACTCGAGCTGTGCGAGGCCACCGCCACCGGCCAGGACCAGCTCGTCGGGCGAGCCGCCCAGCAAGCGTGCCAGGCGCTCCAGGTGGCGGGCGGCGAGGGGGCGGGCGGCTACGTGCTCGGGGAAGACCCCGCTCAAGAACAGGCTCAGGTCACCGAGCCGACGGAAGGCATGGGCTCGGGTGGTGGGGGGGAGAGCTTCGACGGCCGCCGCCAGACGGAGCGGGTCGAGCTCGCTGAAGCGCTGCCGCCGCCACCCCCGCCCGGTTCGGGTCCAGATCGTCCCGCTGGCGACGCGCGTGTAGGAGGCCAGCAGGCCAGCCAGCAGTCGGCGGCGCTGCGACGATGCCACGAAATCCCGGAGTCCTGAGGTGTCGAACAGCGGCACGCTTTGCCGAGGCCCCAGCCACTCCTCGACGAACATGGCTGTGGAGAGATCCTGGGCGGCCCGCTCCACCAGGGCCGCGAAAACAAGGGACGGCGATGCTCGCAGCATCGGATCCTCGGACCTCTCCCCGAGCAGCGTCTCGAAGGTCCGCGGCCGCCGCAGCAACTCCTCCAGCCCCTCGGGCCGGGCCAGCAGCCGGGAGAGTTCCTCGGGTGAGACCCCGGCCGCGAGGGCCAGGAGCTGGAGGTCGGACGCGGTCAGCTCGCCGGGCGACGGCAACCCAGTCTGGAACCCGCCGGCCGGCAGCCCGGCTCTGCCGGCAACCCAGGGCGGGGTAGCCAGGACTCCAGCCTCACAACATTTGATGGTAGAACGCAGGATGGGCGGCTCGGTAGGCTGGCTGTCGCGAGGACGGCGCCCGGCTCCGGCCCACGCCTTGGGCCGGCACCGGGGGGCCCGACTGGTGGGGACGCCCCCACTCCGCCCAGCCAACCACGGAGGCAAAACCCAACTCGGGAAGACAGGATCCGAACACCCGGGCGACCCGCGGACCGCTCTCGGCAAAGCGGTCGATGTCACTCTCGATGAGGGGAGTTGTCACCGGGCAGTGGCCAGTCTTTCGCAACCGTTGCGGATCAG
>CADDZO010000084.1 GCA_902812395.1 bacterium | reverse complement strand
CCCCAAGCAGGAACCCGGCACCGCGCAAGCGGGTAAGACCGGGACCGCCACCGGGCAACCGGTGGCTGCGGGTCGGCTGGCTCATGCTCACTGACCCGCAACGGAATCAGGCCTCGGGACTGGTGGGCCCGGATGTTGCGGGGGCTGAGCCCGGTGAGCCGGGCCAGTTCCTGGATCGTGTACTCGTGTTCCGCCCGGTCGTCGGCGTGGGATCGGGCGCACATGGCACCTAATGATCCTTCTCGCGGCGGCCATGCTCCGGCGGCCAGGTTCGAGAGTCGCGCAAGCCCCCGGCCGCCCCCGGCGGACCTGGTGACGGCCTATCGGCGGGTGACAGGTCCGCTGGCCACCGGACCGGCGGTCCACCTGGCCGGCCTTCGACCGCCGCGGTCGGTGCGACTCAACTGCTCAGGATCAGGACCTCCGCCTGGAAAGCGAAAGTCGCAACGGTGAACCCGGGCCCGGACCGCCTGGATCGGCGGGGTCGAGCGCGGGTACTCGCTATGGGCGATGCTGCAGTCGGTGTTCGCCGGGTCTGTGGCCTGCACTCGATGGCGGAGCTGCTGCGCAACGGCGGCCGTACCTGGTCGGGATCGAGTCGGTCGGCCCCCCTCGGAGGGCACCTTCAGCCGCTTCTTCCACCGGCTGTCGGAGTGCCGGAAGGAGGTTGAGCGGCTCAACGAGGCGGTGATCGCGAAGATACGCGGGGTCCCGGTCGGCCTTCTTGGCTCCGGTTCCCGCTAGCCAGGGCCTCGATCGACCGCGAGGTGCCGGCCCAGACTTCGGCGCCGGTGGACCAGGGTGCGATACAGCTCCACCAGCGACGCGTACGGGTCTCTCCCGGGCGCTCCTGTCCTGGAGGACGTCGCCTCGAGCGCACCCACCTCCCGGACCAGCCGGACCGTGTCCATGATGTGCGCGATGATGTACACGATCGCGGTCTCGCCGGTCAACACCACGTGCTCGCAGACCGCATCGGCCAGTACGGGCACGTCCGCCCAGACTAGATCGAGCACCTGCCTTGCCCGCCGCAACGCCGCCGGCCGGCTCCGCGTCGGAAGCAAGCGCTCGATCTGCTCGAGGTCCGATTCGGAGCCCTGGCCGCGTGGCACGCCCAGGCGCTCCTGGGCCAGGCCGCCCGCGTAGAGCACCACCGCCTGATCGGTCCGGCTCAAGCTGAACACCCGCTCGCGACGGCCGGTCAGGCTCCAGACCACCCCCATCTTGATCTGGCTGCCGACCTCGATCCCGATCGATTCGGGCAGGTGGCCGAGGTACGTGGAGACCAGGAAGTGGCCGGCCTCGTGGTGTGCGTAGACACTGCGCTGCCCCTCACGAATGGCCGGGAGCAGCTCCCGTCGGCGCTCCCGATCCAGCCCCGGGTCCATCCACGGAACCCGATCCCGGCCCCGACGCCGGCCCATGCAGCCATTCTCGGCCGCCGATGCTCTCTGCGGATGCTGGCCTCAGCCCATCATCCGGCGCAGGACCATGGGCAGGACGCCTCCGTGCTCCAGGTAACTGACCTCGGTCTCGTTGTCGAGCCGGGCCAGCGCCGTGAAGCGCCGGGTCCGCCCGTCCGGGCCCACCGCCTCCACCTCCAGCTCTTGGCGGGGGCGAAGGCCCCCCTCGAGGCCCCGGATCGAGTAGAGCTCGTCGCCGCCCAGGCCGAGCTGCCTGCGACCCTCCCCGGCTCGGAACTGCAGGGGCAGGATGCCCATGCCGACCAGGTTGGAGCGATGGATGCGTTCGTACGACTCGGCCAGGACGGCGCGGACGCCCAGCAGCAGGGGCCCCTTGGCCGCCCAGTCGCGGGACGATCCGGAGCCGTACTCACGGCCCGCCAGCACCACCAGCGGCACTCCCTGGGAGCGGTAGCGCATGGCGGCCTCGTAGATCGTCATCTCTTCGCCTGACGGGAAGTGGCGTGTCCAGTAGCCTTCCTTGCTGACCAACTCGTTGCGGAGCCGGATGTTGGCGAAGGTGCCCCGAACCATGACCTCATGGTTCCCGCGGCGAGAGCCGTAGGAGTTGAAGTCGACCCGCTCCACTCCACGCTCGAGCAGGTAGCGGCCGGCCGGGCTGGCAGCAGGGATGCTCCCCGCTGGCGAGATGTGGTCGGTGGTCACCGAGTCGCCCAGCATCACCAGCACCCGAGCGTCGACGATGTCTCCCAGCGGCTGCGGGCTGGCCCCCATCCCTTCGAAGTACGGTGGCTCTCGGACGTAGGTGGAGGCGTCGTCCCAGCGGTAGCTGGGGCCGGTGGGCGCTTGCATCGCCCGCCAGCGCTCGTCCCCCTCGTAGATTCGCTCGTACTCGCGGTGGAACATCTCCCTCCGCACACACTCGCGGACCACCTGGTTGACTTCCTCGGCCGAGGGCCAGATGTCGCGCAAGAAGACGCTGCGGCCGTCCCGCCCCTGTCCCAGGGGATCCCGGGTGAGGTCAGTGCGCAGGCTCCCGGCCAGCGCATAGGCGACCACCAGCGGCGGCGAGGCCAGGTAGCTGGCCCGGACCAGAGGGTGGATGCGGGCCTCGAAGTTGCGGTTGCCGGAGAGCACCGCGGCCACGGCCAAGTCGCGCTGGGTGACCTCGGCCTCGACCTCTGGGCTGGCCAGGGGGCCCGAGTTACCGATGCAGGTGGTGCAGCCATAGCCGACCAGGTAGAAGCCGAGGCGCTCCAGGTAGGGGAGCAGGCCGGCTGTAGCCAGGTAGTCGGTTACCACCCGGGACCCGGGCGCCAGCGAGGTCTTGACGTGGGCAGGGACCTGGAGCCCGGCCTCGACCGCGTTCCGGGCGAGGAGCCCAGCCGCAACCATCACCGAGGGGTTGGAGGTGTTGGTGCAGCTGGTGATGGCCGCGATCACCACCGATCCGTCTTCGACCGCCAGCCGCGGGCGCTCGGCCACCGCCACAGCGCCTTGTCGCGCGGGGCTGGGCGCGCTGGCTCCAAAGGCCCCCTCGAAGCTCGACCAGACCTGCCCGAGCGGCACCCGGTCCTGCGGGCGGCGAGGTCCAGCCAGGCTTGGCTCGACCCGGGCCAGATCCAGCTCGAGGAGTTCGCTGAAGGTTGGGATCGGGGCCCCGTCCTCCCGGAACAACCCCTGGGCCTTACAGTAGCGCTCGACCAGGTCCACCTGCTCGGGCTCGCGGCCCGTCATCTCCAGGTAGCGCAGCGTCTGGGCATCGACCGGGAACAGGGCCGACGTGGCCCCGTACTCCGGGCACATGTTCGACAGCGTGGCCCGATCGGGCACGCTCAGGCTGGAGAGGCCATCGCCGCAGAACTCGACGAACTTCCCCACCACTCCGTGCCGGCGCAGCAGCTCGGTCAGGGTTAGCACCAGGTCGGTGGCGGTGGCCCCGGTCGGGAGCGCATTCAAGAACCGAATCCCGACCACCACCGGCGTGGGCAGGTACATGGGCTGGCCGAGCAAGCAGGCCTCGGCCTCGATGCCGCCCACGCCCCAGCCCAGGACCCCGACGCCGTTGACCATGGTGGTGTGGGAGTCGGTCCCGACCAGTGTGTCGGGGATGGCCCAGCGCCGGCCGTCCCTCTCCCGCACCTGCACCACCCGGCTCAGATACTCCAGATTGACCTGGTGGCAGATGCCCATGCCGGGCGGCACCACGGTGAAGTTCCGGAAGGCCTGCTGGGCCCAGCGCAGTAGGGCGTAGCGCTCGCGATTGCGCTCGTACTCGCGGTCCAGGTTGAAGGCGTAGGCAGCCTCGGAGCCGAAGCGGTCGACCTGGACCGAGTGGTCGATGACCAGGTCTGCTGGGATCGAGGGGTCGATGCGGCCCGGGTCCTTCCCCGAGCGCTCCAGGGCGGAGCGCATGGCCGCCAGATCGACCACGGCCGGGACCCCGGTGAAGTCCTGCAGCAGCACCCGAGCCGGCAGGTAGGGCACCTCCGCCTCCGGGGGCGGGGGATCTGGCCAGGCCGCCAGAGCTCGCACGCTGGTCTCGCTGACCTGGCCGCGTTCGGCGCCGCGGAGCAGCATCTCCAGCAGGACCTTGACCGTCATCGGGAGCCGTCTGACACTTCCCACCCCGGCCCGCTCCAGCTCCTCGAGCGAGACGTAGTCGAGCCCGGTCCCGGGAAGCGTGCGGCGCACGTCGATCATGGGCTTCGATCCTACTCCTGGGCCTGGCTGCCTCAGTTCCGGCTCAGCTCGTCGGCCCGGCGGGCGATGACCCGGGAGGCCAGCTCCAGGAAGCTGGCGATCACCTGCTGGTCTCGGGGCGAGTATGAGTCCAGGATGCCGGCCAGCTCGTCGGCAACGCTGGCGAAGGCGGGGGAGCCCGGGCGGGCGGCCGGGGTGGGCCAGATCAGGACCCGACGCCGGTCCCCGCGATCCGGGGTCCGGCGAGCCCAGCCTCCCTGCTCCAGGCGGTCCAGCACCCCGGTCACCGCCCCGGTCGTCAGCTTCAGCCGGTCGGCCAGCTGACCCGCGGTCAGCCCCTCGCTCATCGTGATCACGTCCAGCGCTCGCAGGTCGGTCCGGTTGAGCCGCGCTCGCGGTGATATCGCCCGGGCCAGGGCGTCCATACTCACGGCTAGCTCCCGGAGCAGGTCCAGCGGGGAACGCCGGACTGGCTCAGGCCCCTCACTCCCCGTGCCCGAGGGAGACGCATGGCGCTTCGCGAGTTGGATCTCTATACGTTAAGGGAAGGAGACTCGACGTGTCACTTGACCGGGGCCGGCGAGGCGGTGCCGGCCAGCGCCACTGCGGCCGCGATGTGGGAGAGATGGGTCAGCCCCTGGGGGAAGTTGCCCAGCAGCTGGCGGCTTGCGGCATCGTACTCCTCGGCGAACAGGCCCAGGTCGTTGCGGGTCGAGGCCGCCCGGTCGAAGAACTCGCGGGCCTCCGCGGTCCGCCCCAGGCCGGCCAGACACTCGGCCAGCCAGAAGGTGCAGGCCAGGAACTGGCCCTCACGGTCGCTGCCCAGGCCGTCGTCGGCCTGGTCGGTCCGGTAGCGCAACACCAGCCCGTCCTCGACCAGCTCCTGCTGGACCAGATCCACGGTACGGGCCATCCGAGGGTCGTCGGCGGCGCAGAAGCCGCTGGACGGGATCAGGAGCAGGGAGGCGTCCATGGCGGTGGAGCCGTAGGACTGGACGAAGCAGCCCCGCTGCGGATCCACGCCGTGTGCCTCGATCGACTCCCGGATCTGATCCTCCGCCCGTCGCCAGCGCTGGGTGGGTGCCCGGCGCAGACTGTCTCGGGCCAGGGCCAGGCCCCGGTCCACCGCCGCCCAGCACATGACCTTGGAGTGGACGAAGTGGCGGGGCTGGCCGCGCATCTCCCAGATCCCCCGGTCGGGCTCCTGCCAGCGCTCGCAGACCAGATCGACCAGATCGACCAGGAAGCGCCAGTAGTCGTCGTCAGGCGATGCCCCGCGCTGGTGCCAGTTCCAGGCCAGGAGGAGGAGCTCGCCGTAGGCGTCGAGCTGGAGCTGCTCGGCGGCGGCGTTGCCGATCCGCACCGGGCGTGAGCCCCGATACCCATCGAGATCCAGGGTGGACTCGGTGAGGCGGCGCTCGCCGCCGACCCCGTACATGATCTGGAGGTCGCGGGCATGGCCGGCGGCGCTGCGCTGGGCGAAGCGGCGAAAGCCGTCGGCCTCGCCCTCGAGGCCGATCAGCGCCAGCGAGCGGACCGAGAGGAAGGAGTCTCGGATCCAGCTGTAGCGGTAGTCCCAGTTGCGCTCCCCGCCCAGCCGCTCGGGCAGGGAGGTGGTGGCGGCGGCGGCGATGGCCCCGGTAGGGGCGTTGGTCAGCGCCTTCAGGACCAGGGCCGAGCGCAGCACCCCGTCCCGGTCCAGGCCCTCGTAGCGGCCCTTCTGGGCCCAGCGCCGCCACCAGTGCAAGGTCTCCTCCAGGTGCTCATCCACGGTGTGGGAGTCGGGCCCCTGGAGGACGCCCACGTCCAGCTGGTGGGGACGCCGGTAGCGGAGGGCAAGCCGGACCCGCTCGCCGGGGCCGACCGCGAAGCGCCCGCAGAGGCCGTGGTGGTCGTCCAGGTCCAGCTCGCCGTCGCAGCTGATCAGGAGGCCGTCCGGCCCCCCGATCGCAGCCCAGGTCCGGCTGCCTGCCCGGCGTAGCCAGGGCCGGAGCGTCCCGTAGTCGAAGCGGGGCTGCACCCTGACCTCGAACTCGACCCGGCCCCGCACGCCTTCGACGATCCGGAGCAGCTCGCGGCGAGGGTCGTCGCGGCCGCCCGAGCGCATCGAGAAGCAGTCATAGAGGCGTGCCTCGGAGCCGTCCTCCGCGAAGGTGGTGACGAGCACCATGGTCTCGGGCACGTACTGGCGGGAGCTGACGTGGCCGGTGCCGAGCGGGGTCACGGAGCAGAGGCCACCGGAGCGCCAGTCCAGCAGCCGGCTGAAGCAGGCCGGCGAGTCCACTCGAGGCATGCAACACCAGTCGATCGAGCCGGCAGCGCTGACCAGGGCCATGGAGTGACAGTCGCTGATCAGGCCGTAGTCGCCGATCGGGGGGTACTCGGCGGTTGCCTGGGCCAGCTTCCGGACTTCTCGTCTCACGTTGCCCTCCTCGAGCGGCCCAGGCTATCATCCCGCCCTTCGCGCAGGGTGGCGGCCAGGGCCAGGGTGGCCGGGTCGGCGGCCAGCCGATCCAGCTCCAGAGGCAGCGCCAGCGACCAGTTCGACGGGTCGGTGGTCCCGGGCCGGTTGGGACGCTCCGCCACCCCGGCCGCGTCTTCCAGGGTGGCGACGACCAGCCGGCAGGGGCTCCGTGCCAGCGCCCGGTACGTGGCCCGGGCGACCACCGCCGTGGCCATGCCGACGTCTCCCACTCCCGCGTACCTGCGGAGCCGCTCGACCAGGGCTGGATCGGAGTCCGATCCCTCCCAGACCCCGGCCAGGGTGGGGAGGTCGTGGGTGGTGAGTGCGGCCACCGCCTGGGCCGGATACTCGGCGGGGGGACGTTCCTCGAACCAGAAAACGCGGGTCGAGAGCATCCGCCGCTCGGCCATCTCCTCCCGTACCCCGGCCTCGACGGTGCCCAGGTCCTCGCCGATCACGAAGGCGCGGGCCCGCTGGCTCTCCAGGGCGACGATGTCCAGCAGCTCGCGGTGCGGGTAGCGCACGTAGACGCCGTGGGCGGGGTCGGCTCCCTCCGGGATCCAGTAGAGGCGGAAGAGCCCCATGACGTGGTCGATGCGGATGCCGCCGGCATGGCGCAGGCTGGCGCGCAGGACCTGGACCAGGGGGTCGTAGCCGGCCCCTCGGAGCCTCCAGGGATCCATCGGCGGCATGGACCAGTCCTGGCCGGCTGGGTTGAACGGATCGGGCGGGGCCCCGACCGAGACCCCGGTTGCGTAGACGTCCTGCCAGGCCCAGGCGTCGGCACCGTCGGGCTGCACCCCGACCGGAAGGTCCAGAACCAGCGGCAGCGCCGAGACTGCGGCCAGCTGGCGATCCAGCAGCCATTGCATCCAGGCGTGGAAGGCGACGCGGCGCCGCCGCTCCCGGGCGAAGCGGGCCACCGTCGGCCGTCCTGGGTGGCGGTACTCCTCCGGCCACGTCCGCCAGCAGGGACCGAACACCTCCGTCAGAGCGCAGAAGATGGCGTACTCCTCCAGACCCTCGGTGCGGTGTCGGAAGCGCTCGAAATCGGCGTCGTCACCGAAGGCGGCGAACAGCTCCTCTAGCGCCCAGACCTTGAGCTCGAAGATGCGATCGCGGTCGATTCGGCGGTCCCGGTTCAGCGCCTGGCCGGCTGCCGCCAGCGGCTGCAACTGCGGGCCCAACCGTTGCGCCCCGGGCACCTCTTCGATGCGCAGGTAGAGCGGGTTGGAGAAGCGACGGCTGGAGGGGAAGTAGGGGCTGGTCTCCTGAGGTGCCGCGAAGGGCGGCGCTGCCAGCGGGTTGAGCACTACCGCCCCAGCCCCTTGCCCGTGCGCCCACTCCGCGAGCTCTCGCAGATCGGCCAGGTCCCCGATCCCCCAGCTGGCGGAGGACCGGACCGCATAGAGCTGGGCCGCCCAGCCCCAGGCGTGCAGGTCCGGGGGGAGGTGGCACCGGCCGGGACTGACGATGAGACGCCGGCCGGGGCCGCCCGGCCGGGCCACGGTGTGGTAGCCGGGGTCCAGTGCCGGGGGCAGCGTGCCCTCGGCCGGGAGCATGGCGCCGTCCTCGGTCACGATCTCGAACGGCCCGGGCTCGGGTAGCGAGGCCCCTGGCCGCAGCACCCAGGCACCGGCCGGCGGCGGCGCGCCGCGATCCGCATGCATGGCCGCCAGGGCCCGAGCCACCGCCTCGTCGTCGGGCTCTACCCAGCGCCCCTCGAGGTCGAAGTACCCCGGGGCGATGCCCCATGCCGCAGCCAGCTCCGAGGCCACCCGTTGATAGCGTAGATGAGCTCCGATGCCGCCCTACCTGATCCCACCCGCCTGATGGACATCTGGCCGGGTCAGCCCTTTCCGCTGGGTGCCAGCTTCGACGGCACTGGCACCAACTTCTCCCTCTACTCCGAGGTGGCGGAGCGGGTCGAGCTCTGCCTCTTCGACGAGGAGGGCCAGGAGCTGCGCCTCGACCTGCCCGAGCAGACCGCGCTCTGCTGGCACGGCTACGTGCCCAACATCCGGCCGGGGCAGCGCTATGGCTTCCGGGTGCACGGCCCCTACGACCCGGCCCGAGGGCTACGCTGCAACCCGGCCAAGCTGCTCCTGGACCCGTACGCCCGGGCGATCGAGGGGGCCGTGCGCTGGAACCCGGCCATCTTCCCGTATCGGCTTGGTGACCCCGGCCAGGACCTGGCCCGCGACGACCAGGACAGCGCCCCCTTCGTGCCCCGTTCGGTGGTGGTCAATCCCTGGTTCGTCTGGGACGACGACCGTCACCTGCGCGTGCCCTGGCACGAGACCGTGATCTACGAGGTCCACGTCCGCGGCTTTACCATCCGCCACCCCGAGGTTCCGGCCGAGCTGCGCGGCACCTACGCCGGCCTGGCTTCCCCTGAGGCCATCGCCCACCTGCGCCGCCTCGGGGTGACCGCGGTGGAGCTGCTCCCGGTGCACCAGTTCGTGCACGATTCGGCGCTGGTCGAGCGGGGCCTGCGCAACTACTGGGGCTACAACTCGGTCGGCTACTTCGCCCCGCACAACGAGTACAGCGCCAGCGGCGAGCGGGGGGAGCAGGTGCAGGAGTTCAAGCGAATGGTCCGCACCCTGCACGCGGCCGGCATCGAGGTCATCCTGGACGTGGTCTACAACCACACCGCCGAGGGAAACCATCTGGGCCCGATGCTGTCCTTCCGGGGCATCGACAACGCCGCCTACTACCGGCTCTCCGGCGATTCCCGCTTCTACCTCGACTACACCGGCACCGGCAATAGCCTCAACATGCGCAGCCCGCACGTGCTCCAGCTGATCATGGACAGCCTCCGCTACTGGGTGCTGGAGATGCACGTTGACGGGTTCCGCTTCGATCTCGCCGCCACCCTGGCCCGGGAGCTGCACGACGTCGACCGCCTGTCTGCGTTCTTCGACCTGGTCCAGCAGGATCCAGTCCTGTCCCAAGTGAAGCTGATCGCCGAGCCGTGGGACGTCGGCGAGGGAGGCTACCAGGTGGGCAACTTCCCCGTCCTGTGGTCGGAGTGGAACGGCAAGTACCGGGACACGGTCCGTGACCTGTGGCGTGGACAGCCGGCAGCCCTAGCCGACTTCGGGTATCGGTTCACCGGTTCCTCCGACCTGTACCAGGCCGACGGGCGCCGTCCTTACGCCAGCATCAACTTCGTTACCTGCCACGATGGGTTCACGCTGATGGATTTGGTCTCGTACAACGAGAAGCACAACCAGGCCAATGGAGAGGAGAACCGAGATGGCGAGAACTACAACCGCTCCTGGAACTGTGGAGTAGAGGGCCCAACGGACGATCCGGCGGTGGTCGCACTCCGCGATCGTCAGCGGCGCAACTTCATCGCCACCCTGCTGCTTTCCCAGGGGGTCCCCATGATCCTTGGAGGAGACGAGATCGGCCGCACCCAGCGGGGCAACAACAACGCCTACTGCCAGGACAACGAGATCTCGTGGTTCGACTGGGAGCACGTGGACGAGCACTTCCTGGACTTCGTCCGCCGGCTGGTCCGGTTGCGGCGCGAGCATCCTGTCTTCCGGAGGAGGCGCTGGTTCATGGGCCGCTCGATTCGCGGCGGCGAGCCCAGGGACATCGCCTGGTTCCGGCCCGACGGGGCGGAGATGTCGGACCACGACTGGACCAACGGGTTCGCCCGTTCCCTGGGCATCTTCCTCAACGGCGACGAGATCGCCGCCCCCGACCCCACCGGCCGCCGGCCCCGGGACGATTCCTTCCTCCTGCTGGTCAACGCCCACGACCAGCGGCTGCGCTTCACCCTGCCCCGCGGCCCCTATGGTCGGCGCTGGGCAAGGGTGCTGGACACCGGTGAGGCGCTGCCGCGTTTCTACCGGGCGGGCGGTCATGTCCCGGTCTCGGACCGCACCCTCGTGCTGCTCCGCCGGGTGGAATGATGATCGCCTCGGCGGCACGGGTCGATGCCGGGCCGGCCACCGACCCGCCGGGGACGGGGGCTTGCCCGACCAGAACCAGCGGTGGGTGGTCACGGATGACCAAAAATCTCGGCGGCGCAAGCCCCGCGCTTCCGCGCTGGGGATAAGCCGTCAGTTGGATAGGATCATCCTGTGGGTTGCTCCACGCGGGCTTGGCGCGTGAGCGTTGGCTGGGGTGCGGAACCGCTCCCGCGAGCGGCGTGGAGCCAAGCTACGCAACCTGCAAGTGGAATTTCGCCCTTCCCCCTTCGGGGCCGCGCCCCGGAGTGAGAGCGGGTCGCCCGCAGAAGAGGGGACAGCCCAAGCCGAGACCCCGGATGTTGGAGCACGCGCAAGCCTGTGGCGAGAGCCGAGGAGCGGCAGCGGTGGTTCTCCTCAGAACCCCACGGCTTTGGCCGTGGGGAGGTTCAGTACATTGCTCCCGACCCCAACTGCTTCAAAGTTCACGATAGTGAACTATAGCGAACGATCTCCGTCACAAATCACCCCGGTCTCCACTCTCGGTCTCCTTGCTCAGCGGGGGACCGGTGAGCCTCGCGGTCCCTGCGGCACCTCGGGGGCCCGGATCGCTGGACGGTCACCGGCCGAGTCCGCCGACCAGCGGTTCCCAATGCCCGCTGGCAACATCAGCGGCCTCTTCCAGCCCCAGGGCGCGCCCTGGCATCCGCTCCCGCTCGGACCAGGCCTCAGCCGCTTCGTGGCTCTCGAAGAGGTTGATGTTCGAGCACCACTCCAGGTACAGGTTGCGACAGCGGTCCCGGCAGGCATCGTCGGGGCGGAAGACGACAAGCGACCCCGGCTCCGGGCGGCCGTGACGGAAGCGCACCTCGAGCGACGCGCCGCTCCAGGGGCTGGTGGAGCGGCCAACCCCATCGACGTGCAGAGCCCCGAAGATACCCAGGAGGTCCCAGGCGCACCAGGTCCAGAAGGTCCGCCCATCGTCGAGATCGATCCGGTGCCGGTCTGGCTCCACGCTCAGGCCCACCGCTCCCATCACCCGCCCTTCGGCGTCGAGGCGGATCCGACCCCCTTTCTCCAGCTCGGCCACCGCGGCTCCAATCTCCTCGACCGGTCGACCGAGGTCGGAAGCGAGTTCGGGAACGGATACCGCACCCCTCCGAAGCAGGCATCGGAAGGCGGCTCGACCGATCGCATCGCCCAGTGCCCCACGCACAGCCGTCCTCCCGTCCCACTCAGGCGGCGCAGCAGCTCAGTCTGCTCACGTCCCGGGTAAAGGCCTGCGCCGCCAGCTTGAAGCCCTCGGCGAAGGTCAGGTATGGCGCCCAGGTGCTCGCCACCTGGTCGGTGGTGAGCCCGAAGCGCACAGCGTAGACCGCGGCCAGGATCACGTCCCCGGCCCCGTCCGCCACCACGGTGGCGCCGAGAATACGTCGGCTTGCCGCCTCGGCCACGATCTTGACGAAGCCCCGGGTGTCGCGGTTGACCAGGGCCCGGGGGACGGCCGAGAGCGGCAGCACCCGACAGGTGCAAGCCACCCCTGAGGCTGCTGCCTGCTCGTCGGTCAGGCCCACGGCAGCGATGGTGGGGCTGGTGAACATGATCCGGGGCAGCGCGGTGAGGTCGACCTTCCGTGCCTCTCCATAGAGGGCGTTGCGGGCAGCCAGGTCGCCCTCGTAGGCGGCGACGTAGACGAACTGGGGGTGGCCGGTGACGTCTCCCGCCGCCCACACCCTCGGGTTGGTGGTCCGCAGGGTGTCGTCGACCTGGATCGCGCCCCGCTCGGTGGTGGTGATCCCCGCCCGTTCCAGGCCCAGATCGGCGGTGTTCGGCCGTCGGCCGGTCGCAACCAGGATCTGGCCGGCCTCGATCGCCTCGACCTGCCCGTTCTGCTCCAGGGTCACCACCCGCCGGCCCTCCCGGCGGGCCACCGAGGTGATCTTGGCCCCGGTGACCACCCGGGCGCCCTCCTGCGCCAGGACGGCCTGGAGGGTCTCGGCCACCTCCGGCTCCTCGAAGGGGGCGATCCGAGGTGCCAGCTCGAGGAAGGTGACCTGGCTGCCCAGGTGCAGGAACAGCTGTCCCATCTCCAACCCGATGGCGTTGGCCCCGATCACCACCAGCTCACGGGGCGGCTCCCGCAGCTCCAGAGCGGTGGTGCTGGTCAGGTAGCCGGTCTCCGCCAGCCCCGGGATCGGGGGCACCGCCGGCGAGGCCCCGGTGGCAACGATGAAGCGGGGGGCGGTGATCCGCTCTCCGTCGCAGGCGATCGTTCCCCCCTCCACGAACTCGGCTCGCCCCCGGCAGACGGTGAAACCGTAGCTCTCGGCGAGATCCAGGTACTTCTCCGTCCGCAGCCGTTCCACCAGCTCCGCCTTGCTGTCGACCAGGGCCCCGAGGTTGACCCCCTCGGCTCGGGTCCTGATCCCGGGGAAGGGGTGGTGTCCGGCTCGATGGTAGGTCTCGGCCGCGGCCAGCATGGCCTTGGAGGGGACGCAGCCCACGTTGACGCAGGTGCCGCCCACCACGTTCGCCTCCATCAGCGCCACCCGGGCCCCGGCCTCGGTGCCGGTGATGGCGGCGGCGAAGGCGGCGGAGCCGGAGCCGAGCACGACCAGGTCGTAGCTCCCCGACCGCTCCCCCACCAGCGGCTCGACCCCGTGCTCCTCCTCGGCCACCTCCTGGATCGATCGCACCCGGTAGCCGGCCGCCTCGACCGCGGTTGCTAGCTCGACCTCGCCGGTCCCGGCCGGGTCGAAACGGGCCTCTCCCCGGCGCCAGTCCACCACCACCCGCCGGGCCCCGGCACCGGTCAGGGCTTCCGCCACCGTTTTCTCGCAGTGGGCACAGGTCATGCCTTCGATGCGCATCAGCCGGGCCGTCATGGGAACACCTCCTCGCTTCATCGCGGCCATCCACTTTCGCCTCCGGGAAAAGGGCGATCGGGCTATGATATCTTGCTTTCCGGATGTGTTAGCCGCCACGATCGAGGGTGAGGCCACCTCTCTGGCCCGTTTCTTCCGCGTCCTGGGCGATCCCACCCGGCTTCGCATCCTGGAGCTGCTCCTGGGAGGTGAGCGGACGGTGGGCGAGATCGTGGAGGCCGTCGGCCAGCCCCAGCCACGGGTCAGCACCCACCTCGCCTGTCTCCGCCACTGTCGCTTCGTGACCGCCGAGCGGCGAGGACGGGAGGTGGTCTACCGGCTCGCCCTGGAGGGGGTGGAGGAGATCCTGGTTCAGGCGGCGCAGGCCATGGCACCGGTCGGCGAGCGACTCGCCACCTGCACGCGTATCGGGCCTGACTGGGTATGAGGATGTGGCCGGCGCGGCCGGCGCAGTAGCCAAGCCCGGCAGGCTTGGCCCCACCGTCGCTGGCGGCGACCGACTCCCGACCCTTGACCAAAGAGGAAGTCCCGCCCGAGGTGCGCGCCGTCATGGAGGCGGGCGAGCGGACCTTCGGCGAAGCGCTGCTCTCCCACGGCGTGCAGGCCTACGGGCCGTTGCGGGTCAGTGAGCATTAGCCAGCCGACCCGCAGCCACCGGTTGCCCGGTGGCGGTCCCGGTCTTACCCGCTTGCGCGGCGCCGGGTTCCTGCTTGGGGTCCCCACGAAGCCTGCTTCGTGGGGTCCCCTCCTGCTTCATCGCCGTGTGCCCAGCACTGCTGGGTCTTACCTCGGCTCCACAGGCCCCTCTGCCACTGACGGCGAGCTCAAGAAGGTTCTTCGCAGCGTTCACGTCCCGGTCGATGACCAGGCCGCAGCCCTCACAGCGGAAGGTGCGCTCGGCCAGCCTTGGCTTTCACCGTCCCGCAGCCAGAGCACGTCTTGGAACTGGGGAAGAACCGCTCGGCCAGCAGCAGCCGTCCGCCGCGCCAGACGGTCTTGGAGCCGAGCTGGTGCCGCACGGTCCCGAAGGACTGGTCGGC
>CADDZO010000083.1 GCA_902812395.1 bacterium | reverse complement strand
GGCCAGCGCGGCCCCGGCCGCGCGGCCGTGCCGCCGGAACACGGTCCAGGACCCGGCTCCGAGCGCGAGCAGGGCAAGGCCCCCGACCAGAGCCCTCCTCCTGCCTCGGAGCAGGCTGCCCCCGCCCACCTCCTTCCCTGGCGGACAACGTTGCCGAGATCGAGAAGGGTTCGTGCCCTCGATCGTCGCCCGCAGGTCCCAGCGGCGGCGTGCCAAGCTGTGGGGGAGGGCCTGGCCCACCATGAGGCAGCAGGGTGCCCCCGGCTGAGCAGCATGGCCGCGCCTCCGACGACGGCGGCGGGAGGGCTGGTCCCGCCCAGCTGCCGTTCCCCGACCGGCGGGCGGCTGGCCGTGCACTGGGGGCACGTCTGGGGAAGGTGGAGGCTCCGGCGCTGGTCCTGGCCCTGCCCCGGGGAGGGGTGCCGGTCGGGTACGAGGTGGCTCTGGCGACGGGAGCCGATCTGGACGTCTTCCCGGTTCGCAAGCTGGGCACACCCGGCCATCCCGAGCTGGCGATGGGGGCGGTGGCGACGGGCGGGGTCCGGGTCCTGAACCCGCCGGTGTTGCGCCGCTTCCGGATCGACGAGGCCGAGCTCGAGGCGGCGAGCGAGGCAGCCGCGGCCGAGGTCCGCCGCTTGGAAGCGTCCTTGCGTGAAGGGCGGCCGGGAGTGCCGGTCGCCGGCCGCCACTGCCTTCTGGTCGACGATGGCCTGGCCACCGGGGCGACCATGGCGGCGGCGCTGGCGGCGGTGCGCCGCCTGGGAGCGGCCACGGCCCGGGTGGCGGTGCCGGTGGCCCCGGCCGATGTCTGCACCCGCCTCGCCCAGGAGGCCGATGGCGTCACCTGTCTCTTCACGCCCGAGCCGTTCGAGGCGGTTGGGCTCTGGTACCTCGACTTCTCGCCCGTCCCTGAAGAAGAGGTCAGGGAGTTGCTGCGGGCAGCTCGGAGAGGGGGCCGGTGGGGCCGGAGGCCGGACGAAGGCGAGCCGAGCTGAGGCAGCGGATGACCCGGGTGGCGGGATGGCGCCCCGGTTGGGCTGTGGCTGGCCCCGCAATCCCCGTGGAAGCGGCGGTGGCCTCGCCGAGGATCCCGGCCCGGCGCGATCTGGCCTGAGGCGCACCCAAGCCGCTGGCCCCGGCGGCGCCGCTCCGAGTTCCAATCGTCAAGCCAGGCGGGTGGACCGGCGCTGCCTATGCTGGTGGCAAATGGCGCGTCCGCTGCGGATTGCCTGGCTGGGCCAGCGGTCCCTGGGCACGGTGGACGGGCTCATCACGTACAGCCGGGAGACCACTCGCTGGCTGGCGGCCCGTGGAGCCGAGATCGTCTTCGTCCACCACGAACCGCGGGCGTCGGGCCCGGACTCGGTGGCGATGGAGGCGGTGCCGGTGGGCGACCGCTTCCGGATCGCGACCCCGGGCTCCAGCCGGCGTCTGATGGAGACGCTGAGCGCCCACCGGGTCGATCTGGTGCACGTCTCCCTCTCTTTCTCCAGCCTGGACTTCAGCCTGCCCGGCCTCTGCCACGCCCTCGGCCTGCCCGTGGTCGCCACCTTTCACGCCCCCTTCGACACCCACGTCACTTTCTGGGCCGGGCTCTCCCATGTGCTCTACCAGGTCTACGCCGTCCCCCTCGCCAACTACGACCGTGTGATCGTTTTCGGACCCTCCCAGGCGCGCCTTCTGGTCCGGATGGGAGTGCCGGAGGAGATCGTGGCGGTGGTTCCCAACGGGGTCGATGTGGACCGCTTCTGTCCCGGCCCCTCCGACCGCGCACGCTCCCTGGGCGCCCGCCAGCTCTTCCTGTACCTCGGTCGGCTGGACCGCGAGAAGAACGTCGACCTGTTGATCGAGGCCTTCCTGGCCGCCGATCCGCCCGCCGACGTCCGCCTGGCCCTGGCCGGGTCGGGGCCGGAGCAGCGGCGCCTGGCGCAGCGCCACTGCGATCCGCGGGTGGTCTTTCTGGGCCCGGTGACCGAGGAGGAGGAGCGGCTGGCCTGGCTTCGGGCGGCGACGGCGCTGGTTCTGCCTTCCTCGATCGAGGGCCTGTCGCTGGCCCTGCTCGAGGGGATGGCCTGCGGCGCCTGCCCGGTCGCCACCGATGTTGGCTGCGACGGCGACGCCGTCCGTGGGGCCGGGATCGTGCTCGACCCCCTGCACATCCGGACCGAGCTGCGGCTGGCGGTGCGGACCCTGTGCGAGGTGCCCGAGATGGCCCGGGAGCTGGGCCGACTGGCCCGGGAACGGGCCGTCGAGCGGTACTCGCTCGCAAGCAACGTCGACGCCTTGCTCGGCATCTATCGGGAGGTGCTGGGCTGGACCCCCTCCGTGGGCGTCCAGGTCGAAACCGCCCGCTGAGAGGCGAGGGCGGCGGCCTCCGGTCCCGATCGTCTGCGCAGCCCCGGTGGGCGAGGGTCTCGGGAGGGGCCGGGGCCCGTCGATGAGCAGGCGGGCAGCGCAGACCCGGAGCACGCGAGGGGCCACAACCGCGTTGCTCAGCGGCTGCCCCGGGTCCCCCTCAGGGCTCGCCGGTGACGGCCTCGCCGGCACCCTCCCGCACCCCGGTGGCGAGGTCCTCCTGGAGCAGCCGCCCGGCGCCTTCCAGCAGCTGCCGCAGAGGCGCCGGGTCGCTGTCCTCGAGGAGGACGAACAGCACCGGTCGTCCGGCGTCGCGCATGGCGAGCAGCGTGCCCAGGGCCTGGGCGTGGAGGAAGCGAGACCCGTAGCGCCCCAGCGCCACCCGCTCGGCCCGCCGGACCAGGACTCGCACCGACAGCAGCCGGGGAGGCCCGTCGGTCTCGCTCTGCTCGGTCGAGTGGTAGTCCCGGGGCCCGCTGCGCACCTTTACCGGCAGGGCCAGGAGCTTGGCCAGCAGGCGGGCGCCTCGCCGGGTCGCCTCCCAGAGCGGTCCCTGGGGGTCGGCGTTGAGGGTGAGGTCAAGGTACCCCAACCGCCCTTGGCCGGCCAGCTCGGCCAGCACACTGGCCAGCAGCGCCGAGGGGCCGCCACCCCAGGCCCGTGCCCGCTGGCGCAGCCACTCGACGTTCAGCCCGACGGTGCCCAGTGCCCCCCAGAAGAGTTGGAGGCGGCCGTCGGGCGAGCTCTCCAGGTCGCCGTCCGGGTAGGGCAGTGCAGCGGTGCCCTGGCGCAGCTCACGGGCGTAGCGCTTGTAGTTCTCGACCGCAGGCTGGCCGGCGAAGGGGATGCCCCGGAGATAGCCCAGCAGCGCCACGGTCAGATTCCAGCCGGCGAAGAAGCGGGCGACGGCGGCCAGCCGCCGGCGTCGATCGCCGACGGGCAGGTCCATCTCCAGGGCCGGCGGGTCCGCGGCGGTGGCCGCGATCCGGAGCCGGCTCAACCCCGGCGCCCTCCAGACCGCAGGATCCTGATCGTAGAAGGCGAGCAGCCCCTGTCCGGCCTTGCCCAGGCTTTCCTCCACCACCTGCTCGACCCACGGGCCGAGGCCGGCCAGCTCCGACGCCGTCTCCAGCAGCACCATGTCCCGCCCATGCGCCCACTCCCGCCCGAGCCAGGCGGCGAGGCGACAGAACGGGTCCTCTCGGACCAGTCGGGAACGATCCGGGAGGCCGAGCCCGGGGGCGAGCTGGAACTCGGCCTGGCAGCGCTCCAGCACCTCTCGCAGGCCGCCCTCCGGGACCAGGGCCAGGGCGGCCGGGAGCAGGAAGACCAGGGTGGAGGGGGCGCTCATCCGTCCCGGGACGTGGCACTGGCCGTCGAGCTGGAGGGGGTGCCGGGGGGCGCGGCGGCGACGGGCGAAGCGGTCAAGGAGGGAGCCTGGCAGCGCCATCACCAGCAGATGGAAGCCCGGGTCCAGGCCCCGCGTCCGGAGCACTTCGTCGAACCACTCCAGGTGGGTGATCGGCTCCTCCGAGGTCATGGCCATGCTCACCCCGACCATCGCCGTCCGCTCCAGGCCGGCCTCGCCCCCGATCTCCACCAAGAGGCGGTTGAGGGCGGCCGGGTCGGTGCTGTCCAGGGGATGGACGGTGAAGCCGGGCCGGTCGAGCAGGCCCAGCGCCTTCAAGGCGTGGACGGTCTGCACCGAGCCTCCCATCCCGGCCCAGACCAGGTGATCGAACCGGCCCACCAGCTCGGCCGCCTGCTGCTCCAGCTCGGCCAACCGCTCGGGATGGGCCAGCGCCCAGGCCACCTGGTCCACCCAGTCCAGCTTGGGGTCCCCGTCCTCGGTCGCGAGCTCCGCCATCCGCCCCCGGCGCTCGATCAGCTGGCCGAGCACGTCCTCGGCCCGAAGCCGCTCCAGCGTCTCGGTGAGGTCTGCCGCGGGGTGCGTGAAGGAGACCAGCACAGCTAGGCCTCGGTCCGCAGCGGCAGCTCCACCTCGCGGCCGCTGCGGGCCGACTCGTAGACCGCCAGTACCAGCTCCAGAGCGTTGCGGCCCTGCTCGCCGTCGACCAGGGGGTCCCGATCCTCGTCGATCGCGGCCACGAAGTCCGCCAGCTGGGCCCGATGCGACTCGCTACCGATGGTCGGGCTGGCCGCCCCAGCCGTCGTCCCGGCGTACCCCCGGCCCAGCTTGCGCCCATAGGCGGGGACGTCTTCTCCCCGGCGCAGCTCGCACAGGGTGAGCTGGCCCGCCTCCACCACCATCGTGCCCTCGGTACCGGTGACCTCCAGCCGCTCGGCCATGCCCGGGTAGACGGCGGTGCTGGTCTCCAGCACCCCGAGCGCTCCGCTGGCGAATCGCAACAGCCCCAGGGCCACGTCCTCGACCTCGATGCGGTGGGCGGCGGTGGCGCAACGGGCGAAGACCCGCTCCACCGGACCCATGATCCAGCGCAAGAGGTCGACCGAGTGGATCCCCTGGTTGACGAGGCAGCCGCCTCCGTCCAGGGCCCAGGTCCCTCGCCAGTCCCCGCTGTCGTAGTACTGCTGGGTCCGGTACCACTTGACGATGGCGTCGCCCAGCACCAGCCGGCCCAGACGGCCACCGGCCACCGCCTCACGGAGCTGCTGCACCCCGGGATCGAAGCGGTGCTGGGAGATCACCCCCAGCTTCACCCCGGCCCGTCGGGCGGTGGCGATCAGGTGATCGGCCGCCTCCAGGCTGACGTCGATCGGCTTCTCCACCAGTACGTGCTTGCCCGCCTCCGCCGCGCGGGTCCCGATCGAGGCGTGGAGGCCGCTGGGGACCAGGACCGAGACCACGTCCACGTCCTCGCGCTCGAGGATCCTGTCCAGGTCGGCGGCCTCCGCCCCGGTCACCGCCGCCAGCTCCCATGCCCGCTCCTGGATCACGTCGCAGACCGCAACCAGGCGAGCCCGAGGGATGGCCGCGATCGCGTCCACGTGGGTCCTGGCGATGGTCCCGCAGCCGACGAGGGCGAACCCGTAGACCTGATCCATCCTGTCTATCCCTCCAGCCAGGGCCCCGGGACGGCGCCGTGCTGGGGCAGCGCCACCTCGGGCTCCGGGATCTCGGGGTGCCATTTCTTCTCCCACTCCACCGCCACCCAGCGATAGCCATGGCGGCGGAGCAGCTCCAGGATCGTCCGCACCGGCACCTCACCCTCGCCCAGCAGGGGGGTGCGACGAGGGTCCTTGACCTGGACATGGGCCAGTCTCATCCCCAGCGGCTCCCAGACCTGGTCTGACGTCTCCGCCGTCCGGTGGGGATGGAGCGTGCCCCAATACCTGGCGCAGCTGGGGGGAGCGGGCCCAGGAGCTCGGCCACAGTGGCGGCGCGGGCGAAGGAGTGGCCCCGTCCGTCCCTGGCCAGATCCTGCCGGACATCCGCAGCAGCGCTGCTTCCCACTGGTTGCAGCGTTCCAGGCGGGTGCATAGCTCGGCCTCGCTGAGGGCATCAACCACCGCGAACGGTCTACCGCCCAGATCACCAGGCCGGCTGGGGAGACCGCTTCCGACGCCGCCCTTCGCCGCCACCTACCCGGCGCCGGGGTGACCAGCTCGCCCTGGATCAGGCGTAGCTGCAGACCGCGGTTGCCGCGGCGGGCTGCCTCCTCGACTGCGTGGACTGGCGAGCTGTCGGGGCAGCCGAGGGTGCTGACGGCCGGCCTCACGCCGACGCCCCACACTGGCCCGAGGCGCCGAGCGTGTGGCGCAAGGAGGCAGAGGCGGCCCCTTCTCCCGGGACTGGTCTTCCCAGCTGCACTCGATCGAGCGGTCGCCGACGTAGCCGGCGGCGAGCAGCCGGAGGTTGGGGGGCGGTGCTGGCGCCGGCATGCTCTGGTGTCCCCGGGCCGAGTCGAGCAGGTCGCTTTCGGCCCGACGCAGCGGCTCCAGGACCGGCGGGATCTGCAGGTAGCGGCGGCCTCGCCGGTCCTGGTGACGAAGGCCTCCAGGCGGTCCGGGCCCCGGTCCCTCCCAGCACCGAGTGGGCCCAGCCGCTGCCGAACACCAGCAGCCGGGTCCTCAGCCGCGTGGCCTCGGCCACGCAGACACCGCGGTTCGTTCCCAGACAGCGGCGCCGCAGGTCGCCAGGTCGCCCGGGAAGAAGGCGTTGGCTGTCCGCGGTGGCACCGAGCTGTTGCCGAGCGAATCGGCCAGTTCCTGGAACTCGGCGTCGCCGCCAGCCATCACCAGCGGCGCCAGCGGCAGCCGGGCAGAAGTCGGCACCGACTTTGCTCAGGGCACCCCTCGCTCGCAGGCCAACGGAGTCGGTGCAGCACCCGAGTCTCACCCAGCGCCGCTGCTGACCGGGGAACGCTCGAACAAAAAGGCATTGAAATTGTCGATCTGCGTCGAGAACAGCAACTTCGATGCTCGTGCCCGCCAACCCCATGATAGTATATCGCCCAAATTGACTCGAACATTAGTCGAACAATGAAGCGAACAACGATGCGTGAGGTCGCCCGCAAAGCGGGGGTGTCGCTGGCGACCGTGTCCTACGTGCTGAACCAGGGTCCACGCCCGGTCAGTGCCAGGCTCCAGGAACGAGTCCAGGCGGCGGCTGCCGAGCTCGGCTATCGTCCGGCCGGGCGAGGCCGGGCGCGGGCGCGGACAGCCACGGTCGGGGTGGTGGTGCCCGATGCCACCAACTCCTTCTTCTCGCGTGCCCTGGGAGCGGCCGAGCAGGTGCTGGCGGCTGAAGGCTACCTGGTCGTGGTTGGCTCCAGCCGCGAGGATCCAGATCGCGAGCTACAGCTGGTGCGGCGGCTGCTCCGGGCCAGGGTGGACGGGCTGCTGTTGACGCCGGTCGGCCGGGTGCCGGCCCCGGTGGAGCAGGCGGCGGCGGGAGGGCTGCCCGTGGTGGTGATGGATCGCGACGGCGGCAGCCGGCTGAGCCGGGTGTCGATGAACGACTACGGCAGTGCCTTCCAGGCGGTGCGCGTGCTGGCCGAGAGCGGGCATCAGCGGATCGCGCTGGTCAACGGCTCCGAGCGCATCAGCACCGCCGCCGAGCGTCTTCGCGGCTACCGGGACAGCCTGGCTCTGGCCGAGCTGCCCTTCCGGCCCGAGTACTTGCGACTGGGTGCCTTCAGCTTCGAGCACGGGCGGCAGGCCACCCGTGAGCTGATGGCACTGCACAAGCCGCCAGAGGCGATCTTCAGCACCAGCGCCATCCTGACCTCGGGGGTGCTCTCCGCGCTCCGGGAACAGCGCCTGCGCTGGCCCGAGGACGTGGCTGTGATCGGGTTCGGGGACGCGGTCTGGGCCTCGTTGGTTTCGCCCCCCATGACCGTGATCGAGCAGCCGATCGAGCAGATGGGCGAGGCCGCTGCCCGGCTGCTGCTGGCCGGGGGCGGGGGTGGGCAGCAGGTGGTGCTGGACTGCCGGCTGGTGCTGCGTGAGTCGCATTGGCGGAGCAGCATTCCGGCCCACTACCAGGAGGCTGGCGGGATTGGCCGTCGCTGACGGTTGGTGCGTGGCTGCCTTCGGGGACGAGGTGGCCGAGTCCCTGGAGGAGCAGGCCGAGGTGCTACGGAACCGGCAGGTGGGCTTCGTGGAGCTGCGTTCGGCCTGGGGCCGCAACGTCGTCGAGCTGGAGGGCGCGGACCTGGAGCGGGCGAAGACGGTGCTGGCCGAGACCGGGCTGGGTGTCTCCGCCATCGCCTCGCCGATCGGCAAAGCTCCCCTTGACGGCGACTTCGAGGCGGAGCTGACCCGCTTTCGGCGGTCCTTGGACGCAGCCCAGCGGCTGGGCACCGACCGGATCCGGATCTTCTCCTTCTACGTCCCCCCTCCCGCGGAGGCTCACCGCGACCGGGTCCTGCGTCGGATGTCGACCCTGGCCGAAGAGGCGGCGGCCCGGGGCCTGACCCTGGTCCACGAGAACGAGTGCTACATCTACGGCGACACCCCCGAGCGCTGCTTGGACCTGGTCGAGTCGGTCGGTTCCCCCGCCCTGCGCCTGGCCTTCGACCCAGCCAACTTCGTGCAGGTCGGGGTCGCGCCCTACCGGGAGGCATGGCCGCTGCTGTCCCGGCACGTGGTCCACTTGCACGTCAAGGACGCGGTGGCCCCGGACCGCAGCGGTCTCGATCCGTACCCGGCTCCGGTGCCGGCTGAGCGGCTGATGGACTCGGTTCGGCCGGCCGGGGAGGGGGAGGGGGAGATACGGGAGCTGCTGGCCGCCCTGGATCCGGGGGCGGTGCGCTTCCTAGTGATCGAGCCGCATCTCCAGCGCCGCCTGCCCGGACTGGACGGTGCGACCCGCTTCGATGTGGCCCTCGCTGCCCTGCGCGGGGTGCTGGGGACGGTCCGAGCGGAGAGTTGAGGAGCTGAGGTGATGACGATGAGGAGTCTGTCGAGGCGCGAATTCCTGCTTGGCGCTGGGGCAACGGCGGCCGGAGGTGTGCTCGCCGCGTGCGGCACTACCAGCACTCCGACCACCCCGACCACCCCGACCAAGACCACCCTCAACGTGCTCTGGTACGTGAACAGCGACCAGGAGACGGTGGTCATGAAGAGTCTGTTCAACGAGTACGCCAAGTCACATCCAGGGGTCAGCTTCAACCTTCAGGTTGTACCCTATGACAACTACAATAGCAAGCTGGCCCAATTGGTAGCTGGCGGTACTCCTCCAGATGTGGCAAAGACCACGGCTCTCAGACCGGAGATCCAGCCCTTCCTGGTCGATTTCGCCCAGTACTACGGCAAGGACTGGATCAACCAGTTCGTCAAGATCTTCGCCGCCGGCGGCGAGCTGGCGAACAAGGTGATCGCGGCGCCTCTGGACGTGACGGCCACCGGCATCTTCCTCAACAAGACCGCCTTCGACAAGGCCGGGGTCCAAATACCGAGCGAGAACAAGGGCTGGACCTACACCGAGTTCCTGGGCGCCATCAAGGAAGTGGCCGACAAGGCTCAGATTCGCTTCCCACTGGTCTGGGACGTCACCGCCGGCCGATGGATCACCTATCTCTATCAGAACGGGCAGCACGTGTTCAGCGAGAACCCCCCCTACCGTGTGACTCTCAACCAGGCGCAGCTGGCGCAGGTCATCCAGTCTTTCTTGAGCATGGCCAACAACTACATGCCCAAGGGTCTGTGGACCGGTTCCAGCTCCGATAATCCGGAGCAACTGTTCTTGAGTGGACAAGCGGTGGCCTGGATGTCTGGTAGCTGGAACGTGGAGTCCTTGGTCACGGGGGCTAACTTCGAGTGGCAGGCAGGACCCACACCGTACGTCACTACTCGCTCCAGCGTGGTTGGCGGTGACTACCTCATCTCCTTCAAGACCGCCCATGCGGTCAAACCGGCGATCGACTTCATCAAGTGGCTGACCGCACCCCAGGCTCAGGCCAAATATGCCAAAGGCACAATGTATATCCCAGCCAATCTGCACGCCGGCAAAGTGAACTATGGCAATGCCATGGCCAGCCAGGCCATGAACGTGCTCCAGTCGGAGCTCAAGGTCAGCCCGCTGTACGCGGGCACTGATTCCGGAAATCTGGCTATGCAGTACGTTTGGGACACCATCTACAGCAGCATCACCCAGGCTGCCAGCGGCAGCATCACACCCGACCAGGCGGCTGCCGACATCATCCAGGCGGCACAAACCGGCCTGGCCAAGACACCGCACAGCTAGTCATAGTTGGACATCGGCCTCGAAGTTCGGCGGGCAACGGCGCGGGCGACCCGTGCGTGGCGGCAGACGGTCACGCCCTACGTACTGGTCGCTCCGACGTTGCTCCTGCTGCTGGTGTTCGTCGCCTGGCCGCTGGTGCAGGGCATCTACTACTCGTTCTTTCAAACCGGGATCATCATCGACAGGAACATACCGGAGCTCACCCCTCACTATGTGGGGGCGGCCAACTATCTTCAGCTGGTCCGGGATCCGCAATTCATCCAGTCGCTGGCTCGTACCACCGCCTTCAGTGTCGTGACCGTGCCCCTGACGGCTGCTTTCTCCCTCTCCTTGGCCTTGCTGATGAAACAACGGTTCTGGGGTGTCGGTCTGATGCGGGCGATCACCTACTGGCCATCCATGGTGTCCTTGATCGTGGTGGGCATCGCCTGGAAGTGGTTGCTCGGATACAACTCGGGGCTGGTCAACTACGTGCTGAATCTGCTCAAGCTGCCGCCGGTGCCCTGGCTGATCAACGGGCACCTGGCCCAGCTGGCGGTAATGGCGGTTGCCGTCTGGGCCCAGGCCGGGTTCTTCATGGTG
This sequence comes from bacterium, assembly GCA_902812395.1. Classification (GTDB taxonomy): domain Bacteria; phylum Chloroflexota; class Dormibacteria; order Dormibacterales; family Dormibacteraceae; genus CADDZO01. The sequence goes on along the minus strand of CADDZO010000083.1, from coordinate 3,882 downwards.
ATCCTGATTGCCGGCCTACAGACCATTCCTGCCGAGCTCTACGAGGTGGCCCACATCGACGGAGCACGAGCCTGGTCCACCTTCTGGCACGTCACCTTACCACTGCTCCGGCCAAGCCTCTTGATCGTGGTGGTTCTGAGTTCGATCAACGCCTTCAAGATCTATGAGCTGGTAGTCGCACTAACCGGCGGTGGGCCCGGATTGGACACGGTGTTCTTGGTGCAGAACATCTACCAGGTCGCTTTCCGACAGCCTCAAGCGGCCGGCTATGCAGCGGCACAGTCCACAGTGCTGCTGGTAGTCCTGTTGCTGCTGACGGCAGCCCAGTTGCGTCTCGGCGGGGAGGCCGCGGAGTGAGCCTCCGGCTGGGGAGGTACGGCTGCCTGGTGGTGGTGGCACTGGTCTTCGTGATCCCCGTGCTCTGGGTGGTCATCAGCTCGCTGGAACCGCCTTCGGAAATCTTCTCCTATCCGCCGCGGCTGATCCCGAACCATGTGACCTTGCAGAACTACGCCACGGCCCTGGCACAGGGAAATTTCGGAGTCTACTTCCTCAACACTACTGTGGTGTCAGTCAGCGCTACTGCTATCACTGTTGTCATCAGTGTGACTGCCGGCTACGGGCTGGCCAAGTTCAGGTTCCCAGGTGATACTATAATCTTCCTATTGATAATGGGCACCTTGATGGTTCCCCTGCAAGTCGTCCTGGTGCCGATGTTCATGACCCTCAAGAGCTTCGGACTGATCAACAACTTGCTGGGTATCATCGTGCCGCCGGCCGCCACTCCGACCGGCGTGTTCCTCATGCGCCAGTACATCAGGGGTCTGCCCAACGCGCTCCTGGACGCAGCCCGAGTCGATGGTGCAGGGGAGATCAATCTGCTGCTCCGGGTGGTGGTGCCGCTTTCCCTGCCAGCCATTGCGGCACTCACCATCTTCAGCTTCGTCTGGCGGTGGAATGACTTCCTCTGGCCCTTCCTCGTCATTAGCGATCAGGACAAATGGACCCTGCAGCTGGCACTGGCCAACTATGTTGGCCAATACAGCATCAACTGGCCCAGCCTGCTGGCCATGACCACCCTCTCCATGCTTCCCATGCTGGTGGTGTTCTTGGCTTTCCAGCGCTATTTCGTCCAGGGGTTCATCTTCTCGGGGATCAAAGGATGATCGATCTGCTGGTGGTGGGTGCCCATCCGGACGACGCCGAGCTGGGTGCCGGCGGTCTGGTCCGCTTGGCGCTTGAGCGAGACCTCAGGGTGGGCATCGTCTGCTTGACCCGCGGTGAACAGGGAGCTCGGGGCACGGCTGAGGAGCGTTCGGCCGAAGCCCGGGCCGCGGCAGCTCGTCTGGGGGTAGAGGTTCTCCGCCTCCTGGACCTTGGCGATACCCGGCTCGCTGCCGAACCCGGTTCGCTGGCCGCCCTGGAGCAGCTGCTGATCGAGCTGCAGCCTCGGCACATCGTGACCCACGATCCGCAAGACTGGAATCCCGATCATCGAGCCGCCTGGGAGATCGTGGATCGAGCCTGGGCTCTGGCCAACCGAGCCTCCCGCCATGGGGATCGGCTGCTGCACCGGCCCCGTTTGCTGCGGTTCGCGGTCGACATCCGCCGCGCGCCTCGACCCCAACTGCTGGTGGACATCACCTCGGTCTGGGCGCACAAATCAGCCGCCCTAGCCTGCCACGCCTCTCAAGCACAGGTACTGGCCAAGGTCGAGGTCCTGGCTCGCTACTATGGCAGCCTGGCTGGAGTCGAGTTCGGCGAGGGCTTCGTATCGCCCGAGCCATTGGTGATCGGCCCTGACCTGGGCTTGTTGTGACCCCCACGTCGCCACTCTCGCCCGGGCCTGAGGGCGGCCTCAGCTGCCAGGGCCCGATCCAGGTGCCCTTTTCTACCTGCCGACTACAAGGTGCGTTGGGACCAGCCTGGCAGGTGGCCCGCCTCTCGCTCTGGGGAGCGGGTGAGGTGGCTCGACTGAGGCTTGCCTGTCGCCGGCCAGTTACCCGGTCCCTGGCCCTGCCCAATGGAGTGGTGTCGGACGGCCCGGCGCTCCGGATGAATGTGGAGGCCGATCCGGAGCTGCCCTTCCTGGTGGTGGAGCTGGCGGCTGACCGTTCCTTGGAGTTGCTGGTACAGGCCGCCCGAGCCCCCGCTCCAAATCTGCCGAGGTTGGAGGCCAGCCCTCCGGCCTGGCGGGCGGCAGATGACTGGCTCGGCTTGGAGCTGCCCTGGGCTGTGCTCCTGCTCCGGGCTGCTGGGGCCTACCCGGCAGCCAGAAGACTGCGGTTGGCCCCTGCCTGCCGGCTCCTGATCGCCGTGGGCGCAGACGAGGAAGAAGCCTGGGCCGCCATGGCCGCCGCTCGGCGCGGCGCCGCCACCGCAGACTATCGACGGTGGTGCGCCAGCCGTCTGGAGAGCTCCGATCCCCAGCTGGGTTCGCTGATGGTCCATGCCCTGCATGCTGCAGTCTCCAGCCACAAGACCGACCGGCGAGGGCACTTCGCCGGTCTGGCTGCCGGAGTGGGCTATTCCTTCCCAGCCAGGACCTACTTCCGCGACGGCTACTGGACCTGCCAGCCACTGCTGGCCTTCCGGCCGGAGCTCGTCCGGCAGCAGATCCTGACCCTGGCCAAAGGCGTCCAGGACGACGGCGAGGCTCCCAGTGCGTTCGTCACCCAGCAGAACCAGGTCTGTTGGTCCCGGCTGCGGCAGGACCAGCCCCAGGTCCATCGCAGGCCGGAAGATTGGTGGAGCGATCACTTCGACTCGCCTCTCTACCTGGTGCTGTTGGTGGCGGGCTACGTCGGAGTGACCGGTGATCGTGACGTGCTCTTCAGTCAGGTCGGAGGCAGGCCACTCCAGAAGGTTCTGGAAGCCATCGGGAAGCGCTACCTGGGTCTGGCCCTGGAACGGGGGCTGCCGCTCAAGCCGCGCCATGACCGGGACTGGGCCGACAATGTGGTGCGCTCGGGTCTGGTTGCCTACGACTGCTTCCTGTACCTGGCTGTCCTGCGAGCGCTGGCGTCTCTCTCGAGCTCCGGACCAGAGCCATGGCAGCAGGCCTACCGGCGAGGACTGGAAGCCCTGGAGCAGCTTTGGCTGCCCGATCGGCAGCACTATGCCGACTATCTGGCGCTGGATGGTTGGGTGGAAACCCATCTGACAGTCGACTCCTGCGTCGGATGCTGGCTCAAGGTGGTGCCTCCCCATCGCCATCAGGCGTTGGTGGATTCGATCCTGCGCTGCTTGGTTACTGCCAGCAACCCGCAACAGCCCTACGGTGACTGGGGGATCATGTCCTGCTTCCCTCCGTATGGCCGGAGGCAGGACCTGCGCGCCAAATCCGCCTTTCCCTACCGCTACCACAACGGCGCCGACTGGCCACTATGGGACGGGGTCCTTGCCGCAGTGCTGCTACGTGACCGGCGTCCAGGCTGGCGCTACCCCTTGCTGCGATGGTGGACCTACGGTATGGAACGAGGCTGGCCAGAGCCGGTCGAGTACTACTCACCCCCTTGGGGCCGAGGCTCACCTCTGCAGGCGTGGAGTGGGATGGCCGCGGCGGCGATGGCCATCGCTTGCGGCTGGTCACCGTCCGGCAGCCATCGCTTTCGCCCTCCTCCGTTCAGCGCGCGGGCGATTCGGGGGTTGACGACCAGCTCAGGCCCGCTGGACCTGGAGCTACGTGGCCAGAAGGCCATGCCTTTGCAGCACCACGCCCGCTGGAACTCGGCCGCCGGCTCCTAGCTAGCCAGCTACTTCACCCGGAAAAATCCCGGGCGTCGTTTCGGGCGCTGACCGGTGCGTCCAGGGACGAAGAAAAGCCCCGCCACAGGACCAAAGACCTGCGACGGGGCTTGGGTGCCACCACCCTTCGCTGGG
>CADDZO010000082.1 GCA_902812395.1 bacterium | reverse complement strand
ACCCCAGCTGCAGCTTCGCTCCCCGCTGCCCCCGGGCCACCGCGGAGTGCCGGGAGCGGGTGCCGCCGCTGGAGGCGGCCGCCCCAGGCCACCTGGTCGCCTGCTTCCACCCAGGACCGGAGGCAGCGTGAGCGAGCCGGTCCTGGTCCTCCGCGGGCTGACCAAGGAGTTCGCAGTCCGGCGCGGTCTGGGATCCAGCCGGCGCCGGGTCCACGCCGTGGACGGCGTCGACCTGGAGATAGGGCAGGGCGAGGTGCTGGCCCTGGTGGGAGAGTCTGGCAGCGGCAAGTCGACCCTGGCCCGCTGTGTGGCCCGAGTGCTGGAGCCCACCGCTGGCCAGGTCCTGCTGCTCGGCACCGACATCACCCACCTCTCCCGCCGGGCGCTGCGCCCCCACCGCCGGCACCTGAGTATGGTGTTCCAGGATCCGTCCTCCTCGCTGAACCCGCGCATGACCTGCGAGGCGATCGTCGAGGAACCCATGCGGGTGGTCAGGGCGGGTTCCGCCCAGGAGCGGGGGGGCAGGGTGGCCGACCTCTTCCGACAGGTCGGGTTGCGCTCGGAGCTGCGATATCGCTACCCCCACGAGCTGTCGGGAGGCCAGCGCCAGCGGGTGGCCCTGGCCCGGGCCTTAGCCCTTGACCCTGATCTGCTGATCGCGGACGAGCCGGTCTCGGCCCTGGACGTGTCGGTCCAGGCCTCGATCCTGAACCTGATCGCCGACCTCCAGGAGGAGCGACGCTTCTCGATGCTGTTCATCACCCACAACCTCTCGGTAGTGGAATTCGTGGCCCATCGGGTGGCGGTGATGTACCTGGGCCGGATCGTGGAGGAGGCGCCCCGAGAGCAGATCTTTGCCGATCCCCAGCACCCCTACACCCAGGCCCTGCTCTCGGCCGCACCTGCGCCCGACCCGGAGCGCCAGCGCTCCCGGCGCCGGATCCTGCTTCAGGGTGACCTGCCCAGCCCCATCGACCCGCCTTCGGGGTGCCACTTCCACACTCGTTGCCCGATCGCGGTCGAGCGTTGCTACCGGGAGGTGCCGGAGCTGAGCGGTATCACCTCCGAGCGGCACCTGGTCCGCTGCCACCTGGTCACCGCGGCCGGCGCGCCTCGGATCGCCGAGAGGGTCGCCGCCGGCAGCTGAGTTGGAGCGAGCAGCCAACCCCGCACAGGCGTTGGAATGGTGTTTGCTGCTACCGAGACGCTCCCTCACGGAGGTACGGGCGATGATCCATGCGCTGCTGGTGCTGGCGGCGATCGTGTTCGTGGTCTGGCTGCTGATCCACGCGTTCAGCGCCCTTTCGGGCCTGCTCTGGCTCGCGATCCTGGTGGCAGTCGGCTACTGGGTCTACCACATGCTGACCCGACGGAGGTCCCGAACGCTCTGATCGGTTCCCCAGCAGGGGAACGTTCGATGTCCCCCTGCTGGGGACCACGGCCGATTTTTGGTGACTCGGAGTCGGCTCCGAACCGATGCCGGCACCACTGGTTGCTCGAAAGATGGCTCTTTGGCCCCGGTCGGTGCGGGCCAGGCTGCCCCAGCCACGGTGCCCGGTGGCAGCCGATACGCGGCGACGTGGGAGACGTAGGTCCTGACCCGGAGCGGCGGCGTTCCTCAGCGCGGGTTGGCGAACTCGGTCTCCAGCTCGGCCAGCGCCCGGCGCAAGCGTGCGATGCGTTCTTCGTACTCGGCCTGAAGGGCGGCCAGCGCCTGCCGCTTGCTCGCGATCACCTCGAGCTGGGTTCCCACCTGCTCGATTGCCTGCTGGAGCAGGGCCGCTCGCTCCGCCGGTGAGCTGGCTCGATAGCGCTCCCGGACCCGATCGCGCACTGCCTCCGCCTCCAGCAACTGCTGGATCTCGGCCAGGCTGAGCCCGATCGCGTTCCGGAGCTGCTTGATCTTCTCCAGACGGGCGAGGTCGGTCTGGGTGTAGAGGCGATGCCCTGAGGGGGAGCGGCCACTGGGGGTGACCAGTCCCAGCTCCTCCCAGTAGCGGAGGCTGCGCGGGGTGAGGCCGGTCCGCTGGGCGGCCGCCTCGATCCGCATCATGGGCGGCCTGTCGGCGTTCCCGCTCGCCTCCGCCGCCTCCATTTGGCGCTCCGGCCGCTCCCTGTTCATGGCTTCCCGTCGGCGGCAATGATAGGGCTCGGCCGCCTACAATCGGGAATAGTTCACGTTCGCGTGAAGTTTACGTCCACGTAGCGAGTCTGGTCCAGTTCAGGAGGGATCGCGGATGGCGTTGCCCAGTCCCCGGATGTTGAGCGAGCCGCAGCCCAGATCCGGCTACAAGTGGATTGCCCTCTCCAACACCACCCTCGGGGTCTTGCTGGCGACCATCAACTCCTCGATCATCCTGATCTCGCTGCCGGCCATCTTCCGGGGCATCCATGTCAACCCGTTGGTGCCAGGCGAGACCAGCGTCTTCCTCTGGCTGATCATGGGCTACATGGTGGTCACCGCCACCCTGCTGGTGACCATCGGCCGGATCTCGGACATGGCCGGGCGGGTGAAGATGTACAACCTCGGCTTCGCCATCTTCACCCTGGGCTCGATCCTGCTCCTCGTCACCCCCGGCCAGGGCAACGTGGCCGCCATCCAACTGATCGGTTACCGGGTGGTCCAGGGGATCGGGGGGGCCTTCCTCTTCGCGAACTCAGCCGCCATCCTGACCGACGCCTTTCCCCACGACCAGCGCGGGTTGGCCCTGGGCCTGAACCAGATCGCCGCCATCGCCGGCTCGGTCATCGGTCTGATCCTGGGCGGGGTGCTCTCCGCCATCGACTACCGCCTGATCTTCCTGGTCAGCGTCCCGGTCGGCCTGTTGGGCACGGTCTGGGCCTACGTCGCCCTGCGCGAGATCGCCCGGCCCCAGGGCCGTCAGCGCATCGACCTGCCCGGCAACGCGACCTTTGCCGCCGGGCTGACCATCCTGCTGGTCGGCATCACCTACGGGTTGCTGCCCTACGGCGGCTCGCCCATGGGCTGGACCAACCCCATGGTGATCGGGGCTCTGGCCCTTGGCGTCCTGCTGCTGGCGGCCTTCCTGTTCGTGGAGACCAAGGTCCCCGAGCCCATGTTCCGGCTGGAGCTGTTCAAGATCCGGATGTTCGCAGCCGGCAACCTGGCCGGCCTGCTGGCTGCGATCGGACGGGGCGGGCTCCAGTTCATGCTCATCATCTGGCTGCAGGGGATCTGGCTCCCGCTCCACGGCTACTCCTATCAGGTGACGCCGCTGTGGGCGGGGATCTATATGATCCCGATGCTGGCCGGCTTCCTGATCATGGGCCCGATCTCGGGCATGCTCTCGGACCGCTTCGGCGCGCGGGGGTTTGCCACCGCGGGCATGCTCATCTCGGCGGCCACCTTCCTGCTCCTGACCACGCTGCCGGCCGACTTCCCCTACCCGGCGTTCGCCGCCCTGCTCGTGGTCATGGGCCTGGGAATGGGACTTTTCTCCTCGCCCAACACCGCCTCGATCATGAACTCGCTCCCACCGGAGCACCGGGCTGCCGGCTCGGGGATGCGGGCCACGTTCATGAACTCCGGGACCCTGGTCAGCCTGGGCCTCTTCTTCACGCTGGTGCTCCTGGGGCTGGCCCACAGCCTGCCCACGACCCTGTACGCAGGGCTGACCGCGCACGGGGTGCCTGCGGCGGTGGCAGCCCACATCTCCCACCTGCCTCCGACCGCGGCCCTCTTCGCGGCCTTTTTGGGCTACAACCCGATGGCTAACCTCCTCCCCCATGCGGTCCTGGCCCATCTGCCAGCGGCCACCCAGGCGACGCTGCTCGGCCACCACTTCTTCCCGTCGCTGATCAGCCCCTCCTTCATGCCTGGCCTGCACCTCGCCTTCTACTTCGGGGCTGCGCTGTCCGTGATCGCCGCCGTCGCCTCACTGCTCCGGGGCCGCCGCTACATCTATGGCGTCACCGATGCCGGCCGGCGGTCCGTCCCCGAGCAGAGCGGGAGGAGCACGGGCGATGGGGTGCGGCAGCCGGGACCGCTGGCCGGCGGCTCTCAGGTGGCCCCCGACCAGGAGACCCCGCTCCGGCGGTAGTTGACCAAAAATCCTCGGCGGCGCAAGCCCCGCGCTCCAGCGCTGGGGATAAGTCGCCTGTTGGAATTGGGTTGCTTCGACGCGGGCTTGGCGCGTGAGCCCTGGCCGGGTGCGGAACCGCAGCTTGGAGCCAAGCTACCCAACCTGCGAGTGTGGAAGGGCGCGTTTCGTCCTTCCTCCTTCGGGGCTGTGCCCCGGAGGAAGAGCGGGTCGCCCGCAGAAGAGGGGACAGCCGAGCCGAGGCCCGGATGTTGGAGCGCACGCGCAAGCGTGTGCCGAGAGCCGAGGAGAGGCGGCGGTGGTTCTCCTCAGAACCCCCGGCTTTGGCCGTGGAGAGGTTCGACGTTGCTCGGCCGGATGCCCGCCGGAGCAGGCGAGCCGTTAGATAGGCTAATGATGTGGGGTTGGAACCATCGGAACGGGCCGCTCGGGCGGTCGCCCGCCTGGCCCGGGCGGTGGAGCGGGCGGTGGCTGGGGTCGGTCTGTCGCTTCCCCAGTACCGGGTCCTGGCCCTGCTCGACGACGGCTCGCGATGGCCATCGGCTGTGGCCGGCCATCTGGCGCTGACCCGTCCCAGCGTGACCGCGGTGATGGACGGGCTGGTCAGGCAAGGTCTGGTGCAGCGGCATGGCGACGAGGCCGACCGCCGCCGTGTACAGCACCGGCTGACCGCCGCCGGGCGGCGGTTGCTAGCCGCCGCGGACCGCGCCGCTGGGGAGCGGCTCCGGCAGCTTGTGGCCGACCCGGTCCTGCTCGCCGGCCTGGTGGAGTGGGACGTTGCACTGGATCGCCTGGAGGCAAGACCGGGGGAACGGGAGCGGGTGACGCGGTGACGCGAGCGCCGGCCCGGGTCGACCCCGATCCCGAAAAGGGGTGGGTCCGGCGGCTGGTGCCGTTGCTGCGTGCCCACGCACCGATCCTGGCCCTGGCCCTGGCGGCGTCGGTCCTGGCCAGTGCGCTCCAGGTGGCGATCCCGGATTTGATCAGCCGCATCGTGGATCTGCTAGTCGCCGAGCGCCGGGTGGCGGTGGGCCTGTGTCTGCTCGGCCTGGTCCTGGCCGGCGCTCGCTTCGGGGTCGGCTACCTCTACCGTCGCTTCCTGCTCCAGACCGCCTACGAGGTCGAGTACGACCTGAGGACTGCGATCCACGAGCATCTGAGCGGCCTCTCCTTCTCGTTCTTCGATCGGGTTCAGTCGGGCCAGCTCATCTCCCGGGCCAACTCGGACGTACGTGCGGTCCAGATGTTCCTGTCCTTCGGGCCCGCGATCGTGGTCCAGGTGCTGATGCTCTGCTTCGCGCTCGGGGTGATGGTGACCATGAGCGTGCCCCTGACCGTGGTCGCGGTCGCCGCCATGCCCGTGGTCGTGCTCCTGGGGACGCGCATGCGTGCCCAGACCTTCCCGTTGTCCTGGGTGGTCCAGGCCCGGATCGCCGACGCGGCGGTGATCGTGAACGAGAACGTCGAAGGGGTCCGGGTGGTCAAGTCCTTCGCGGCTGAGCACCTCCAGCTCCGGCTGCTGGCCCGGGCCGCACGGCGCATCCAGTGGGCAACCGTGCGTCAGAACGACGTGGTCGCCCGCTGGTCGCCGCCCATGCAGAACCTGCCCGGGCTGAGCATGGCGGCGGTCCTGGTCCTGGGTGGCTGGCTGATCCTTCACCACCAGCTCACGGTCGGTGATCTGGTCGCCTTCACCGCCTACATCGCCATGATCCAGGCTCCGATGCGGCAGCTGGGGCTGCTGCTGATGCAGTACCAGCGGGCAGCCGCCTCGGCCCAGCGCATCTACCAGATCCTGGACGAACGGCCCCAGATCACCGATCCCCCGGACGCCGTCGACCTCGGCCGCGCGGCCGGCGACGTCCGCTTCGAGGACGTGGTCTTCGCCTACCGGCAGGGCTTCCCGGTGCTGGATGGCTTCTCACTCCACCTCCGCCCGGGCGAGACCGTGGCCCTGGTCGGGCGCACGGGTTCGGGCAAGTCCACTGCTGCCCGACTGCTGATGCGCTTCTACGACGTTCAGGCGGGCGCGGTCCGACTCGACGGCCACGACGTCCGGGGCCTGCGCCTGGCCAGCCTCCGCGCCCAGGTGGGGTTGGTGGTGGACGAGCCCTTCCTCTTCTCGATCTCGGTCCGAGACAACATCGCCTACGGCCGCCCCGATGCCTCGCTCGAGGAGGTGGTGGAGGCGGCTCGGGCAGCCGCGGCCGACGAGTTCATCCGTCGTCTGCCCCGTGGCTACGACACCGTGGTCGGGGAACGCGGCTACACCCTCTCGGGGGGTCAGCGGCAGCGGCTGGCCCTGGCCAGGACGCTGCTGGTGGACCCGCCGGTACTGGTCCTGGACGACGCCACCTCGGCCGTGGACGTGGAGGTGGAGGAGCGGATCCACGCCAACCTGCGCCGGCTGCTCCGGGGACGCACCACCCTGGTCGTAGCCCACCGCCTGTCCACCATCGGGCTGGCCGACCGGGTGGCCCTGGTCGAGGCGGGACGGGTGGTAGCGGAGGGGACCCATGCCGAGCTGTTGCGCGAGCCACGCTACGTCGAGGTGCTCGCTCAGGTCGAGGCCGAGCAGCGCCGCCAGACAGGTCGGGCCCGGGCAGGGGCGTGGGAGCCCGGGGTGGAGATGGAGGAGCGGTGATCTGGCAGGGGGGCGGCGGGGGCAGTCCTCTCTTCGCCGGCATCCCCAGGGAGGTCGCCCACCGGGCTGCCCGCCTGATGGAGCGCGAGCCGGACTGGGGTCTGCCCGAGGTCCCCTTCTCTCTCAGGGCCAGCGACCAGCCACGCTTCACGCTCTGGGTCCTGCTCGCCCCCCGCCGCTGGGCGTTGCTCGGCGCCCTGCTCCTGGTGGCGGTCGAGACCGTCCTGCTGCAGGCCGGACCGCTGCTGACCAAGGTCGGCATCGATGCCGGGATCCTGGGCCACGACTTCGGGGTGGTGGTGGCGGCAGGGGCTGGCTACGCGCTCACGATGGTGCTGGGCGGTCTCGCCACCGGTGCCCGGGTGGCCTGGACCGCCCGGCTGGCCGCAGCCCTGGCCTACGACCTCCGGGTCCGGGTCTTTGCCCATGTCCAGCGGCTCTCGCTGGACTTCTTTTCCGAGCAGCGCTCGGGTCGGGTCATGACCCGGATGACCAACGACATCGAGGCGATGAACCAGATGCTGCAGAACGGCCTGGTCCAGATCGCGGTGCAGGGCCTGACCGCGGTGGTGGTGGCCGCCTTGCTCTTCGCCCTTAACTGGGAGCTGGCGGCCTTCACGATGGCGGTGGTGGTGCCGGCCATGCTGGCCCTGAGCATCTGGTTCCGCTCCGCCTCCGAGCGCGGCTACCGGCGCGTACGGGACGGCATCGCCGACGTCCTGGCCGACCTCGCCGAGAGCCTGGCCGGAATCCGGGTGGTGGCGGCCTTCAACCGGGCGGCGCGCAACGTCCTCCAGCACCGCCGCATCAATCGCACCTACCGCGACGCCGAGGTCTACACCGCGCACGTCACCGCCGTCTACGGTCCCGCCACCACCGCCCTGGGGCTGGTCGCGCAGGTGCTGATCGTCCTGACCGGCTCGTTCCTGGTCGTCCACCGCCAGCTCTCGGTCGGGTCGCTGACCGCCTTCGTCCTCTACATGACCTCGTTCTTCGCCCCGCTCCAGCAGCTGGTGCAGCTCTACAGCACGTACCAGGCGGGACAGGCGGCGGTGGCCAAGCTGGCAGGGCTGCTGGCGGTGAGGCCCAGCGTGGTCGACGGCCCGGACGCCCGGGAGCTGCCATTGGTGCGGGGCGAGGTGGTCTTCGATCGGGTCTGGTTCGCCTACGGGGTGGAACCGGTCCTTGAGGACGTGAGCTTCCGCGTCCAACCGGGCCACCGGCTGGCCCTGGTCGGTGCCACCGGCGCCGGCAAGTCCACCATCGCCAAGCTGCTGGTGCGGCTGTACGACCCCACCCGGGGCCGGATCACGATCGACGGCCACGATCTGCGCTCGGTGACGCTCAGCTCGCTGCGCCGACAGCTGGGGGTGGTTCCCCAGGAGGCGTTCCTGTTCGCTGGTTCGGTGCGCGACAATGTCGCCTTCGGCCGGCCCGAAGCGACCGACGGCGAGGTCCTGGACGCGCTCCGAGTGGTGGGGCTGGAGGGGCTGCTGGAGCGCCTGCCGCGGGGACTGGACACACCGGTCCGGGAACGAGGGGTGGCGCTGTCGTCGGGGGAACGGCAGCTGCTGGCGCTGGCCCGGGCCTTCCTGGTCCGTCCCCGGATCCTGGTTCTGGACGAGGCCACGTCCAACCTCGACCTGGCTTCCGAGGCCCGGGTCGAGGCCGCGCTGGACGCGGTCCTGGAGGGCCGGACCGCGATCCTGGTCGCCCACCGGCTGTCGACCGCGATGCGGGCGGACGCGATCGCGGTGGTGGAAGGAGGACGGATCGTGGAGATGGGCAGCCACGCCGACCTGGTGGCGGCGGGCGGCCCCTACGCCCGCCTGTACCGGACCTGGATGAGCCATCTGGAAGGCGGATGGAGGTCACGGCGTGTCATTCGTGGGACGGGCCAGGTGCTATGCTGACGGCCGGGGTCCCGATTGATGCTGCGGGTACTGGTGTCTGGTTACCGAGCTGGCGTGGGGTTGCTGACGCTGGCTGCGATCGCCTACCAGTTCTGGGTCAACTTCCAGCACCACGGCAGCACGGTCAACTTCTTCAGCTACTTCACCATCGAGTCCAACCTGCTGGGCGCGTTCGTCCTGCTCACGTTCGCGGCCGTTGCTCGGCCTTCGGCGGTGGCCGAGCTGGTGCGGGGTGCGGCGGTGGCCTACCTGGTGGTGGTCGCGCTCGTGGTCGTGTTCCTGCTCTCCAACCTCGAGCTCGGTCTGACCGCAGCCTGGGTGGACACCGTCCTCCACCGGGTCACGCCAGCGGTGGTGGTCCTCGACTGGCTGGTCTTCCCGCCCCGGATGCGGTTGCCGTTGCATCGTACCCTGCTCTGGCTGGGGTATCCGCTGGCGTATGTCGTCTACAGCTCGATCCGCGGCCCCCTGGCCAGCTGGTACCCGTATCCCTTCCTCGATCCGGGTAAGGTGGGCGGCGCGGCTGGTGTGGCCGCTTACTCGGCGGGGATCGCCGTGGCCTTGGTGATCTTGATCCTGCTCATGACCGCCCTGGTCCGGCTGCGGGCGGGAGCTCGGGCCGGCTGAGGGCCGTCTGCAGGGGCAGACGCGCAAGGCCCGGTTCGGACTGGACGGCGCCCAGCCCGCTGAGGCTTCCGCCATGCCGGTGACGCTGAAGGACCTGGCGGCCCGCGCCGGCGTCCATCCCTCGACCGTCTCCCGGGTCGTCAACGGGGACCCGTCGCTACGCACCGCCGCCGAAACCCGGGCCCGAATCGAGGCCCTGGTCGCGGAGACGGGATATCGGCCCAACGGGCTGGCCCGGAGCCTCAAGCTGCGCCAGAGCTTCATGGTCGTGGTGGTGATCCCGGACGTGACCAATCCGCTATTCGCTGGCATCTTCCGCGGCATCGAGGACGTCGCCCTGCAACGCGGCTACAACGTGGTCCTCTGCAACACCCACGGCAGCCCCGAGCGGGAACGATCCCACCTGGAGGCGCTGCATGCCCGTCGGGTGGACGGTGTGATCATGGCCAGCGCCACCCTGGCCGACCGAGCGGTGGAGCGGGCTGCGCCAGCTACGCATGCCCTTCGCTCTGGTCAACCGGTACAGCGATCCCTCCCACCCCTCGGTTGGCTCCGATGACCGGGCAGGGGGGCGGGTAGCGAGCGAGCACTTGATCTCGCTCGGTCACCGGCGGATCGGCCACCTGGCCGGGCCGGACCGGATCTCGACTGCCCGGGAACGCAGGCTGGGCTACCTGGAGGCACTGACCGGGCGTGCATCCCTCCCGACGCCTCGCTGGTGGTCGAGGCCAGCTTGATGGAGGAGCCAGGGGCGCGGGCCATGGAGCGGCTGCTGGACCTGCCCCGGCCGCCGACCGCGGTCTTCGCCGTCAACGACATGGCCACGGTCGGAGCCCACGCCGCCGTGCTGCGCCGCGGGCTCCACATCCCCGAGGACGTCTCCCTGGTCGGCTACAACGACGTGCCGCTGGTGGCCCGGCTCGACCCGCCCCTCACCACCGTTTACGTGCCCGCGGCCGAGTTCGGCCGGGCGGCGGCGGAGATCCTCTTCGAGCAGCTGGACTCGGGGGCGTCGTCGCGGCGCCGGATCGTCTTCGAGCCCTGGCTCGTGGTCCGGGGATCGACCGCACCCCCACGCGCCGGCGCCGGATAGCCGGGACAGAGGCGGCGGGTAGGGGCGAAGGTACCGGCGCTCGTCTGTGCTCCGCGGCTAGGGCGGGCCACCGGCGTTCAGCTCCAGCCAGCCGGTGCGCACCTGCCAGTGCCGTCCGCCGCGGACGTGCTCCACGATGGCCCGCTCCAGCCTGGTCCGTGGCCGGAGCTGCCCGATCGCCGCCGGCGTGGTCTTGAACACGAACCAGAAGATGTCGTCGTCCTGCTCCCAGCCCCCGGGCAGGATCTGGAAGCGGCGCTGGAAACGGAGGATGTTGGAGTCGGCCGGGAGGTAGTCTGCCAGCTGCTCGTCGAGCAGCCAGGAGGTGCAGGTCACGGCCCGGTAGGCATGCTCGGGGAAGCGGTGGGGGAAGAAACGGCGGGCTTGGCGGAAGGAGGCGTCGCAGGCCTCGGGCAGAAGCGGTCCGGTCTCGGGGACGTGGAGGGCGAGGGCCGGGTCGCCGGGCCTGAGTCCCGGCTCCAGCCGGGCCGGATCGCCGTCGTACCAGAACAGCGGCCCGGCGGTGCCGTCGTGGAGGCGGTAGAGCTGGTACTGGAGTCGGCCCAGCTGGTAGAGGGAGCCGCCGAAGTGGTTGCCGATCCACCGGACCTGATCCAGACCGGTGGTGCCGTGGCAGCGCCGGTGGAGGCTGACGTGACGGCCCAGGTCGGCCAGCGTGGCCCAGGACACCTCGGCGGAGATGCCGCGGCGGCGGTGCCAGCGCAGCGTCTCGGGCAGGGCCAGCAGGTGGACGAGGATCCAGAAGCAGCGCCCGGCCTCCCCCAACCGGTCGGGCAGCTGCGGCCAGGGAGCCGAGTCCTCGCCGAGGTGGCCGATCACCCGCACCGTCCGCGAGGCGGCCCGTTCCAAGAGCCACCGGTACTCGGGCTGGTCCGTCGCCCTCAGCGCCGTCAGCGCCGCGGCCACGTCCCGCTCCTCCAGGCCGAGGCGGCGGAGTGCCGCTGCCGCTGCCTCGGGCCGGGGTACAGCCAGGGGGAGTGGCGGCTCGGCTGCCAGGGCGACCAGCCAGGAGCGGTGGTCCTCGCTCAGGCCCAGCCGGGCGGCCACCGCCACCGGATCGAGATCCACTGGTGGTGCAGCCTACCGCCGCTCAGGCCGGGCCGGCACGTTGGTGGAACGCACCCGGCCCAGCGCCGCCCGGTCGCCCTCGAAGCCCAGCCCCTGTCGTCGCGCCTCGTCCAGGTCGAGGCGGCCGCTCAGGACCCCGATCACCAGCCGTGGAGGACCGCTCAGGGTCGCCGCGGGCGAGCGCGCTGGGCCCCGGAGGGCGCGGACTCTGCCTCCGGCCGCCTCCACGGTCATCGGCTCGTCGCCGGTGCGGAGCTCGATCTCGATCGGGGGGGCCTCCGGGGTGGGATCGTGGTAGTACAGCTCGATCGGAAGAGAGATCCAGTAGCTGCGGAAGACGTCGCCGTCGTCCGAGCCGATCAGCAGCGGCGCCCCCCAACGGCCCAGCTCCCGGATCACGCCCCGCAGCTCCTCGCCCCGCGGCGTGAGCCGGAAGAGGGTGGTGGCGATGGGCGGGGCCGCCTCCTCACGGCTTACCACCCCTGCCTGCTCCAGGTGGCGAAGGCGCTCGGCAAGCAGGTTGGTGGCGATGCCGGGCAGGCCCCGTAGCAGGTCCGTATAGCGACAGGCCCCCTGGAGCATCAGTTCGCGGACGATCAGGAGCGACCAGCGGTCGCCGACCACGTCCAGAGCCTTGGCCAGCGCACAAAACTGTCCGTACGAACGCATGCCACCAGCCTAGCAGGCCTGAGGATCGTTTCAAGCAGCTACTTGATTTTTCCTAGCATCGCCACTAATATTTCAAGCACCATCTACGGGAGGTGCCCACATGAGCCCAACGGAAACCCGCCGGACGCGCTGGACGCTGGTGCTGACCTGCATGGCTGGCTTCATGACCGCCCTTGACATGCTGGTGGTGGCGACCGCCCTGCCGGCGGTGGCGCGGCAGCTGCACGCTGGTGCGGCCGGCCTCGGCTGGACGGTGAACGCCTACCAGATCGCGCTGGGAGCCGGGATCGTGACTGCGGCCGCGCTTGGCGACCGGCTCGGCCGCCGGCGCACCTTCGCCTTCGGGGTAGCCCTGTTCACCGCCGCCTCGGCCGCCTGCGCGCTCGCCCCCTCGGTCGGGTTCCTGGTGGGGGCTCGTGCGGTCCAGGGCATGGCCGCGGCCATCGTGTCGCCGCTGAGCCTGACCCTGCTCGCCTCGGCCTTCCCGGCCCGACGCCGGGGGGCGGTGGTGGGAGTCTGGGGCGGCGTGGCCGGCTTGGCCATCGCCGCCGGCCCGCTGGTGGGCGGCATGCTCACCCAGGCCCTGGGCTGGCAGCTGATCTTCTGGGTCAACGTCCCCATCGGGGCGGCGGTGGGCCTGCTCGCGTTGGCCCGATTGTCCGAGAGCCGGGGCCCCGACGTTCGGTTGGACCTGCCCGGTCTGGCCCTGATCACCGCCGGTGCCACCGCACTGATCTGGGCCCTGGTCCGCGCCGGCCAGGTGGGCTGGGCCAGTCCTCTGGTCCTCGGCGTCCTGGTCGGAGGCAGCCTGTTGCTGGCTGCGTTTCTCGGCTGGGAGGCACGATCCCCCCAGCCCATGCTCCCGCTGCACCTGTTCCGGAGCCGGACGTTCGCGGCCGCCAACGCCGCTGCATTCCTGATGGCAGCGGCCCTCATCCCGGCCGGTCTGTTGGTCTCCCAGTATCTCCAGTTCGTGCTCGGCAGCACTCCTCTGCAGGCCGGCCTCCGCTTCCTGCCCATGACCGCGGCACCGCTGCTGGTGGCGCCGGTGGCAGGATCGCTCTCGGACCGCCTTGGACAGCGCCCGGTGATGCTGGCCGGCCTGGCCATGATGGGGCTGGGACTGGCCTGGCTGACCTGGGTCGCGACCGCCGGGGCGGGCTACGAGCAGCTGGTGGCGCCGCTGGCGCTGGCCGGCGTGGGCGTCTCGATGCCGTTCGCGACCACCGCCACCGCCGCCTTGAGCTCGGTCAAGTCGGCCGACATGGGAAGGGCCTCGGGCGCGGTCAACACGTTGCGCACCTTCGGCGGGGCCTTCGGGGTGGCCGTCGCCACCGCCGTGTTCGCCGCCCACGGCCACCTGGGAGCGGTAGCGAGTTTCGACGCCGGCTTCCGCCCGGCGATGGCGGTAACCGCAGGCACCGCCCTGCTGGGGGCGGTAGCAGCGTTGGGGGTCAGGCGGCAGCGCCCGGTGTCGGTGCGGAGCTCGGCGGTGGCCGTCACGGCCGAATGAGGCCCACGATCTTCAAGCAACCGCGAATCAACCGAAAGGAGGCAGCCAACATGCCCAACCCCGTCACCCATTTCGAGATCGTCGGCCGAGATCCCGCCATCCTCCAGCGCTTCTATCGGGAGGTGTTCGGCTGGAAGCTGGCCAGTGAGGGCTCGCCCTACAGCATGGTCCACCCCGGCGCGGGCGCTGGCATCGACGGTGGCATCGGGTCGGCCCCCGAGGGCGGAGGGGCCAGCCGGGTCACGGTTTACATCGAGGTCGCCGACGCGGAGGCCGCCCTGGCCGCGGTGGAGCGGCTGGGAGGTAGGCGCGTGATGGGACCGGCGCCGGTGCCGGGCGGGCCCACCATCGCCCTCTTCGAGGACCCCGAAGGTCACGTGATCGGCCTGGTTGGAGCATCCTCGAACGTCCGAGGGGGCACCTGAGGGGCAGGGAGGGTGTCACAGGGCTTAGGTACTTGACCTGGAGGAACTCCTCCAGGCTGGCCCGGGCACCCTCCTCAGCCCGCTCGGCTCGACCCTGCCCATGGGGCCGAACGGCCGAGGGAGGGCATGGCCGGGGTCCACTATCCCGACCCCCAGCCTCTCGGCCAGCATCCAGGGTCGGCTCAGATCGCGGATTTGACCTCCTCTCCGCCCTGAAAGGGCGGAGACTCCCGGTGTTTCGCGGAACGCGGCTCCCTTGGTTCTCAGGGACGGCCTCCGCACAGTCACCAAACAACTGCACGACAGTCCCGCGGACCATGCGGCACTTCGCCGCCAGCCTGAAGGTCGGTGCACTGTGCCGCTTCCCGGTAGTTCCCCCGAGCGGGCAGGGTCCGCTCCCGGGTTGGCACTCGGGCGCTGGCCGGCACCGCCTCCTCCACCAGCCGCTCCAGTTCCTGGCGCCCGCCGTCGATGCCCGGGCCCAGACCCGGGCTCGCCCAGCGGGTCGCCGACGGCCATCGCGTCTACTCGCGCCACCAGCCGGGGGACGAACTCGTCTGTGATGCAGGACTGGCCCGGGGGGCCATGAGAGCCTGCCGCCGCGGTGGCGGCGGTCCTCCCCGGTGCTCTCTGGACCTGCCGGCCAGCGGCGTCTCGGAACCGTTGCGGGTCAGTGAGCATGAGTCAGCCGACCCGCAGCCACCGGTTGCCCGGTGGCGGTCCCGGTCTTACCCGCTTGCGCGGTGCCGGGTTCCTGCTTGGGGTCCCCACGAAGCCTGCTTCGTG
>CADDZO010000081.1 GCA_902812395.1 bacterium | reverse complement strand
GTCCCCACGAAGTCCGCTTCGTGGGGTGCCCCAGGCCTACCGGTACGCGCTCGATCCCACCCCGGCCCAAGAGCGGAGGCTCCGCTCCCATGTCGGAGCGGCGCGCTACGCCTGGAACTGGGGTCTGACCCGGGTGAAGGCGCGGTACGCAGCCGAGAAGAAGTGGTACTCGGCCGAGGATCTCCATCGGCTGTGGAACGCGGAGAAGAAGCGCAACCCCGAGTTGGCCTGGTGGAGTGAGAACTCCAAGTGCGTCTACCAGGAGGCCTTCAGGAACCTGGACCGGGCGCTGGAGGACTTCTCGAAGTCCAAGAAGGGGCTGCGGAAGGGACGCCGGCTGGGCTTCCCTCGGTACAAGAAAAAGGGCCGGTGCCGGGATTCCTGCCGCTTCAGTACCGGGGTGATGCGCTGCTCAGGCTCGACGGTCACGCTGCCCCGGCTGGGGACCATCCGCACCCACGAATCCACCGAGGCGTTGGCGGGCAAGATCGCGGAAGGAAAGGCCAGGATCCTCTCTGCCAGCGTGTCGCGGACCGCCCAGCGGTGGTTCGTGTCCTTCACCGTGGAGGTGGAGCGTGAGGTCCCGGATCATCATCGGCGGCCCCGGACGGCGGTGGGCATCGATCTCGGGATCGCTTCCCTGATCACGGCGGTGGACCACCAAGGCAAGGTGATCAGGTTCCCTGGTCCCAAGCCGCTGAGGGCTGCGCTGGGGCACCTCCGCCGAGCCTCGCGCGCCCATTCCCGCAAAAAGACCGGCTCAGCCAACCGCAGGAAGAGCGCGCGGCGGCTGGCGCGCATCCATGCCCGGATCTCCAACTGCCGTCTCGATGCCGTGCACCAGGCCACGACCTGGCTGGCTGCTCGATATGAGGCGGTGGTGGTCGAGGACCTGAACGTGCCCGGGATGCTCCGCAACCGGAGGTTGGCCCGCAGCGGACCAGTCCTTCGGGACCGTGCGGCACCAGCTCGGCTCCAAGACCGTCTGCCGCGGCGGACGGCTGCTGGTGGCCGAGCGGTTCTTCCCCAGCTCTCAGACGTGCTCTGGCTGCGGGACGGTGAAAGCCAAGGCTGGCCGAGCGCACCTTCCGCTGTGAGGGCTGCGGCCTGGTCATCGACCGGGACGTGAACGCTGCGAAGAACCTACTCGCGCTCGCCGTCAGTGGCAGAGGGGCCTGTGGAGCCGAGGTAAGACCCAGCCGTGCTGGGCACACGGCGATGAAGCAGGAGGGAACTCCACGAAGCAGGCTTCGTGGGGATCCCAAGCAGGAACCCGGCGCCGCGCAAGCGGGTAAGACCGGGACCGCCACCGGGCAACCGGTGACTGCGGGCCGGATGACTCATGCTCACTGACCCGCAACGGTCATGGAGGATGCGCTGCCCCATACGGGATTGCCTCGCCTGGCTACCATCGAGCACGAGCACGTCCTGGCCCGGGCCGAGCTCGACCGAGTCCACTCGCTGGTCGCCGACATGAAGGGTGGCCACCTGCCGGCCGGATGATTTGGCTACGAGAATGGCTGGAGGTGACGGGGACCTCGGCCGCAGAGGCGCCCTCGCACGTCGCTCCCGGCTCCACCTCCGGAGGTGAACAGATGTCTTTGAGAACCGATCGCAGCCGGGCGGGGATCATGGTCGAGACCCGAGGCCTGCGCCGCGTCTTCTCCAGCCGGCGGGGCCCGGTGGCGGCGGTCGCGGGTGTGGACCTGCAGGTCGAGGAGGGAGAGATCTTCGGCTTCCTCGGTCCCAATGGAGCCGGCAAGACCACCACCCTGCGCATGCTCACCACCCTTCTTCCTCCCACCTCGGGCGACGCCTGGGTAGCTGGCTGCGACCTGCGCCGGCAGCCACGGCAGGTCCGGGAGCGGATCGGCTACGTCGGCCAGACCGGCGGCGCCGACCTCCAGGTCACGGGCCGTCGGGAGCTGGTGTTCCAGTCCTGTCTCTACGGGATGGGGCCGGCCGAGGCCCGGCAGCGGGCGGCGGAGCTGCTCTCCCTCCTCGACCTCGAGGAATGCGCCGACCGCCGGGTGCGGACCTACTCGGGGGGACAGCGGCGTCGGCTCGACATCGGGCTGGGCCTGGCCCACCGCCCTCGGCTTCTCTTCCTGGACGAGCCCACCACCGGCCTGGACCCGCAGGCACGGTTCCGGATCTGGGAAGAGGTTCGGCATTTGCAGCAGCTCGGCACGACGGTCTTCATGACCACCCATTACCTGGACGAGGCGGACGCGCTTTGCGACCGACTGGCCATCATCGACCATGGCCGGATCGTGGCCGAGGGGACGCCGCAGGAGCTCAAGCGACGGATCGCCGGCGACGTGGTCACGATCGGCGTCGGCGACAGCGACCGGGCCCTGGTTGCACTCGCCGGGCAACCGTTCGTCCGCGAGGCCCTCGGGGCCGACGGCACCGTTCGCCTCTACGTGGACCGAGGAGAGACCGCCATGCCCGCCATCCTCCGCCTGCTCGATGGTGCAGGCCTGCAGTTGCATGCGATCTCGATGAGCAGGCCCAGCCTGGACGACGTGTTCCTCCGCCAGACCGGCCGCTCGCTGCGCGAGCAGGCCGCCTGAGGAGGGTGAGATGAAGCCCCTGATCGACGTCTGGCTGGTCTTCGAGCGCTACCTCGGGCTGCTGCTGCGCAACCCTGCGTGGCTTGCCACCGCACTGGTCCAGCCAATCCTCTACCTGGTCCTGTTCGCGCCCCTCTTGAAGTCCCTGGCGTCGCTGCGGGGATTCCCACCAGGCGGTGCCTATAACGTCTTCGTGCCCGGGCTGCTGGTCCAGCTCGGGCTCTTCGGCTCGGCCAGCGTCGGCTTTAGCCTGATCGCGGAGCTGCGCCTGGGAGTGGTCGAGCGGATGCGGGTAACCCCGGTCAGCCGCCTGGCCCTCCTCCTCGGCCGGGCCCTGCGGGACGTCCTCAACCTGGTCGTCCAGGCTCTGATCATCACGCTGATCGCCATTCCCTTCGGGCTCAGAATCCATCCCTTGGGCCTGGTGATGATGCTCGGGCTGGTTGCTCTGATCGGGCTGCTGTTCGCGTCGCTTTCCTACACGGTGGCGCTGTGGCTCAGGAACGAGGACTCGTTCGCGGCGGTGGTCTTCACCTCGGCGCTGCCGCTGCTGCTGCTCTCGGGAGTCCTCCTCCCGCTCACCCTGGCGCCAGCCTGGCTGCAGAACGTGGCCAGGGCCAATCCACTCGCCTACGCGGTGAACGCCGCCCGGGCGGTCTTCTTGGGCCATCTGACCCAGGCCAGCGTCGTCCAGGGCGTGAGCATCATGGGAGCACTGGCGCTGGCCGCGCTGGTCCTGGCTGCCCGCTCGGTGAGCAGGGCGCTGGCATGACCGTCGGCTGGGAACGGCATCAGCATCGCCAAGCACGGAAGGCGGCTGGCAGCGTTACGCTTCCAATGGTGTCGGCGAGAGGATTCGAACCTCCACGGGTTGCCCCACCAGATCCTAAGTCTGGCGCGTCTCCCAGTTCCGCCACGCCGACCTGCGACTCATCATTTTCCGGCGGACGCGAGCCCCGGGGAGAGCCGCGGATCGACATCGTCGCGGCCCCTGAGCTGGGGAACAGCACCTTTCTGGTGTCCGACCCGGATGCCGGCGTTGCGCTGGCCATCGATCCCCTGCGCGACGTCGATGGCTACCTGGGCCTGGCCGAGCGGCTCGGGGTGCGCATCACCCACGCGCTCGAGAC
This sequence comes from bacterium, assembly GCA_902812395.1. GTDB lineage: Bacteria > Chloroflexota > Dormibacteria > Dormibacterales > Dormibacteraceae > CADDZO01. Next base: position 11,185 of record CADDZO010000081.1, on the reverse strand, counting down.
CCACGTCCACAACGACTTCGTGTCCGGTTCCCGTGAGCTGGAAGCGGAGGTCGGGGCCACCATCTGCGCCGCCGAGGACAGCGGGCTGGAATTCCGCTTCCAGCCCCTCCGCGAGGGCGATGAGGTCCCCCTCGGCCGTTGGCGGCTGCGCTGCCGGCGAACTCCGGGCCACACCCCCAACCACGTCGCTTTCCTCCTCTCTGCAGAGTCGGGTAGACCGCTGGCGCTGTTCTCGGGGGGTGCCCTGATGGTGGGCTCGATCGCCCGCACCGACCTCTTCGGACCCCATCTCGCCACCCACCTGGCCCTGGAGGCATTTCGCACCCTCCACGTGCGCCTCCGCAACCTGCCCGACGACGTGGCCATCTATCCCACCCATGGCGCCGGCTCCTTCTGCGGGGCGAGCAGTAGCGGGGAGCGAACCACCACGATGGGCCGCGAGCGCCTGACCAACCCGTTCCTGACCACCACCGAGCTGATGCCGTTCATCGCCCGTGCACTTCACCAGGGGCCCTTCCCCGCCTACTACCGGGACATGGCGACCATCAACAGGAACGGAGCCAACCTGCTCGGACGCCATCTGCCCTCGCTCAAGCGGCTCTCCGCCGACCTCACCGATTACCACCTGAAACTCGGGGCCGCGATCGTGGACGTGCGCTCTGGGCGCGAGTACGACCGAGCTCACATCCCGGGCAGCTACAACGTCGGTCTGGAGGGACCGGTGAGCGCCTGGGTGGGCTGGATCATCGAGCGGGGGCGCCCCCTGATCCTGGTCGGCGGGAGCCGTGCCGACCACGAGCTGGTCCACCGCCAGCTGTTGCGCATCGGTTACGACTCGGTGCTGGGCGAGCTGGACGGCGGCATCGAGGCCTGGTCGGCCAGTGGGCGGACGCTGACCAGCTTCCAGACCGCGGAGGTGGCGGACCTGGCCTCGTGGATCCTGAGCGCCGAGCCGATGACGGTGGTGGACGTCCGCTACGAGGACGAGTGGGTCCACGGCCACGTCCCTGGCTCGGTTCACCTCGCCGTCCCCGATATCCCCCACCACGCGCATGAGCTGCCCCGAACCGCTCCGGTGGCGGTCCACTGCGGGGTGGGCTACCGGGCCGCGATCGCGGCAAGCCTGCTGGAGCAGGCCGGCTTTCGCAACATCGTCCACGTGGTCGGCGCTTACTCGGACTGGGACCAGCTGCACCTGGCCGCCACCGTGCCCGGCTGACCCCCGGCTACTGGGGCATGATTGATCGTTCGGATGCAACCACTGCCCGGCGATGCCTGGCCCCGCCCCTTCGACTATGACGACATCTCGATCGCGCCCCGGGTCGCCTCCACCCTCCTGCACCGATCCGAGGCGCGACCGGAGGTGGAGCTGGGGCCGCTGCGGCTCGGTCTCCCCCTGATCGCCTCGCCCATGCCGGATGTATGCGGGGCGGCCATGGCCAGAACCCTTGCCCGCGAGGGAGCACTGGGCATCGTCCACCGCTTCCAGTCCGTGGCCGCGGAGGTGGCCGAGTTCGAGTGCGCGGCCCGCGACCTGCCCGGGGAGGTAAGGGCGGTGGGAGCAGCGGTGGGGGTGACAGGAGACTACCTGGAGCGCTGCCAGGCGCTCTACCGGGTGGGCTGCCGGATCCTCTGCCTCGACACTGCCAACGGGGCCAACGTCCAGGTGGCGCGGGCACTGGAGCGGGTCCGGGCCGAGCTGCCAGACGCCTTCTTGATCGCCGGCAACGTCGCCACCGCCGAGGCCTTTCGCTGGTTGGAGGACGCCGGCGCCGACGCCATCCGGGTCGGCATCGCCGGCGGCTCCGTCTGCGAGACGCTGACCGAGACCGGCGTGTTCGTGCCCACCCCGTACGCGGTGGCCGAGGTCACCCGCATCCGCCGCCGGGCACTGGTGATCGGCGACGGCGGTGTGCGCAAGCCAGCCGACATGTGCAAGCTGCTGGCGTTGGGCGCCGACCTGGTCATGGTCGGCTCCGCCCTGGCTGGGACCGACGAGGCTCCGGGCCGTCTTTTGGTGGTAGACGGAAAGCAGTACAAGATCATGCGGGGCGCCGCCTCCTTCTCGGTCCAGCAGGAGAGCGGGCGGGTCGACCCCGAGTACGTGGAGGGAGCAGAGACCCTGGTCCCCTGCAAGGGGCCGGCCTCGGTGGTGCTCGCCCGCTATCTGGCCGGCCTGCGCAGCAGCATGTCCTACCTCAACGCCCGTACCCTGGCCGAGTACCGGCGCACCGCCAGCTTCGTGCTCCGCCGGCCCTGAGCCGCTATGGACCGCGCAGCCGGCCGACCTCGACCCGCGTGCCGAAGAAGTCGCCACCTCCGCCCCGGTCGGAGAGGCCGTCGGAGGTGAGCTCGTTGGCGGAGACCCCCTCCAGCGACCGCCACCATCCATGGGGAATGGCGACCACCCCCGGCCGCACCTCGTCGCCCACCCGAGCCGGCAGCTCCAGCCGGCCGCGGCGGTTCCGCACCTCGACCGTCTCGCCGTCGGCGATGCCGCGGGCGGCAGCGTCGACGGGATTGATGGCCAGCCTCGGGCCCCCTTCGGCCGCGCGGTGCCAGCTCAGTCCGGAGTAGCTGGAGTTGAGGAAATGAAGCGCGGTCTTGGCGCTGACCAGGACCAGAGGGTGCTCTGGATCCGGATCCGGCTGGTGCCAGCCAGGCTCCGGATCGGAAAAGAGCCGGCAGCGCCCAGAGGGAGTCGGAAAACCGTCCCGAAAGGGGACGTGCAGGCGCTCGGGCAGGCACAGGGGTGCCCATCCCTGCTCCCGCAGCCGCTCGTAGCTGATCCCCCGCAGGTAGGGGTGGGCGGAATTCAGCGCCCGCCTGACCAGCTCTTCGTCACTCTCCTGGAACTGGGGATCCTCTCCCCAGCCCATGGCACGGGCCAGACGCCGGAACAGCTCGGTGTTCGACACCGCCTCGCCACGGGGGGCGATGGCAGGCTGGTTCAAGGTCACGTAGGTGTGGCCCCAGGGGAAGAGGAGGTCCAAGTGCTCGAGGAAGCTGGTGGCGGGAAGCACGTAATCGGCGTAGCGGGCGGTGTCGGTAACGAACAGGTCATGCACGACCGTGAACAGATCTTCCCTGGCCAGCCCCCGCCGCACCAGCCCTGAGTTCGGGGCGATCACGGCTGGATTGGAGTCGTAGACGATCAGCGCCTGGATCGGGGGCTCAAGGCTGGGATCGGTCAGCGCCTGCCCGATCTGGACCATGTTGATGGTCCGGGTGCGTGGGGATCGACCTCCAATTGAGCGGGTGTCCAATGCCTCGGTGAAGAGGCTTCGGGTCCAGTGCACCAGACCTCCGCCCCGCTCCCGCCAGGCACCGACCACTGCCGGCAGGCAGGCGATGGTCCGAAAGGCGGTGGCACCCCCCGGCTGCTTCTCTGGCCCCACCAGGGTCCGGATCATGGCCGGCCGTACCGAGGCATAGGTGCGAGCCAGCTCCACGATCTGCTCGGGGGGAAGGCCACAGATCATGGCCGCCCGGTCGGGTGGATACTCGGCCAACCGAGATCGGAGCTCGGGCCACCCCTCGCAGCGGGTCTCGAGGAACTCGACGTCGTGGCGACCCTCGGCCACGATCACGTGCATCATGGCCAGGGCCAGGACCGCGTCGGTGCCGGGGAGGGGAGCCAGATGCCAATCTGCCTCCCGTGCGGTCCTGGTCCGAAGCGGGTCGATCACCACCAATCTGGCGCCTGCCGCCCGGGCACGACGGATGAACGGCCAGAGGTGGAGGTTGGTCACCACTGTGTTTGTGCCCCAGAGCACGATCAGGCGGGCGTGCTCGATGTCCTCGGGGAGCGCACCCGTCGGCGTCCCCAGCGCCGCCATCACTCCGGCGTTGGCGGTGTCGCCGCAGATGGTGCGGGCCAGTCGGGAGGCACCCAGGCGCGCAAAGAAGCGACGATCCATGCTGGCGTACTGGATCAGGCCCATGTTGCCGGCGAAGCTGTATGGCAGCACCGCCTCACCGCCATGACGGGCCACGATCTCACCCAGCCTGGCGGCGATCGCCCCCAGCGCATCCTCCCAGCCCACACGTTGGAAGCGACCCTCGCCCTTGGCTCCCACTCGCCGCAGCGGGTGCAGGACCCGATCTCGGGCATAGACCCGGTTCAGGTAGCGGTTCACCTTGGCGCACAGGGTTCCGCGGGTGTAGGGATGGTTGGGGGCGCCAGTGAGGCGGACGGCCTGTCCATCCTCAACCGTGACCTCCCAGGCGCAGGTGTCGGGGCAGTCGTGGGCACAGCCACCCTTTACCACCATGAGCCGAGGGTATCCGGCCGGTGAGCACGCGGGTTATCGTGCTCGGCGGTGGGAGACGACCCCAAGCGGCGGGCAAAGGCGCGGTTCGCGGCCAACGCCGACGCCTACGTGACCTCGGCCGTCCACGCCCACGGCGCCGAGCTGGCCCGAATGGTGGAGCTGGCCCGGCTGGAAGGTGGCGAGCGCGTGCTAGACGTCGCCACCGGCCCCGGCCACACCGCCCTCGCGTTCCTTCCCCACGCCCGGGAGGTGGTGGGCCTGGACCTCACCCTGTCCATGCTCCGGACCGCGGCTCGACATCTTGCCGGGAGGGACGGACACCAGATCCCACTGGTGGCCGGGGACGCCGAGAGCCTACCCTTCGCGGACGCCGTCTTCGACGTCATCACCTGTCGATACGCCGCCCACCACTTCCCCCACCCAGAACGATTCCTAGCCGAGGTTCGCCGGGTGCTGACGCCCAGGGGCCGGCTCCTGCTCTTCGACAACATGGCACCCGAGGACGATCGACTCGACGCCTTCTTGAACCACCTCGAAGCCTGGAGAGACCCCAGCCACGTCCGTTCTCGCCGTCCCTCCGAGTGGAAGCGCCTCGTCGCCAGCGTCGGCCTTGAGCTTGAGGTCTCGGACCCCCTGCTGTTCCGCCGGTACCCGTTCCGGGAGTGGACGGCGCGACAGTCGATGGCGTACCGCGAGCGGCTGGCTCTTGAGCGATGGCTGCTGGCGGCGCCGAGCGCCGAAGCCGAGTTCTTCCGCCTGGAAATCCACAACGGTGCCTTGGAGGCTCTCTGGGCTCCCTTCGGCACCCTGGTCGCCAGACCGGTACGCTGACCGCCGCCTGCGCGGCCCGCAGGCACCATGACCACAGCTGCTCATCGCACAAACGTTCGCCATCCTGGTAGATTTGAGCTCGATGGAACTGGCGTTCGATGTGGTCTGCATCGGGGCTGGGGTCTGTGGCGAGGCAGTGGCGAGCGAGCTGGCAGGTGCGGGCCTGAGCCTGGCCCTGGTGGAGGAGCGCCTGGTCGGGGGCGAATGCCCCTACTGGGGCGGCGTGCCCACCAAGGCAATGCTGCGCTGTGCGGAGGTGGCGGCAGAGGCTGTCCGCGCTGGTGAGCTGGCTGCCCGCCGGCTGCTGATCGAGCTGGACTTCGCCCGCGTGGCAGCTCGCACCAGTCGGCTGGCAAGAGGTTGGGACGACGCGGCCGCAGCCCATGCACTCGAGGAGGCCGGGGCCACCCTGGTCCGGGGCCGGGGGGTGCTGGCCGCCCCGGGGCTGGTCGAAGTCGACGGTACCCGCCTGCGGGCTCGTCGGGCGGTGGTGATCTGCTGCGGAACGGCGCCAGAGCTACCGCCGGTCAGGGGCTTTGCCGACGTCGATCCATGGACCAGCCGCGAGGCGGTGATGGCCAACGAGCTCCCGCGCAGCCTAACCGTCCTGGGCGGAAGCGTGGTGGGCGTGGAGCTGGCGCAGGCCTTCCGGCGACTGGGAGCACGGGTGACGCTGGTCGAGGGAGGCTCCGGCCTGCTGCCCCACGAAGAGCCAGAAGCCGGCGCGGCCCTTCGCTGGCATCTGGAGGCGGAGGGGATGACGGTGCTCACCGGCACCCAGGCAGTGGCCGCGGAGCCGGTGCGGCGGGGCGTACGGCTCTCCCTCAGGGGCGGCCGACAGGTCACCTCGGCCCGGCTGCTGGTCGCAACGGAACGCCGGCCACAGCTTGGCGGCTTCGCGCTGGCCGAGGCTGGCGTGGATTTGCAGGGCGGCTTCGTCCGGGTCGATTCGAGAACCCTGCGGGCGGCCGAAGGCATCTACGCCGGCGGGGACGTGACCGGTCTGGGTGCCTCCGCACCCCTGGCCCGGCACCACGGCCAGGTGATCGGCGCGCGCCTGCGCGGTGAGGACCGTCTCGCTGACCACCGGGCGGTGCCGCGGGTGGCTTTCACCGACCCCGAGGTGGCCTCCGTCGGCCTCACCGAGCGCGCGGCTCGGGAGCGGCTGGGGGCCCTCCGGGTGGTCACGGTGGATGCGGCGGCGTCCGTGCGCGGCAGCGTTCACGGTTTCCGTAGCGGGCTGATCAAGCTGGTCGCGGATCCCGGTCGGGGCGTCTTGGTTGGGGCGACCGTAGTCTGCCCGCGAGCCAGCGAGCTGATCTCGTCCCTCGCCCTGGCCGTGCGAGCCGAACTCCCCCTGGCGCTGCTGGCGGAGACGCTGCAGCCGCTCCCGACCTTCGCCCGCGCCCTCCAGGGTGCGCTCGCCCGGGCGGCAGCCTGAAACGTCAGGGAAGGATGCCCACCAGGCAGGTGGGGCCGCCGTCGGCGCGCATGAACTCATCCAGCTCGACCGGCACCACGGTCTCCCCCGCCTCCTCCATGGCCCGAACGGCCCCCTGGTAGCCGGCGGCAACGAAGCACCGACCGCCGGCCGCGAGCACGTTGGCGGCAGGTAGCTCCGCATCTGGGAGGAGCAGCCGCTCGACGTGGGAGCCCAGCGCCTCCACCTGGTCGAGCGACCGGAAGCCGGCCGCGGTGCCGATCAGGCGGTGGGGGCCGAGCACGGTGACGGCCGACGCGAGGTGAAGGCGGTCCCGCACCGGGCAGAGGTGGACCCGATAGCCGAGCCATCGCGCCAGCTCCGCCAGCTGCTCGGCTCCCTCGCGGTTGGTCCGCGCGGAGATGCCGACCGCCAGGTCATTCCCATACACGATGACGTCGCCGCCGTCCAGGGTCCCCGGCGCCACGATCGCCTCGATCGAGGCAGCGGGCATCAACCGACGCAAGCAGCAGGCGACCGAGTCCACCTCGCCACGCCGGGAAGGCTGGCCAGGGCGGGCCAAGACGACTAGGAAAGCCCGTCGGTCAGGGTCGGTCGGGGAGAGCACGACCATGGTGTCCGAGACGAACGGCGCATCAGGGAGCTCGGGCTCCGGTGCCAACTTGATCACCTCCAACCCGGCCCGCTCCAGCTCGGCGACGAACCGCTGGTGCTGGAGGAGCGCTCGGCGGGGGTCGATGCGATCTCGCTCGGGGTGGCTGGAGAGGGCCTGGCAGAAGGCATCGGTCGGCGGTCGGACGAGCAGCTTCATGGTCTGATACTGGGCCATCCCGGCGCGAGGGGTTCGCGGCCCCTGGTCCCGCCACCAGGTCCGGGGCTCCGGCGTCCGGGCTGACCCCGGCCCTGGACGCAAGGGGAAACCACTCCAATCGGCGGCACTGCCACCGCAGCTCACGGGCCTCGCACCGCACCACCAGGGTGGACGATCGGGGTGGCAAGGTCCTCAACCCAGGACGGGGGCAACATCGTCGCTGGCTGGGGCCGTTGCCCGGGTCGACGATGCTGGGCGCATGCCGCACCTATCGCCGGCAGCGAGTCGGGACTTCTGAGCGGCACGAGCTTGGGTGCCGCCGTGCCGCCGGCAGCCGAGCCTGGACTCCGTATCTCTTCACGTGGTCGTAGGCAATCACCGGTCAATTCGAAGGATGCCGTGTTCGGGGTCAGGTGTGGAGTGCAGCTTCCACCCGCCGTCACCACCTGTCCTCGCACCACGCCGTGCGGAGCGCCCGAGGCATTCGTCCTGGCATCACCGTTCGACTGGAGGCAATGCCAAGCACCATTCATGGAGGTGACATCGTACTCCTTCTACGTTCGGTGTATATTGACCTTGTGAGGACAACATGTCGCAGCCAGCCAGGCTTGATCGGCAGATGCTCGTTGCTCGGACAACGAGACTGATCATGGGGTCGGCGGCAAGATCCGTGAGACGCTGGGCGGCCTGGGCATCGACAAGGACCGGAGGCAGTCCATCCTGCGGGTATTGACCATCCAGGCGCCCGGGTTCGACGCACCTGGCGCGGTCCCATCCGGCTCGTCCCTGTCTCGGGTCTCTGTCGATCTCTTGATCTGGCACGGCCGTCGGACTGACATCTCGGAGAAGCGATCCTAAAAGGAAACGTTGTCGAGTTCGATGTGGATAACGCACGCGTCGTTGCCGTCGTCACGGGTCCGTCCGGACCACACGGCGCCGAGTGACCTTCGAGGAAGGACAAGACGGCTTGCGCTGGTCCTGCACCTGTAGGAGCGCTCCGTCGCCGCGGTGCAAGCACGCCGTCGCCGCGATCATAACGGAGGAGCATGACCGTCACCAAGACCGTCGCCCTGTTCCATTCCGCGCTCGGAGTCCGCGAGGGTGTTCGCCTTGCGGCCGACCGGCTTCGCAGCGCCAGTCACGTCGTTCACATCGTCGATCAGTACGATGGCCGCACCTTCGACGACTACGGCAAGGCCAGTGAGTTCAGCCAAGCGCTCGGATTCCCGGCCCTCATGCAGCGCAGGCTTGAGGCTGTCGCGGGCCTACCCGACGGATTCACCGCGATGGGGTTCTCCAACGGCGCCGGAATGGCAACCTTCGTCGCCTGCAATAGAAACGTCGAGCGCCTGATTCTCTGCTCCGGCGCCCTCCGGCTCCAGGTGATCGGCATCGAGCACTGGCCCGCAGGCATGCCCGTGCAACTGCACTACACACTCGATCTTCAGAACACCGGAATCAGTCGAGTCCATCCTGCGATCGGCGAGCGAGGCCGGCGCGATCGCCGAGTACATCCAATACCCCGGCTCAGAGCACCTCTTCACAGCCCTTTCGCTGCCCACAGAGTTCGACGCGCATTCGACCGAAGTCTTCTGGAAGCACGTCACCGCGTTCCTGTCCATCTGAGCCACCTCAACGCCAAGGAGTCTTCGCTACAGCAATCAAAGCCGGTGAGGATCTGCTCGTACAGTCCAGACAGGCGCGGTGAGGGTTGCCGACTTCTGGGGACATCGTCTTCTCCGCCTACCCCGGTGCCAGCGTGCCGGGTCACGTTGTGATCTACCTCGGCGGCGACCACATCCTTGAGGCACCACAAACCGGCGAGAACATCCGCTACGGAGCCCTCTCGGAGTTCCCAGGCCAGACCGCCACCGTCTACCGGATCACCGAGTCATAGGCAGCCCTCCGGTTAGTGGGTGGCGCACCTGACGCGCGTGACCCTCACGCTCATCACTTCGCACACGTTTCTCGCCACGAGCGTCTACCCGAACCTCGACGGGATCGGCGGCCCTAGCCAGCTCAAGACAGTCATCCGCGCACTGATGAGCATCATGCTGATCGTCGCCGTGCTCATGATGATCGTCTGTGCTGCGACGTGGGGGGTCGGCTCCCCGCATGGCAACTACCCGGCCGCGACCAAGGCCCGCACCGGGCTGTTGGTCGCGGCCGGCGCTGTCACCTTGGACGGGGCCGGGATGCCGTGGATCGACTTTTCCGCTCGGGATAGGCCCGACCCTCTGACCGCTTCGTCGGGCCGCGAGGCCTCTTCGGTGGGGCTGAACTCATGAACGGGAGACAGCTGGGCGGTCAGGCACGCACACGCCGGCAGGCCAGGGGCCGGGTGACCATCCGGGGCTCGCCGCTAGCTATCCAGAGCCCTGCGGCCCACTGCCGCCGCCGGTGACGTCATTGCCAGCACGGCCGTACCCATGAGGACGAGCAACCCCGCCAGCCCAGCGCACAACCCTGTCGTCCTCTTACCTCCTCCCGAGGATGCACGCGCCAACTCAGCGTAATGCCCTTGCGCCCTCCTTCCAGCCAGTGTGTGCCTGGCATCCTCGTCGCAGTCACATGTTTTGCCAGATCGTCAACTCCGGGACCATCTGTCTGGCCATCATCCCACCCAAAATAGGGTACCACAGGAGCACCTTTGCGCTTCGGCGGTGGTGCAATCGATGGTGCTCACAACTATCCTTTGGCGAAGAGACCCATGAGAAATAGATCTTTCTTCACCCCACCAAGAGTGAGAGCCGGTTGGTTCCATGATCATGGAAGTGTCGCCGCGGCATGATGGGGGTGTATCGCCGCCGAGCCGGCCGCTACGCCCCAGGCCGCCAGCACGCAGCTCTCCCGGCTCGTTAATGCCGGACTACTCTCCGTGGAACGATCCGGCCGCCACCGCTACTACCGGCTCGCCAGCGGCCAAGTCGCCGCGGTGCTGGAGGCGCTGGCCGGGCTTGCACCGATGCGGCCGGTCCGATCTCTGCGCGACTCCATCGGCGCCGTCCAGCTCCGCAACGCCCGCACCTGCTGTGACCACCTCCCCGGTCGCCTCAGCGTCCAGATCACCCGAGCACTGATCGACACGGGTGCAATCACCCTGACCGACGGCATCGCCGCACCCACCGTCGGTCGGACCACAGGCTCTGGAGCCAGCTCCCGGACGCCCCCTACACCCTCGGCACCAACGGCACGCGGGTTCTCGGCAGCCTCGGCGTCCCCACTTGTCGGCTCGCCGACAACGATCTGCGCTCCCGCCGGCCGCTGTGGCGTTTCTGTTGGGAGTGGTGGGAGCAACATCATCACCTCGCCGGCCGCCTCGGCGCCAATCTTCTCGCTGCGTTCGTCGACGCCGGATGGGTAATCCGGGCCCCAGGAGGCGCTCTGTCCGGCTCACGGACACAGGCCGCCACGAATTGCACACCCGGCTCGGGCTAGACCTGCCGGACGCGTAGTTCTCCCACTGCAGCGACCTTCCTGCACCCACCCTGCCGGGTCGTCACCAGTTGCTGCACCAGCACCCCGCCAAATCGTCCGGTCCGGGCCCAGGCGCTGATCGAGGGGGTCGGTAACTGTTGGCGTTTGCACCTATGATAGTATGTAGCGGTGAACTGAAAGGACTGGGCGCGGCAACAAGGCGTTCATCCCATGACTGCCTACCGCTGGTTCCGGGAAGGCAAACTCCCAGTTCCCGCGCGCCCCGCCGGCCGGCTGATCCTGGTGGACCAGCCACCGGTCAGTGCCGTTCCAGGGATCACGGCCGTGGATGCCCGCGTGTCGTCCGCTGACCAGAGATCTGACCTGGACCGGCAGGTCGCCCGGGTGACC
>CADDZO010000080.1 GCA_902812395.1 bacterium | reverse complement strand
GGCCACGGCCGGCAGCCGCTCCAGCTCGTCCCGACGGGGCGGCGGGTCGAGCTCCAGCTCCACCCGGCTGGCCCCGAGGGGACCCAGCAGGTCCCCCACCCGGCCCTCGGCCACGGTACGGCCGCGGTCCAGGAGCAGCACCTCATCACAGGCCTCGGCCAGCTCCAGATCGTTGGTCGCCAGCACCGCCGCCGCCCCCCGCTGCCGCTGGGCCGTCAGCGCCCCAACCAGCGCAGCGCGGCCGTCCGGGTCCAGCCCGGCCCCGGGCTCGTCCAGCAACAGCAGCTCGGGCTGGGCCACCAGCGCGATCACCAGGTCGAGCCGGCGGCGCATGCCCTGGGAGTAGGCGGCTACCGGCCACGACCGCACCTGCCAGAGCCCGGCCCAGGTCAGCAGTTGCTCCAGGCGGGAGGCGGCAACCGCAGGCCGAAGACCCTGGCCGCGGGCGGCGAACCAGGCGTTGCGCTCCCCGCTCAGCTCATTGAAGTGAGAGGAGGCGTCCACCACCACCCCCACCCGGCGGCGGGCGGCACCGCGGAGCGGGCGGGCGCAGCCGAACCAGCGCACCCATCCTGCCTGGGGCGGATCGAGGCCGGCCAGGACCCGGATCAGGGTGGTCTTGCCGGCACCGTTGGGACCCAGGACCGCAATGGCGGCGCCCCGCTCGAGCCGAAGGCTGACCCCCAGCACCCCCCTTCCTCCGCGATGGCGGCGCACCACCTCCTGGGCTTCGAGGACGCTCATCGGGGCCGGAACCCATAGCGACCCGCGTGGAAGTCGCCGGTCGAGATCCAGTGCTCGATCACGCGGTCCATGACTGCCCCGGTGACGGACATCTCGCCCATCTCACGGGCGTGCCCCTCGATTGCCTGGGTGACTGCCCCCCGGACCGCCGTCGGGACCCGCTCCAGCCGACGGCGGGCGGCCTCGTCCCACTCCAGCTGTGGACCCTGCTCTTCGATGGCCTGGGAGACCTGGCCCCAGCTCTCGTACTTGAGGTCGATGGCCTCGGGCGTGATCACCTCGCCCAGCCCCCGCTTGAAGGCGGTCCACTCCACCCGCCAGCGAGTCAGCTCGCGGCAGAACTCGGGCACCTGGGCCAGCCTGGCCTCTGCCTCCGGCGTCCAGGTGAAGGAGTGGAGGTAGGTCCTTTCGCTGAGTGGATGGCCGTAACCCAGCTTCAGCCCGAGCCTCTCCAGGAAGGCAGCGTTGATGACCTCACTCCGACGGGCGGCACGCGACTCGGCCGCATGTTGGGCCATCTCCCGGGCACGGGCGGGGTCAAAGCGGGAGGCGGCCCTGGTCTCGATCTCGTTGAGGCGTCTGACGCCGTCCTCGGTCCAGCCCGGAGCCGGCCGTTCCACGCCGGGCGCCGTAGGGACCCGACCGTGACCCGGGATCCGGGCAGCTGCCTCCTCGGCTTCGGGGCCATAGGCCCGCAGGGTCTGGGCCATCATCTCCCGGGCGTCGGCCAGGCCGCCTTCGGCCACGTCCAGCGTGATCCGCTCCGCACCGATCTTGCGGGCGAAGTCCTCGACCTTGGTCCGGGCCAGGGTGCGCATGAAGCCGGCCGGGACCCGCTCCAGGCGGGCGGTGGCATCGTCCGTCCAGGCCAGTCCTACCGGTCGCGGATCGTCCGCCACCGCCTCGGCCACCGGAGCGTACGCATCCTCGAGGTTCGCCTCGGCGAACTCTGGGGCGATCACCTCGAGACGGCAGGTGCGCGCCAGCTTCTCGATCCGGGCCTTTACCCGCCGCCGCTCGTAACCCTTGGGCACCCGTTCCAGAACCCGCTTGGCCTCGACCGCCCACCGCACCCGGAATCCGTCGAAGGCCTCCTCCTCGGCCACCTCCTGGCCGACGGCGCTGGCGGTGAGATCCGCCTTGGCCAGAGGCCCGAAGTCGCCGGAGCCGCAAACCGCACAAGTAGCCGGCCGGCCGGCAAAGGCGGCCGGGCGCCCACAGCGGCGGCAGATCCAGGTCTCGGCGCCGGCAGCCTCGGCCATCGAGACGGGGCGCGGGCTGGCACCCTCCACGCCCAGCGCTGCCGCTCGCTCCGGGATCACCTCCCGCACCGCGGCGGCAAAGACCGAGGAGGAGACTACCGAGTGGCCGCGCTCCAGCGCGAAGCGGCTGATGGCGGTCCGCACCACTCCCTGGACGTGGGTGGGAATGGAGCCCATGCGGGCCAGTGCCTCCTCGGTCCAGGTGAGGGCGGCCTCGGCCTGGACGTCCACGGCCGGGACGTGACTGCGGCTGGAGAGAAAGACGTTGCATGGAGCCAGCCGGAGCAGGTTCTCCGAGTTGCTACCGATGTCCATGTCGGGGTCGGAGTGAACCCCGATCCGGCCGCAGGCATAGAGCCAGGGTGGATCCTGCCGTAGGTGTTGCAGCACCCGCTTGAACGCCTTGCCGTCGAGCAGGGTGGTCTTTAGCTCCACGCCCTGCTCGCGGGCCAGGCTTGCCGCCACTTTCAAATGGGATTCGTAGATCTGGGCCAGCCCGGAGTCGATGATCTCCTCGTGGAGCTGCTCCTGCTCCTTGAAGCGGAAGACCTTGGCGGCCTCGGCAGTGAGCACGTCCACGATCCCGTTGAACATCCCGTAGTGCAGGTAGGGGTCGTAGACCGCCACCGCCTCCACCTGCTTGGCCAGCAGTCGGGCCAGTGTGAGCGAGGTCAGCAAGGCGGCGAAGGACTGGGGGCTGCCATCTATCCCGACCACGATCCGGTCGGAGGCGTCGGCAGCCATGCAGCGGGGGTCCCGCACCACCAGAAGATCCGTCCGCAGCCGGTGCGCCAGGCGGTCGGCCACGCTTCCCAGCTGGCTGTCCTTGACCGCGCCCATGCCCAGGGCGCCCATGCACACGAGGTCATAGCCGGAGTCCTGAACATCCTTGACCAGGCATTCCCAGTTCTTGCCGTCGAAGGTCCGGTACGACACGTCGACCCGTACCCCGGAGGCGAGCTGGCCCAGCTTCTCCAGGTAGCAATCGGAGATCAGCTGTAGACCGCGAGTGATCAGAGAGTCGTGGATGTGCCGCTGCCGCTCCAGCTCCTGCTCGTCCTGATACTCATCAGGCAGCGTGTACTCCATCTGCTTGAAGCGAACGTCGTGCATGCGGGCGGCATAGACATGGCAGCCCACCAGCCTGGCACCGGTCGCGCGGGCGAGCGCGACCGCGATCGCGATGGCAGCGTCCGAGTGGTCGGAGTTGTCGACCGGGACGTAGATGCTCTCGATCATCGCCGCTGACGCTAGGCGCCGGCGGCTCGGAGCGGGTGTGACCGAGGTCACAGGCACCCGGTGGCCGGCCCGTGACCGGGCTCACGGTGACCGTCGCCGGCGGGTGCTCGAATCGGCCTCATGAGCTCCACCGGCCCAGAGGAGGTGGTGGCAGCGCTGATCGATCTGCGCTCGGCCCCTGAGCTCGCCCTGGCCCCGGCGGCGGTCACGTCCGCACTGGCGCGGCTCTCTGCAGGCGAGGCGCTGCTCCTCGCCACCTGTCAGCGACTCGAGCTCTACCTGATTGGCGATCTGGACCCGGCCAGCCGACTCGCTGCCGTCCTGGAGCGGGACCCGGCCGACGTTGAGGCCCGGGTAGCGGTGCGCCGAGGCGAGGCTGCGGTCGCCCACCTCTTCAGGGTTGCCGCCGGTCTGGAGTCGGCTGCCCTGGGCGAGTCGGAGGTACTCGGCCAGCTGGCCACCGCCCTGGCTCAGGCCCGCCAGGCCGGGCGAGCAGGGCCGACCCTTGGCGGTCTGGGCCAGGCTGCGGTCTGCGCCGGCCGCCGCGCGCGCAGCGCCAGCGGCCTGGGCCGGGGCAGCCTGACCCTCTTCGGCGCAGCAGCCGACGGAGCCGCGCGGGCCCTGGGCGGGCTGACTGGGAGGAACGCGGTGGTGCTAGGCGGCGGGGATGCTGCCAACCGCATGCTCCGGGCGCTGAAGGGGCGCAGGCTGGCGGAACTGGTCCAGGTGGCGCGGCATCCCATGCCCGGTCCGGATCGCCGGGTGCGACCCTGGACCGAACTCCAGGCCTGTCTCGACCACGCAGACCTGGTGGTCGCTGCCACCTCGGGCGGGAGGGTGCTTTCAGCAGCACAACTCCGGCATCCCAGGGTGGTGGTGGACCTCGGTCTCCCCGCCAACGTCGACCCGGAGGCGGCCCGCCATCTCACCCTGATCCGCCTGCAGGAGCTTCAGGAGGAGTGCCGTTGCAATCAGCGGTCACGCCGCGACCGGATCGCAACCGCCGAGACGGTGGTGGCTCAGGAGGTGTCATCGGCGATGAAGTGGCTCGAGGCCCGCCGCGCTGCCCAGCTGCTCGCCGCCCTGAGCGACTGGGCCGAGACGGTTCGGCAGGGGGAGCTGGCGGCCGCATGGGCGCAGAGGCGAATCTCGCCCGAGGCGCTCGATCGCGTCACCCGGCATCTGGTCAAGCGCCTGCTCCAGCCGGCGGTGACGGAGCTGTGCCGGCGTCCCGACGGGCCCTATGGCCGAGCGGTGGCGGCGGCGCTCGAGGCCGGCTCTCCCCCACCCTTGCGGAACGGCTGAAGGTGTCCACGCTGGCCGGTTTCTGGGTCTACCGCGTACGTTGGAGCTGGCGGCTGCTGGACCGTGTCTCCCGCCGCGACGGCGTCGAAGAGGCAAACGCCGTCCTGGCCCGCGCCGCCGAGCGGGGGCTGGTGCTGCGAGCAGCGTACTCGCTGCTGGGCCTACGCGCCGACGCCGACCTCATGCTCTGGCTGGTGGGCGGGGAGGTGGAGCCGGCTCGTGAGTTGCTGCTGGAGCTACGGGCCACCCATCTCGGTCCCCACCTGGAAGTGCGTGACATCCTGCTCGGCTTCGGCGGTCCGTCCGCCTATGCGCCCGACCACCAGCCTGCCTTCCTCCGCGGCGACCCGCCCGCACGGTTCGCGGCCGTCTACCCCTTCGTCAAGACTGCGGACTGGTACCTGCTCCCGGAGCCACAGCGGCGTCGGATGCTGGCCGAGCACGGTCGCCTGGGTCGCCGCTTCGCCGGGGTGCGGCCGAGCACCCTCCGCGCCTTCGGCCTGGGTGACCAGGAGCACGTGGTGGCCCTGGAGGCAGATCGCCTGGACGAGCTGGTCGACTGCGTCGAGGCGCTTCGCTCGGCCGAGGTCCGGCGCTACACCCAGCGAGACCTGCCTCTCTACCTGGGCATCAAGCGCGACGTCCGGGCTGCGCTTGATGAGCTGGTCGCGGTAGAGACCTGAGCATCCGCCGCCGTCAGATGTGCTCCAGGCAGGACCTCGAGCAGCAACCCTCACAGCGCGAGTCTCGTCTCCCTCTCCCTCGGCCCTGGCAAGCGCTTTGCGTCACCTGCCGCCGATCGGATTCGCCGGACTGTGCGATAGCAGTGACCTGCATCACGCAGAACCCCGGTGAAGTGCGACAACCTGGACCGGAGGGCGATGACGATAGACGCAAAGGGGAAGATCGCGGCCAGGGCGGCCCCTCAGGACCGAAGCAACCATCCGAGGCGCCTGGAGGCGGGAGGCCTCGTCGCAATCCGCACCGGGCGGACAGTGACCCGGGAGCAGGGGGCGCCCTCGCCGTCCGGTTCCGGGCGGCGGGGATCAATCGCGCGATGCCTGCTGGCCACAGTGACCAGCGTCCCCGCGTCAGCTTGACACCCCGGCCGTCCACGGGGTTGCATGGGCCTCGGGGGCCGGGGAGCGGGAGCCCACACATGGTGGATGGGGAGCACGACCGGCCTGGCCACCGCGAGTCTCGCCGAGCCGAGGTGAGACTCCGCCCGGCCTCGCCCGCCGGCGCAGCCGAGAAGTGCATGGGGGAGAGCCTGACGGTCGGGCACCCGGCCACTGGCGGGGTGCGGGTGCTGGTGATCCAGGATCACCGGCTGCTGGCGGAAGGCCTTCGCGCGTTGCTGGAGCTGGAGCCGGACCTGAAGGTGACGTTGGCCAGCACCGCAGAGGAAGCGCTGGCGGCGGCCACCGGCGAGCCGGCGGTGGTGGTGATGATCGACCACCGTCTGCTGGACCCCAGCGGCGAACTCGTCCAGATCCTCCGCCAGGAGCGGGTACCGATGCTCCTGCTCGGAGTCGATGAGGCCACCGCGGCGCTGACCGCCGTCGAGGCTGGGGCTCGGGGCCTGCTGGGCCCGACCTGCTCTCCTTCGGATTTCGTCGCGGCCGTTCGCCAGCTGGCAGCTGGCGAGACCGTGCTGCCGCCGGCCCTGGTGGAGCGGGCGCTGGAGGCGCAACGGCGTCGGACCGCCGCCGAGGCCCAGTGCCGGCTGGCAGAACGGCTCACGGTGCGGGAGCGGCAGGTGCTGGGTCTCGTCGCAGCCGGACTCGGGAATCGGGCCGTGGCGACGAGACTCGGCATCCGCTACTCCACCGTCCGCAGCCACGTCCGCGCCCTGATCGGCAAGCTCGGCGCGCACTCACGGCTTCAGGCCGTGGCCCGGGCCCGGGAACTGGGCCTGCTCCGCCGTCAAGAGATCCACTGGAACTCCAGGTCGAGCAGGAATGGCTCGTCCAGCTAAAACGAATCGAGCACGTACCCCCAGACGGTGGGGCCCAGGCAACAGCGACTGTCCAGCCCATCGAGATCGGGGAGGTCTCGTCGACGTCTGCCCCCCCACGCTGGCGGTTCCATCGCACCACTCGGTGCCAAGCCTCCAACAGGTCGGTCCGCAGGCCCCACTAGCTGGCCAGGGCTCTGGCCTCGGGGATGCCCGCGTCGACGGTCGAAGTAGGCAGGTGATCAAGATCACGCTGAAAGGTCCATCCCGGGCCTGGAGGGAGCCAGGCGGTTACAGCGATCCCCGGGGGCGCCAACATGGTCTGGGCGTGTCCAGCATGTCAAGTACAATTAACGGACAATGCGGTGCCCGGCAGCTGCCAGAATCGAGGGCGAGTTGATCCAGCGCGACTACATCCTGCGCGTGATCGAACAGGCCATCCAGGCGATTACGGCCGCGATCAGTTTCCGGATCCGTGGTGACGCCGACTCGGCGCTCCGGATCATCGAGCTAGCCAAGGACCAGGTCCTGGGCCCCTGGCGCCAGGTGCTTGAGCGTCTGGCGGTGGGGAGCGCGCTCGAGCTGCTCGGCCCGGGCGAGGCACCCCGCGCCCGCGCCTACGCCCTGCTCCTGGCCGAGGAGTCGGAGATCCACGCGCTGAAGGGAGATGGCCTGGCCGAGCCCTGTCGCCGCCGAGCGCTGGAGGTGTATGCGGCCTGCTCGCTGGCCGGCCTGGTCCTCGACCAGCGCGACCTGGAGCGAATCGGACTGCTCCGATCCCGCGGTTGTGCGCCCCTGCTGGTCGCGTACGAGGGCGAGCTGGACCGCATTCTCTCCGGCGAGCAGCCTAACCCTGAAGGGCACTGACCCCGCTCCTACCCGGCGCGTCCCCAGACGCCGGCAGCCCACCTGGTCGGAACCACCGGGTGGATCCCGGCGCAGGCGTCGGAACGCTCAGATCGGTAGCTGCAGGCGGAGGGCTGCCCTGGCCGAGGCCCGCTGGAGCGAGTGCGCATGGGCCGAACCGCGGTGGTGCTGAACCGGCGCGCCTCTCCCACCGCCAATCCGGCGATCTGGACCGTCCCGAAGGGCAGCGCACTCCCAGCATCACCTTCCGATCCAGGCCAGATGCTCCCGAGCGCGATCAGTCGGCCTGGGGATCGCGCCACATCAGCCAGACCGGCGGGCCGTCGGGGCCGAGCACGAAGCGCTCGGTGACCTTGAAGCCATGCCGCTCGTAGAGGCGCTTGTTGCGCGGGGTCGAGCTCTCCAGGTAGGCGGGGATCCGCTCGCGATCGCAGCGCTCAAGCACGTGGCGGAGCAGCGCGCCTCCGATCCCCTGTCCTTGCATCGCCGGGTCCACGGCCAGCCCGAACAGGTAGAAGTGCGCCGGCGAGCGCGGATGCCTCGCCTCCAGCGCCAGCACGTGCGGCATCCGCGCTGGCAGCCGGCGCAGGCCAACGCTGCGAACGAAGCCCGGCAGCTGCAGGACTTGCTGCCACCAGCCGCTCCCCCACCTTCCAGGCGGTGCCCACAGCGCTACCCCCCGCACCCCTTCGGTCACGAACACCTGCCCATAGGGAAAGACCAGGCTGAGCGAGAGGCGGTAGAAGCGCGAGAATGCGGCCTCCCGACCGGCATCCTGACGCAGCAGCCAGTTGGTCACCGGATCGGCGTCGAAGGCCCGGCAGAGGACACCGACGATTGCGTCGAAGTCAGCGCGGACGGCAGCCCGAATGCGCATTGCCTCCGGCGTGTCGCCCTCCGCCACCGCCATCGTGCCGCGATGCTAGCAACTGCGGTCGAATCAGCGGCCGCGAAAGCTGGGCTGGCGCTTCTCCAGGAACGCCTCGATCCCCTCAGCCGCGTCCTCGGTGGCGAAGACGTGGGCGATCGCCTCCCGCTCCAGGGCAAGCCCCAGATCCAGGGGTGCGCCGAAGCCCTGCTGGACCACCGACTTGGCCCGCCCGATCGCCTCCGCGGGGCCCTCCGCCACCCTGGCCCCGTACTCGACCGCTGCCGCCCGGCAGGAGGCGCCGTCGTCGTAGAGACGGTCGACGATGCCCAGATGGTGGGCTTCCTCCGGCGAGAGCTGGCGGGCACCGCCGATCAGGTCGAGGGCCCGGGGGAGCCCAACCACCCGGGGCAGCCGCTGGGTTCCGCCCGAGCCCGGGAACAGCCCCAGCCCGACCTCGGGCAGGCCGATCCGGTACGAGCCACGGGCGGCGAAGCGGAGGTCGCAGGCCAGGGCCAGCTCCAGGCCACCTCCCAGGGCATGCCCGGCGATGGCGGCGACGCAGACCAGGGGCGAGTGTTCGAGCTTCCGGAAGGTCTCGTGGGCCAGAAGCGCGATCATCGCCCGTTGGCGGGCCGACGCCGCCTTGAAGGCAGCCACGTCAGCACCAGCGGAGAAGAAACGATCGGAGGCGCTGGCCACCACCAGCGCCCGGATGGCATCGTCGAAGCGGGCCTCGTCGACGATACGGGCCAGCTCCTGCAACAAGGCGTAGTCGTAGCTGTTGGCGGGCGGCCGGTCGAGGACGATCACGCCGACCGCACCTTCCCTTTCCAGCCTCACGGGCATGGCCGACCTCCTCGCGTTCTTGCACAGGACACGTTCGTCGTGCATCATCGTGCAATATCGAGGAGTGGTGCAAGCTGGACCGGGGCCGGGTAACGTTCCCGGACCGGACCAGGAGGTAGTTGCGAGATGGCGACGATGATCATCGAGGGCGAGCGGGTGGAGGCCGCCTCGGGCCGGACCTACGAGGTGCACAACCCGGCCACCGGCGAGGTGGTCGACAGTGTCCCCGACGGTGGACCCGAGGACGTGGAGCGGGCAGCCCGGGCGGCGGCCGAGGCCCAGAAGACCTGGGGCCGCCTCAGTGCGGGCGAGCGACGGCAGATCCTGCACCGGGCCGCCGCCCACATGCTGGGCAAGGTGGACGAGATCGCCGAGATGCTGACGAAGGAGCAGGGCAAGACGATCCTCGAGTCACGGATCGAGGCCCGCCGCTTCGGCGAGAACATCGCCTGGTACGGCGACCTGGCCGACAAGATCCACGGCGACTACGTCAACCTGCCCGACCCCCAGAGCTTCGGGCTGGTCCTGCGGCGACCGATCGGGGTCACCGGCGCGATCGTGCCCTGGAACTTCCCGCTGACCCTGGCCGCCAACAAGATCGCCCCCTCAATCGCGGCCGGCAACTGCGTGGTCCTCAAGCCAGCCTCGACGACCCCACTCTCCACCCTCCGCTGCGTGGAGGCCCTGATCGAGGGCGGGCTGCCAGAGGGCGTGGTCAACGTCGTCCTCGGCCATCGCGCCGGCGAGGCGATCGTGACCAACCCGATCATCGGCAAGGTAGCGCTGACCGGCTCCACCCCGACCGGCAAGCAGGTCATGGCCCAGGCGGCTCCCTACCTCAAGAAGGTGACGTTGGAGCTGGGCGGCTCCGATCCCTGCATCGTGCTCGACGACGCCAACCTGGAGGCGGCGGCAAAGGCCATCTCCACCGGACGCTTCTTCAATTGCGGCCAGGCCTGCCTGGCGATCAAGCGGCTCTACGTCCAGGAGGGAGTCTACGATCGGCTGCTGGAGCTACTGGTAGAGCGGGCCCGCAAGCTCAAGCCTGGCAACGGCCTGGATCCGGCCAGCCGGATGGGCCCCATGCACTCCGAGACCCAGCGGGCCGAGGTTGAGGCCCAGGTCCAGGACGCGCTGGAGCGTGGAGCCCGCGTCGTCTACGGAGGCGGCCGGCCCCAGGGCCCCGAGTACGAGCGGGGCTGGTTCTTGAACCCCACCATCCTGGTGGACGTCCCCCAGGACTCCCGGATGCTGACCGAGGAGGTCTTCGGCCCCGCCCTGCCCGTGGTTCGGATCAAGGACCTGGACCAGGGACTGGAGCTGGCCAACCGGTCCAGCTTCGGGCTGGGGAGCTCGATCTGGACGTCCAGCATGCGCTCGGCCCACCGGGCGGTGCTGGAGCTGGAGGCCGGGTACACGTGGGTCAACGCCCTCCAGGTGGCGCACGACGAGCTGCCCTTCGGCGGGACTAAGGAGTCCGGCTTCGGCAAGGAGCACGGCATCGAGGCCTTCCTCCAGTACACGGAGCAGAAGTCGGTCGTCTACGGTCTGGTCGACTGATCCCGTTGGCAAGCGGGGCCACTCCCCGCTTGCCAACACCCTGTTCGAGCTGAATCTCCCCACGGAGAAACCTGAGGGGTCCTGAGCAGAACCACCGCTGCCTCTCCTCGGCTCTCGCCACACGCTTGCGCATGCGCTCCAACATCCGGGGCCTCGGCTCTCCTGGGGGCGACCCGCTCCGACTCCGGAGCAGGGCCCCGAAGGAGGATGGGCGAAACGCCCTTCCACTCGCAGGTTGGGTAGCTTGGCTCCCGCCGCCCGCGGGAGCGGTTCCGTACCCGGGCCAGCGCTCACGCGTCACGCCCGCGTGGAGCAACAGCCTCTACCCGCCCTCGCCGGTGGCCGCTGACGCCATTTCTGACGCCAACGGGCCACGGCCACGCCATAGGGTGGCGAGGGTCATCGGATCATCATTCGCAGGTGGGAGCGCCATGGCCATGCAGCTGGCGCCTTCGGCGCACGTCGACACCTTCACCCGAGACCACCTCCCCCCGCTGGAGACCTGGCCGGAGCTGCTCTTCACCCTCCCCGAGCTGAGCTACCCGCAACAGCTCAACTGCGTCGAGTTCCTGCTCGACCGCCATCTGCCCGGGCGCGGGGGTCGGCGTTGCCTGGTCACGGATCAGGAGACCTGGACCTACGCCGAGCTGGCGGCGCGCGTGGCTCAGGTGGCCAACGTCCTGGTCCGCGACCTGAGCCTGGTGCCCGGCAACCGGGTCCTGCTCCGAGGGCCCAACCATCCCTGGCTGGTGGCCTGCTGGCTGGGGGTCCTGAAGGCGGGCGGGGTCGCGGTCACGACCATGCCCCTGCTTCGCAGCCGAGCTGCACGAGATCGTCGAGATGGCCGAGGTCCAGCTGGCGCTCTGCGACGCCGGCTACCTGGACGATCTGGTGGCCTCCGGTTTCGACCAGTGCCGGATCGTCCCCCACGGCGGCTCCGATCCCGACGATCTGCTCCGCCGGGTGGCAGTCCAGCCGTCCACCTTCTGCCAGCGTCGCCACCGCCGCCGACGACGTCTGCCTGCTGGCCTTCACCTCCGGCACCACCGGCCGGCCCGAGGCGACCATGCACTTCCATTACCTGGTCCACCAGGGCAGCAAGGCGCTGGGCGTACCGGGCTGGTGATGACTGAGATGGTCTGCGTCAGCCCCAGGCCGGCCGGATCACCCCGGGTGTGCTGGCCTCTGGCGGAAGGACCACGAGGCCGCCTGCGCGCGCCCGGTCGAGTTCATCCACCCGCACACGCTGGCCGCGGTCCGGATCCAGTTCGGCCATACCGGGCGCAAGGGCTCCACCCGGCTGATGTGGGAGAGTATGGACGAGCCGCTTGCGAAGAAGAACTGGCCCCGTTCTCCACCCGGGTGCCCCTACCGAAAGGAGGAGGTGCTGATGCGCGTCGCCGTCAACGCCACGTCCGCCGACCTCATGATCACCGCCGCCAAGATCCACACATTCGACGACGAACGCTCGGAGTTCCACGCCGTCGCCATCCGAGACGGCCGGATCCTGGCGCTCGGCGACTCTGCTGAGGACCTGCGTTCACTGGTTGGGCCGCAGACCGTGGAGGTCGATGCTCGGGACCTGGTGCTCACGCCTGGACTGTTCGACACGCACAATCACCAGCTCCACACAGCCCGAGATCTCGACGCTGTCAACCTCGACGGAGCGGCCACCCTGGGAGAGGTCGTGGCGCTCCTCGCAGACCGGGCAAGGGAGACCCCGGAGGGCGAGTGGATCGTCACTGGCAGCACCTGGCATGAGACGAACCTCGCCGAGCGCAGGTTGCCGACCGCCCGCGAGCTCGACGCCGCGACAACCTCCCATCCCATCTGCGTCCGCCGCGGGGGCCATGTCCGCGTGGTCAACACGCTCGGGCTGGAGCGAGCCGGCATCACTGCGGACACTCCGGATCCGGCCGGCGCCACCATCGCCCGAGACCCGGATGGCCGACCCAACGGCCAGCTCATCGAGCCCGCCGCGTACCAGCCGGTCGAGGCTCTCCTCCCCAAGCCATCGTTCGAGGCCGACGTCGATGCCCTCGGACGGCTCTGCCGCCTCTACAACCGGCGCGGGCTCGTCGCCGTCCGCGATCCGTTCGTGACTCGCCACGACCTGCTCGTCTACCAGGGGGCGCGTGACGCCGGTAAGCTGACCACGCGCAGTCGCGTCATGATCGCCGTTCCGCCCACGTTGCCGAGGGCACAGCGGATCGCTGAGATTGACTCCTGGGGCGTGCGCAGTGGGTTTGGTGACGATCTGCTCCAGATCGACGGCATCAAGCTGATGGCCGATGGAGGCGTCGAGGCGGCGGCGCTCTCTACGCCCTACGCGAACGACTCGACCTTCCGCGGTCACCTGATGATGAGCGCCGACGAGCTCACCGAGGTGATCCGGGCTGCGGTGGCACGCGGCTGGCGGGTGGGCACGCACGCGGTTGGCGACGTCGCCGTCCGCGCCGTCCTCGACGCTTACGAGCGCGTCGAGCAGGAGTTCCCCGGTCTGCCGCAGGGCTGGCTGGCGATCGAGCACGCCTGCTTCGCCGATCCCGAGCAGAGGCAGCGCGCGATCGACCTCGGTGTTGCGATCACAGTCCAGCATCCACTGCTCTACGCGCTTGGGGGGAACATGCGCATCTACTGGGGAGACGAGCGGACCGCGGAGGTGTTCCCGCTGCGGGAGTGGATCGATGAGGGAGCGCTCGTGGCCGCTGGAAGCGACTCCGGCCCCGCTCCCTGGGACCCACTGCTTTCGATCTGGGGGATGACAACCCGCGGAACGCGCGTCGCGGGCACTCCCGGTCCCGAGCACGCGATCGATCGGTGGACGGCGTTCTGGCTCTACTCGGTGGCCGGCGCCCACCTCTTCGGAGATGGTCAGGTGGGTGGCGCGGTCGCGATCGGCAAGCTCGCGGATCTGGTCGCCTTTCCCGTCGACCCGCTGACCTGCCCCATCGATGACCTGCCGGACGTCCAGCCCGCCTTCACCCTGCTCGCCGGGGAGCCGGTCTTCGACCGCGAGGGGCGGGTGTCGACAGCGCGCCAGCAGCCCGGGGCCGGCCCCCGATCATCCTGACGGTCGTGACGGCCCGGTCGGCGGCGGACCCGTGGAGCCTCCGGGGATGTCTCCGGGATCAACTCGAGGCGTGGTCGCACCCGATCCGGCCGCGGGGTCTGCAGACACCGACTCCCGGCGCGGAGAGGACCGTTCAGGGCGACGGGTGCTCCCGCCTCGGCTTCCCGGTGGAGCGTCAGCGCCTGATCGTCGAGGCGAGCGCGGCCTGGCACGCAGAGGTCGGCACGAGCTGGCTCGAGCTGTCTTCGGGCGTGTTGCGGCGGCGGCCGCCGAGGCGCGCCGTCGACTGCGCTTGCTGATCCTGACCGGCTGGAGGCGGTTGACGGCTCCGATCGCTGCCTGGTAGCATGCGGGAACCTACCGTTCACTCGGTAGGTAAACCGCGAGATTCGAGGCAGGACACGGGTGGAGACGCCGGGGTCTGGGGCGCAGAGGTCGGACCGGATCGAGAGCTGGGTGTCCAGCACGCTGTCCCGGCTGAGCCGGGAGGAGAAGGTCTCGCTCTTGGCTGGGGCCGATAGCTGGAGCGTGAGTGGAGTGGAGCGGGTGGCCGTTCCCCGCCTAGTCATGAGCGACGGCCCCAACGGGGTACGTGGCACCAGCTTCGTCTCAGGCCGGTCGGTCTGCTTCCCCTGCGCTGCGGCCCTGGCTGCAGCCTGGGACCCGGACCTCGTGCGCGAGGTAGGAGCAGCGCTGGGGAGGGAGGCGCGGCGGGCCGGTGTCCAGGTGCTGCTGGCTCCCACCGTCAACCTCCATCGCAACCTCCTCGGGGGTCGCAACTTCGAGTCCTTCTCCGAGGACCCGGAGCTCGCCTCGCAGCTGGCGTCCGCCTACATGGCCGGCGTCCAGTCGACAGGGGTCGCAGCCTGCGTCAAGCACTTTGCCGGCAATGAGTCAGAGTTCCAGCGCCACACCATCAGCTCCGAGGTGGACGAGCGCACGCTGAGGGAGCTCTACCTGGCCCCGTTCGAAGCCGCCGTCACCCAGGGCGCTTGGTGCGTGATGGCCGCCTACAACCGTCTCAACGGCATCCATGCCAGCCAGCACCACTGGCTGCTCACCCGGATCCTGCGGGAGGAGTGGGGGTTCGACGGGGTGGTGGTCTCGGACTGGCTCGCCACCCGGAGCACGGTCGAGGCACTGGAGGCAGGCCTGGACGTCGAGATGCCAGGGCCCCCTCGGCACCGCGGCCCCGCCCTCCTGGAAGCGCTGGAGGGCGGGACGGTAACGGAGGACCTGATCGACCGCTCCGCCCGGCGCGTGCTGCGGCTGGCAGCACGGACCTGGGCATCGCCCCTGGCGGCGGCGCCCCCCGAGCCGCCGCCAGGGGC
>CADDZO010000079.1 GCA_902812395.1 bacterium | reverse complement strand
GTGCTACAACCTCAGATGTCGGAAGGCATTGAGCATATAACCTCGACTCTTCTCATCGTTTCTTGTCAGCGTATCTGCCTGGCTCAGTTAGGAATCCTTCTCCCGCCGGCGCATCGGCGCCCGTACCAGCGGTGCGGGGCTTGGAGAAGAAGCAAGCCACCAGGTCCCCTTAGAATCTGCCTTGGCGTGCTCCGGTCCCGCGACGAGATCCTGCCGCTCTACCGGACCATGCTGGTCCTGGGCGCGGTGGGGGTAGCCATCTTTGCCGCCGGGCTGTTATTGCTCCTCCGCCTTACCCCACCCGGTCGCTCGAGCGGCCTGCATGCCCCCATCCAGGGGGTCTTCGCCTACGACCCGGTGCGGCATCGGCTGGCTGGGGTACCGGCTAAGGAGTTCTCCCCCGACCAGAACTTCGCCGCCCGCGTCGACTGGTCAGCGCTGCCGTCTCGGGTGGTGGTCGGTGCACGCTGGTACGACTCCCTCCAGGAGCCCGTCGGCGGAGTCGGACCGGAGCCGGCGGGCCGCCTCGCAGCCGCGGATGCGCTTGTAGTCGAACATGCTCCGCCGGGCTTCGGCCGGAACCTTCCCGGCACCTACACGCTCCTGGTGATGCGATACGCCGGGCGCCAACCGGTCGAAGTGCTGGGACGCGTGGTGGTGGTCGTCCACGGCCCATGATCCACCAAGCGGCCTACAAGCGGCGCTGGCGACCCACGCGCTACTGGCTGGCGGCCATGATCGCCGCCGTGCTGCTGGTGGTGGTGGTCGCCAGCTCTGCCTTTTCAGTGGCTCTGGGCTCAATCCCGCTGAGGGCCAGTCTGGTCGGCCTGCCCGCGATCGGCCTGATGACGGCAGCAACGGTCTTCGCGCTCCGTGCCCTCCACGACCGCGAGCGCCGCATTCGCATTCACGACCTGAGCATCGCCGGAGCGCTGTTCGGAGTCGGGGTCCTCACCTGGCTGGCGGTTCTCGACGTCTTCACGTTCACGCAGGCGGCGGGCCCCAAGGTGGCTGCCGCCAGCGCCCTGGCCTGTATCCCTTCCACCGCCCTGGGCCTCTTCGTGGTCCGACGCCTGGACCGCAACGAGAAGGAGCCGTGGCGCCTGGTCCTGGTGGTGACTGTGTGGGGCGCCGTTGTGTCCACCAGCCTGGTCGTGTGGGCGGAGAGCTTGTGGAACACCTTCTTCACCGGCCGCCTGGTACCAGGACCGGCTCTCTCGATCGTGTCCGCCTTCTCGGCCGGCCTCTTCGAAGAGCTGTCCAAGGGCGTTGCTGTGCTCCTTCTCTACCTGGTCATGCGGGACGAGTTCGACGATGTCGTGGATGGCATTGTCTACGGGGCCGCGGTCGGGCTCGGTTTCAACTTCGTGGAGTCGGTCACGTACATGACCCAGCTCTACTCGATCTTCCAGCCCACCCACCTCGGGGTGAGCGTAGCCGCCGGCCAGTGGTACCAGCGCCAGGTGCTGGGGCTCTTCTTCGGTCACGCCACTTACACCGCGCTCGTGGGTGCCGGGATTGGGGTCGCCCGTCAGCTGCCTCGGCGACAGCAACGAGTCCTGGCCATCGTCTGCGGCTTCCTCGCCGCCATGGCAGCCCACTTCGCATGGGACGCCTGGGCCCAGTTCTTCCCCATCTCCCAAAGCCCGCTTGCGCTGGTCGAGATCCACCTGCGCACCCTGGTGATGCAGGGTCCGTTCACGGCTGCGGTTCTGTTGCTGCTGGTGATGGGGCTCCACCGCGAGGGCCGAGCCCTGCTTCGTCATCTCCAGGAGGAGGCAGCCACGGGGCGAGGCGCCGTGCGGCCAGCCGACATCCCCATCCTGGTCAACCCGTGGCGCCGGCTGGGGGCGCGCCTTGCCGCCCTGGCTCGGGGCGGTCCAGCCGCATACTTCCGCCTCGCCCACCTCCAGACCGCCCAGATCCACCTGGCCATGGAGCGCTGGCACCGGGAGCGACACGAGATCGAGGAGCCCTTGGCGGCGGAGGAGCATCTTCGCCAACGCGTGCTGTCACTCAGAGCGTCCTGCGGCTAACCTTCGCCGGGGTGTTCCGCTGCGGTCTCATCAATGTCAGGCAGGCCCACTTGACCTCACGCCAGGCACGAATCGGGCCGAGAAGCCAGGGGCCAGTGCCAGCACCACCCCCGGCATCGGTACCTGGCGGCCCTCGGTGAACACCAGAGCAACCTCCGTCAATGCGCCGGGCCGGGCCAGCAGCCGCCCTTCCTGTCGCGGCTTGGAGGCGGGCACCCCCGGCAAGTCATCGAAGCTGAGGTGTTGGACGGCGGGCTCGCCCTCCATGGTGCCGGCTGCTCCGGCCCCTCGAGCACTGGCTCGACCTCGGCGGCGGGGGCGCGGAGTTGGCCACGCGCCCCAGGGCGCAGCACACGCTGCCACCGACCGCGGTGCAGGTCTGACCAGCGAGTGGTGCTGGTCGCGCAGGTTTCGGATCTGCTGGCCTCAGCTACGGTAACCACCGCCGTCGTCTGACCAAGCGCCGTAACTCTGACAGTCGCAGCTCATGGTGGCGAGGTTCTCTCGTCGGTCGGAGCGGCGCGGCTCGAGGCGATGCGCCAGTCAACGCGAAGTCAGCCCTGGCCTCTACGCTCGTCCCCAGGCATCGCGAACCTGCCAGACAAGCACGCTCAGCGATCGTCGGCCCTGCCCAAGCACCCCGCAGGTTGCCGGCCCGCAGGTGCGGCTAGCATTCCCGACGGCTCGCGTCCAGGACACCATCGCGGCTGTTCCGCCAGAGGCAGCTCGGCCACCACAGCGGTGACCCGATCTCCAGCGAGAGGGCGGGCACCAAAGCCGATCTGATCAGCACGGTGTCGATCAGGACCCCGAAGGCGATGAGAAAGCCGACCTCGACAAGCGCAACCAGCGGCAGGACGGCCAGCACCGAAAAGGTGGCCGCAAGCACAACCCCGGCCGACGTGATGACCGAACCGGTGACGGCCAGCCCCTTCACCACGCCCGCCGCGTGGCCGGCCGACGCCTCCTCGCGCACGCGCAACATGAGGAAGATGTTGTAATCGACACCGAGCGCAACCAGGAAGACGAAGCCGAAAATCGGCACCGACGGGTCGAACCCTGCGAAGCCGAAGAGATAGCGGGCGACGACCGCAGTGACCCCCAATGATGCGAAGAACGACAGAAGAACCGTCGCAACCAACACGAACGGGGCCACCAGAGACCTGAGGACGAAGCCAAGCATCACCAGGATTACGCCAGCCACGACCGGGATGATGATTGCTCGGTCGTGGGACGCTGCATCGGCGATGTCGACGTTGGTCGCGATCTGGCCTCCGACCAGGGCCTGCGATCCAACCGCCCGCGCCAGATGCTGCCGGAGCAGAATGACGGTGTTCGAAGCCGCGTTCTCGGTCTTGCCGGCGGTCAGGGTGACATCAAAGGCCATCCCTCTGCCGACGGGTGTGGCTGCGGATACGGCAGCGACGCCCGGGGTGTGAAGTGCGGCCACCCGTGCCGGCGCCGTCGCCGATGGATGGAGAACGAGCACGTTCGCCCGGGGAGCCGTGATCTCCGGAAAGTTGACGGTGAGGAGGTTCTGAGCCTCGACCGAGTCCACCTTCCCGACAAAGCCGTTCTGCTGCGTCAAGCCACCCTGGTAGGTGAGCAACCCAAGACAGCAGCCCCCCATCAGCAGAACGATGCCGACCCAAACCGGGCGACGATGTTGTCGGATCAATCGCCCCAGCTTCCCGAAAAGACCCGACTCCTCTGGAACCTCGTCGCCGAGCCGTGGTATGAAGGGCCAGAACACTCGACGGCCCAGCACGAGGAGGAGCGCCGGCAACACGACCAGTTGAGCCGCCAACGCGCAGACGATGGCACCAGCGCACGCAGGGCCCAGCGCGGCAATATCGTTCAACTGCGCGAGCAGCAGGCAGAGCAGTCCGAGCACCACCGTTAGCCCTGAGGCCACGATCGCAGGACCGGCCCGGCGCAGCGCGACCGCCATGGCAAGGTGCGCATCCGCTTGGCGGCGCAGCTCTTCACGGTAGCGAGCGATGAGGAGAAGTGCATAGTCGGTCCCAGCACCGAAGACCAGCACCGTCAGGATCCCAACCGTCATGCCGTTGACGACGAAGCCGCTGCGCGCCAGGAAGTACGCGACGCCCTGCGACCACACCGCAGCGAGCCCGACCGACACCAGCGGAACGAGCCAGAGGACAGGGCTCCGATAGATGAGCAGCAGCAACAGTGCAACGATCACGACCGTGACGGCGAGAAGCGTGGTGTCGATGCCGGCAAACGCCTCGGTAGCGTCTGCAGCGGAGCCGGCCGGGCCACCGACCGCAACGCGCAGGGCATCCCTCGGCCCTTCTGCCGTCGCCGGCGTCGCACCCCGTGCGACGACCGCCCGGATTTGGCTGACATCGCTGCCCAGCGTGGTCGAGGGAATGGCCCCGGAGATGGGGATGGAGAAGAAGGCCGCTCTCCCATTCGACGCGAACACCACAGGAGTCGGCGTTCCAGCATCCACCAGGCGTCGCGCCTCAAGCTCCGCCCGGTCCAACGCGATCGTTCGGCGGTCGGTCGCGGTCAGCCCGGCTCGCCGTTCGTAGACCACGATCGCCGGCTGCGCCGCAGCTTGGCCATGCGCCTGCTCGTACTTCAGGACCCGGGTCGAGGCCGCGGCGGCAGGGAGGAAGCTGGTCGGGGAGTTGTTTTCGAGGGGCGCCAGCTTGCCAGCCAGGGGACCGAGCGCCAGGGTCAGGACCGCACCGGCCAGGACGAAGATCCACTTCGATCGACGGCCGACGATGGCGCCGATCAACCGGTCCACGAACGTGGCCGCAGCGTATCGTTCTCGTCGGCTCGTCATAGCCTGATTGTACGTCAGGGTGTGGACACAATGTTGGAATCTTAGCATGTCGTCTAGTTGGAGTGATCTCGTCGATCGGCATCGGACCGAGCTGCGGCAGCGGATCCTGGCCGCCGCTCTCGACCTGCTTCGCGAACGAGGGATGGCCGGTCTCACGATGTCGGCACTGGCAGAGCGAGCCGAGATCTCCCGGGCAACGCTCTACCACCACTTCCCGGATATCGACGCCGTCCTGGCGGCCTGGGTGGGAGCTGAGATCAACCGATCGCTCGAGGTCCTCATGCGGGAGGCGGCGCAGATCCCGGCCCCGCTAGAGAGGCTCCAGCACCTGGTCGACGCCCACCTGACCACGTTCGCCAGCCAGAATCACCGCATGAGCGCCGATCTCTTCGAGACGGAGGCCAGCCCACCCTCGATTCGTCGCGAGGTCGCCGCTCGACTGGCTCCGCTTCGGCGCATGCTGGAGGCGACGATCGAGGAGGCCAAGACCAGCGGAGCGTTCGACCCCGACGTAGATACGCCCCTGGCAGCCGACCTCATCCTCGGCCTGCTCGGAGCAGCCAGACGGGGGCTGGTGGCGGGAACGATCGGACCCGGCAAGGCGAAGGACGCCATCATGCGATTGCTGGAGGCGGGTTGGGTGACCCGGCCCCGGTAGGAAACGTGGCCCAACCGAGACCGGGCTCGCAACCTCACCGGCGCCGGCCGACATCTCCCTGAAGGAGACCGACGTGTACCCACCGTCAGGAGCTCCAGGCGGCGGTTGCCGGAGGTCCGCACCTCCGGGACCGGGCCGACCTCCTCGTAGCCTCTTACTGGGACAGGCGCCCCGGAGCACACGTGCCACCGCCAGTAGCACGGCCACGCCCCAAAGCGCCGCCGCCACTGGCGGCCGCCCCGGCGTCGGTACCGGCGAGCAGGACGTGGACAACGACCGCTCCGAGGGCGGCAAGGAGAGACGAGGGAGCCGTTGCTAGGCGGCCGCCCCCAGGCACCGGCGCAGGCAGCCGCCTCCACCCGGAGGACCAGATCGACGGAGACGGTGCCACCAGCCAGGCCTGGGCCGCCGGTCGAGGTAGGCATCGGCTCCGCGACCCAGCAGCAGGACGGTCTTGACCAGGACCTCCGCCGTGGCGATGCTGGCGGCCACCATCGAAACTTCGGCCTGCGCCTCCGCCGGTGCTCTGGTGCGGGAGTCTATGAGGTGGCGGAGGAAGCGGCCACGGAATCCCCAGCGGCGCCGCCGGACGCTGCTGTGGTAGCTCCCTGATTCTCGCAGCAGGACCACCGCTGGGCCCAGCCCCACCGCCATCCCCTACCAGCCGGTCCTGGTCCACGGGCGAAGAGGTCGCCGCCCAGGTTGACCAGGTAGTTGCCATCCAGCTCCGCTGCCAGCCCGTCGGCCAGCCAGCCCTTGGCCAGGCCACCCAGATCGATCCCCATCCCGGCTCGCAGGCGGGCCGGTCCGGGTGCCACCTCCATCGCCTCGGGCAGCGGTGGCGGCAGGCGGCAGCTGACCTGGCAGCGCCGGGCCCAGATGCAGCGACCGCGAGTACCCGACCGCGACCATCGAGGCCAGGATCCCGGCGTGGACCAGGCCGAAGCTGCCCTCTTGAACATCCTCTCCGCCCTAAGAGAGGCGGGGATTCCCGGTCGGCGTACCGCCGGGTGGTTGACGTCCAAATCGCTTGGTCCTGCCGTCCGGTCACTGGGGTGCCCCACGGCCGAGTTCTTACCGAACGGAACAAGAGCATCACGACGCCTCGGCGAAGTTGAGCCGCGAGATCTCGCTGGTGGGCGAGAAGCGGTTGAAGTGCAAAATCGCTCCCCCCACCCAGCACCGGCGCACTCCAGCCGGCGGGCAGCTGCCACCACTCCGCACAGGTGGCGCTGGCCGTGGCCTCGAAGCGGAGCTCAGCCGCGACCACCGCACTCAGCATGCGTAGGTCGAGGTGACGGGGGGCATCCAGGCGGCACGGACGCTCGGGCTCAGGTGCAGCGTCCCCGGGCCGGCCGAGTGCACCGGCAGCTGGAGGGGAGCGGCCGGATTGCGCAGATGGCCGGCCACGAAGACGGCCGCGACGACGGCAACGGCCAGGGTGAACGCGGTCGCCCCGGCTCGAAGTTGGCCACCAGGATGGAGGCGGGGTCACGGCCCAGGTGCGCACCCAGGATCTCCGGATGAACGGCGCGGAAGTCGACCGAATATTTGAGGTTCTAGGTGGAGTTCAGGTCGGTGAGGCTGGGCTCCTCGCCGTGGAGGCCGCTTCGCACCGGATCCCGGATCAGGACCAGCGGCGATGCCGCACCGTGGTCGGTGCCGCCGCTGTCGTTCTCGTGCGGCCGACGCCCGAACTCGGACCAAGTGGCGATCAGGACCCAGTCGGCCAGGTCGTGCGCGGCCAGGTCCTGGTGGAAGGCGCTCATCGCCTCGTCGAGGTAGGCCATCAGGACGTCGTGCCGGGAGAGTTCGGTGTAGTGGGTGGCCGAGCGAGTCGCAGCTCCAAGCCAGCGCCCCAGCGAGCCGTCGACCTGGCGCAGGCTGAGGTCCCCGGTCTCCCAGATCCGGATCGACTCGAAGTGGGAGAGGCGGGGATTGGGATAGCCGACGCCCCGGACGACCGCTACCTTGCCTTGGTCCCCAGAGCGCCTTGATCCCTTTCAGGTTCTGGTCCGGGCCCAACTCGGGCGTGGTCAGGATCGCCGCTCCAACCGAGAACGCCGCCAGCCTGGGGCGAAGATCGTGCAGTACCCGGTCCTGGAGCGGGATCAGGGTGCGGAGGGCGTCGTTGCCGCCGACGGGCTGGATCATGACCAGGACCCGGTCGTTCTCGACTCCGTTGCGCTTGGCCTCGTAGACGCCGCGGGCGAACGCGCCCGGGACCAGGACTCCGTCGATCTGGGCCAGGGCCTCGGTGTAGTGGCCGACTCCCAGCGTGAAGACTCCATCAGCTCCCGGGAGTAGTTCTCGTGGGGACTGGCGGCGCTGCTGGTGCCCAGATCCAGGTAGCGGAGCATGGCCGGGTCCACGGTCACCCGCCAGCGCATCGAGGGCAGGTCGGACAATGCCATCCGTCGCCAGGTCATCCGCCGCGCCAATGGGGTAGCGGCGGATAGCATCTGGTCCACCCACCAGGACTGAGACGGGACAGCTCCAGGCGGCTGCCTCGGTCGGGATCGTCAGGCGCTCACAGGTCGGGCGGCGACGCCGACGTCGGCTCGAGCAGGCGCTCGACCGTGGCTGAGAAGCCCTCGGCTGCGGCCCGCTCGTACTCGACGCGGTGGCTCCCAGCGTGGCCCGCCGGAGCAGGTGCATGACCCGAGGCCCTTCCTGGCCCAGGGGCGAGATCCAGTCGCTGCCGCCGCCGTGCCCAGCACGGTGCGGCGATCGACCCGGGAGCTCTGTCTGGCCGGTGCAGCCCCGACCGGGATGGCAGCGGTCATCCTCCAGGATTGAGGAGGGACGCCGGGCACCGCAGATCCGGGCTCGATCAAGCCTTTGTAGGCGGATGGCAAGGAGGGACGGCAGCGGGGCTCGAGGCACCCGCTGCCGTCAGAGGGACCGAGGTGCTCCGGTCGCTCCGACTGCCCGCCCTGACTCCTCGACGCTGGCTCTCCCGCCTGCCGGGCATCGCCATGCGGGAGATATTGAAACACACCCAACGGTGCACTTGGTGAGTGGACTCGAAGTACGCAGTTTGCACCAGCCTTGTCAAATTTCAGTAGGGTTTGCACCCCGACTGGCCTCCACCGCGGCGGTCAGCTCGTCCAGCGACAGCACCCACCCGAGGCAGCGCTCCACGATGCGCAGCCCCGCCTGATGGAGCTCCTCACCGTAGATCGAGTGCACGCACTCCCGGATCACGATCGCGCGCAGGTCACGGTTGAAGGCCTCCATGGCGCAGCAGAGCACATCGGCGTTGGTGGAGAGCCCGGAGATCACCAGCGTGTCCACCCCCATCTCGGCTAGCGTCAGCTCCAGATCGGTGTCGCGGAACGGGCTCAGCCGCCGCTTGCGGTCGATCACCACGTCGCCCGGTTCGGGTCCCAGCTCTGGCATCAACTGGTTCTGGACCGTGCCGGTCAGGTTGTGGCGGCTGATCCAGGTCTCGCGATCCGGAACCAGGGAGAGATGCGCCTCTTCCACCGCCGCCCAGAACGGGTTGGAGAGGACCTCGGGTTGCCCGCGCGGCAAGATCCGGTTCGACCCGACCACGTGCACCACACCCATCCCGCTGCGGCGGGCGAGCCGCAGCAGCTGGGCGGTGCAGGAGACCAGCGAGGCCGCTGCCTGAGGCGGCAGCGGCAGAGTCGCCACCGCCAGATCCAGGTGGCCCCGATGGCATTCCACGGTGAGCACGGCGGTGCGACGAGGATCGATCCGGGGGGCGGCCAGCGCCGACTTGGGGCGGGTCTCCGGAGTGGCCGACGGGGCGGCCTCGTCCGGGAGCCGGGGGGAGTCCGGCCGGGGCCGGATCAGCGCCGGCGCCTCCATGGGTGCCAGCCGCTGAGGGACGGTGAACCAGTCCCGGTCGTTCCGGTGCGGCTCCCAGGAGTTGCGGCCGATGCGCAACGGGACGGCGACCGTCTCCGTGCGCTGAAAGACGTCGTCCTGGAGCGCATGGGCCCCGCTACCAGGTCGGGACGCGGGCGTGGTCATGGGCTTCGCCTCCTGGGGGTCATGACCCGCGGAAGCGTACGGAGCCGGTGCCGCCTCTGTCCACCGCCCTCAGGCCGCCAGCAGCCGGTCCGGGTCGATGCGCCCGGCCGCCGCCGCCTCCCGAAAGGCTGCAACGGTCTGCCGGATCCCCTCGCGGAGCGGGGTGGTATGGACGCGGCCCAGCCTGCGCTCAAGGGGAGAGGCGTCGAAGGCCGAGGGGAACGGGAGCGGGCTCGGCTCGAAGGTGATTCGCGGCCCGTCTCCCGCCACCTCGCGGATGGCCTCGACCACCTCTTCCATGGTCGCGGTCTCGCCGGGGAGGTTGTAGGCATCGCTGGGGCCATCGGCGGCAGCGCGAGCAGCGGCCACGAAGGCGGCGGCCACGTCGGCCGCGTGCTGGTAGGCGGCCGACCCGCCCCAGGCGATGTGGTACGGGCGCCCCACTGCGGCCGCCAGCATGGCCAGGGTCGGGCTCGAGGTCAGGCCCTGGTCGCGGCCGGGACCGTAGACCACGGCCGGCCGGAGTGTGATCGAGGGTACGCCGTAGTC
This sequence comes from bacterium, assembly GCA_902812395.1. Classification (GTDB taxonomy): domain Bacteria; phylum Chloroflexota; class Dormibacteria; order Dormibacterales; family Dormibacteraceae; genus CADDZO01. The sequence continues at coordinate 5,048 of CADDZO010000079.1, read as the reverse complement.
GGCGGCGTAGATGCGGGCCATCCACTCGTTGGCCTGCTTATAGGCGCCGTAGAGGGTGGTCGGGGCCGCGGGCGCGTCGTGCGGCAACGGCGAGTCGCCGTAGCGATCAGCCTCGCCGTAAACAGCGATCGAGCTGGCCAGCGAGAGTCCCCGGACTTGGCCTGAGGCACGCCGGGCCGCCTCCAGCACCACTGCCACCCCCTCCACGTTGACACGTGCCCCCTGCATGGGTCGGGCCCGGACGAACGGCACTTGGAGGGCCGCCAGGTGGACGATGTGGGTGATCCGGTGCCTCTCCACCAGCCGGAAGAACCCTTCAGCATCGGTCACGTCGCACTCGACGATAGTCACTCGGTCCTCCAGGGAAGGATCGAGGAGGCGCCAGCGCTGACGGTCGTCTCCGATGTCGGCCGCCACCAGCGGCGTGCCGGCCTCGGCCAGCTGCCGCACTGTCCAGCTGCCAATGCAGCCCAGAGCACCGGTGACGAGGAAGCGCTCGTCGGCGTTCATCCTGCATTCCTCCTCGATCGCATCGGGGTCGACGTCGGTCAAGGTGTACCATCCCGACCCGTGCCCGACGTCCGCGAGAGCCACACCATGCGAGCGGCGGTGCTGGTCGGGCCGGCCCGGGTAGAGGTCCAGCGGGTGCCGGTGCCGATCGTGGAGGAGAGCGAGGTCCTGGTCAGCACCAAGATGGCGGCCATCTGCGGAAGCGACCTCCACACCGTGTTTGGAGCACGGGAACGTCAGTTTCCGGGTCCGCCTGGCTATCCCGGCCACGAGGCCCTGGGCGAGGTGGTGGAGAGTCGCTCGGCCGCGTTCCGGCCCGGGGCGCGAGTGCTGACCGTGCCCACCGGCGACCGTGCGGGGTGCTTCGCCGATCTACAGGCAGTGCCCGACTCTTTCCTGGTCCCGCTCCCCGAAGGACGGGCCGAGGAGCTGCTGATGGCCCAGCAGCTAGGCACCGTCATCCATGCCCTGAAGCGCTTCTGGCCGGGGCCGGCGGGTGACACCGCCCTGGTGGTCGGGGTGGGCTGCGCCGGTCTCCACTTCGTTCAGCTGCTCAAACGGCGAGGCTTCGGCCGGGTGATCGCAGCCGACCTGGTCCCGCACCGTCTCCGCACGGCCCGCGAGCTGGGCGCCGACGCGGTGGTGCTGGCCTCGGAGGTCCCGGTGGCGGAGGCCGTGCTGGAGCTGACCGGCGGCCGCGGCGCTGACCTGGTGGTGGAGTCAGCAGGCCGGGACCGGGCCCGCTTTCAGGCCATGCGCGCAGTCGCCCATGACGGTCGGGTCGGCTTCTTCGGCCTGCCCGAGGCCGACGGCGAGGCCGCGTTCCCGTTCGCCGAGCTGTTCCGGCAGCGGCCGGTCCTGGTCTTCTCGGTCGGAACCCAGCTGGAGCCTGGCCTGGCCTCGTTCCGGGAGGCGGTCGAGCTCATCGCCCAGCGTCGGATCGACGTTGGCCGCCACGTCACTCACCGCTTCCCCATCGAGGACCTGCCCCGGGCGCTGGCGGTCGCTCGCTGGCGGGAGGACGGGGCGATCAAGGTCGCCATCACCTTCGACTGAGAGGCCAACTCGCGGTTGGCGGGGTGACGGCCGCGAGATGACGAGACCCCAGAAGAACCAGGTAGGCATCGACGTGTAGCGGAAGAGCCGCGGCCGTGGGAAGGTGCCATTCACGGCGGATTTGGCTCCTCCACCTTGGGAGGTAATCGACCACCCGGCCACAGAGCGCGGTTGCGATCGAGTTCCCCGGGGCCTGGCCCACCCGCCACATGGACCGCCTCCTCAGCTGGGAGGGCTTCGGGGACAAGCTCGTGGGGGTGAGCGAGTACCTCCGGCTCGACCTACCTGCTCGGCCACTCGCTCCGGAGACGAGGCCAGGTGGCTGCAGGCGCGGACCCCGTCCACGGCTGCGCCGACAGCATCCCATCCGCACCTGCGGCCGAGTTCCTCACCCACCTCGGCGGCCTCGGTGATGCCGGTTGGGACGAGTCGATGAAGGGCGACGCCGCTCTGGCGATGCCGGCGCCAGCCACCACGACATCTTGCCGTCCCCGTTGATCCGATCGGTGATCTCCGGCTGCCTTGCCTGAGAGGGTCAGGGCCGATTCGGGACCGAGGCGGCGCCATCCAGGCCCCCGCAGCCCGGGTCCCAAGGCCTGCCGCCCGGGCTCAGGCGGGCGTGCACACGTCTACGCCCATGTCCAGGAAGTCCGGCGGTGGGGCCGGACCCCACCGGTTGATCGAGGTGGGCTGGTTGGGCCAGTCCCGGGCCTGGTAGGCACCGTCGTCCCAGATCCGTTGCAGGTCGGCAAAGTACTCCACCACCGCTCCCGAGGCGTCCAGGTAGTAGGCGAACAGGTTGTTGCCGGGACCGTGACGACCGGGACCGTAGTAGATGGTCTGGCCCAGGTCCATCAGGCGGTCGCCCAGGCGCTCAAGGTCCGGCCAGCCCTCCACCTCCCAGGCATAGTGGTGGAGCTGGTTTCTGCCCCTGATGATCGCGATCCCGTGGTGGTCGGGATTGCAGCGCATCCAGACCAGATCGCGGCCGATGCGGTCGGACAGCTTGAAGCCGAGGACTCGGGCCAGGAAGCTCTCCATCTCCCCCGTGTCCTCGCACTTGACCGTAATGTGGCCGAAGCGGCGGGGACGCACCCCGACGGTGGGGTAGGTCGCCGGCTGGTCGCGGCTGATCCTGCAGTAGACCTCGAAGATGTGCTCGCCCGGGCCGATGAAGCGCAGGGCCCGCTCCAGCCCCGGCTCCTGGGGCTGCTCGCAGAGCACCCGTACCCCCTCCCGCTGCAGACGCTCTCGCAGCTCCTCCAACGCCTCCGGTCCCCGGGCCTCCAGGGCCAGGTGGTCCACACCAACGCTATTGCCGGTGCGCAATACCAGGTCGTGGTGCTGGTCCGTGCAGGTCAGATAGGCGGTCGCGCCCCACCGTTCGACCTCGCGCAGCCCCATGACCGAGGTCGCGTGCTCGACCGCCGCCTCCAGGTCGGGGACGCAGAGCCCGACGTGGCCGATGCTCCTGATCATCGCTCGCCTCCCAGACGAGCCTACCGCTTCCGCGGAGTGAGTTCTCGAGGCTATCAAAGGGACTCCTACACGGAGTTACCCTCGCGGGCTTCGCGGTTGCTCGCTCCTTGCCCGGCGCAGCCAGCTCACACACGGCCGCACGCCGCATGCGCCGGAGATCGCCCAACCCTCCGATCTCCAATGGAGTGTTCAACTCGACCTCCGGCCGAGCGATGCCTCGGAGTCCCGACCGCAACCTGTTCCGATGGGGTCTTCCTCGCCAGATCGATCGCAGCATTCTCGTCGCGCTGTTGGGAGACACCACCGGGTCCCACACGTTCAGCGCTCCGCCCAGCCGACATCCGGGACGTAGCTGCAGCAGTGCCACGACGATCCGGCGCTCGGGCCAATGCCGCCGGGGAGCAGGTCCCGGTAGCCATGAAGCAAGCTTTGGTGCCAGGCGGGGAGCTCTCCTCTGCTTGCCGGAAGCGCTTGTCGTCGCTCCTCCAACGGCAGCCGTCACGGGTTCACGAGGACCGCGCCCAGCACGCAGGTGCCGCTGAGGTGGAGCACCGGGCCCCGCGTCGCTCTCCGGGCGAAGACGCTGCGGGAACCCAGGACAGACACCCCCTGATCCACCACCTCGACGTGCTCCGGGACTCGAACCACCAGCTGGCCGAGGACGACGTTGGCGGTCAGCCGGACGTCAGGGACGGTGAACTCCGCCTCCCGAAAGTCGAGCTCGATCTGGCCCAGGACACTGGTCGCCTCGAGGTGGGCAGGAACCCTCCAGCGGCCGCCGCGCCGGGCCTGGCCGATGACCGCCACCACCCGGTCGACCTCGGCCTCGACCGTGCTGACCTCGCCGAAGATGCTGGGACCTTCGATTCGGATGGTGCGGGCGCCTGGCGCCTGGTGCCCAAGTCGGCGGCTGCCGAAGACAGAGATCCCTGCATCGACCACCTGGATCCCTTCCGGAACCTGCAGCCTGATGCAGCCGAGGATCGACCCTGCCCATACGCGGGTCTCGCCGGAGGTGAACTCGGCATCCCGGAAGTCGAGATCGACCTGCCCCGCCAGGGCCAGGACCCAGAGCCGTGCCGGGACCGACCACCGGCCCGAGCGGCGGGCCCGGTCGAAGACCCCCCTGATCCGTTGTACCTCGGGCAACGGCACGGCCAGATCGCGGACCAGGGCCTGCAGCTCCCCCCGGGTGGAGGCGGCGGCGGCGAGACCCAGGCGCCGGCCTCGCTCGGCCGGGGTGATCAGGCCGATCGCAACCGCATCGTCCAGGACTGAGGCCACCAGCCGGCGGTCGCGCCGAACCCCGCGGCCGCCGGGGACCGGGTGCAGCGGCCTGAACTTCCCCACGGCTACAGCCGGGGGGTTCTGAGGAGAACCACCACCGCCTCTCCTCGCCTCTCGCCACACGCTTGCGCATGCGCTCCAACATCCTGGGCCTCGGGTTGGGCTGTCCCCTCTTCTGCCGGCGACCCGCTCTTCCCCCGGGGTGCGGGTCCCGAAGGAGGAAGGGCAAAACGCCATCTCACTCGCAGGTCGGGTAGCTTGGCTCCACGCCGCCCGCAGGAGCGGTTCCGCACCCGGCCTGTGCTCACGCGCCAAGCCTGGGTGGAGCAACCCAATTCCAACAGGCGGCTTACCCCCAGCGCGGACGCCCGGGGCTTGCGCCGCCGAGATTTTTGGTCACGGGGGTGCCGCCGCGCCGGCATGGAAGCCGGCAGCGGCGGCGGCATGCGAGAGGGGGAGTGTGGTGGGCTCTGGGGATTCGGGTCGAGGCTCGAGCCTCGGGCGACGGATCCCGAGAGCGGTTGCCGGGTGCCCCCCCGCCCGGCAGCCCAGCAGCAGGCCGCGACCGGCGATCCGGGATCGGCTCGTCACCTGCTGCACCTCCTCATGGCTGTCGTTCCCCGCTCGGGTGGGCGCTCCCCACCGGTCGCGGCAGCCTCATTGCAGCCGACCAGCCTGTGAGGAGGCTTACGGCAGCATTAGAGCAGCCTAAGAAT
>CADDZO010000078.1 GCA_902812395.1 bacterium | reverse complement strand
CCCCAGGATCCTGGCCGGGGCCTCCACCCCACCCCGCCGGCGGGCACGATCGGCCGACGCCTCCAGAGCTCGGGCCAGCTCCTCGTTCGGGCCCGCGGCCTGCGCGGCGTGCCAGGTGGAGCGGTCGGGGTCGGACAGGGCCAGTGCCTCGGCTAGGGCCAGGTGGGCGCGGCGGCGCTCCTCGGGCGCGGCGGCATGGTAGGCGGCCGAGCGGACCAACGGATGGCGGAAGCGCAGGGCCGGCCCCTCCACCCGGAGCAACCCCGTCGTCTCGGCCTCGGTCACGCCGGCCCAGTTACCCGAGCAGGCGCGGACCACCTCGGCTACCAGCCGGCCGCCGCTCGCCGCCGCCACCAGCAGGGCCCAGCGCCCGGTCGGCGAGAGCTGCTGAGCCTGGGCGAGGAAGGCATGCTCAATCGCCGCCGTGACCCGGATCGGTTCCTCCAGCGGTTCCCGACCTGCCAACTGGCCCGGGGTCAGAGTCTTCATCAGCTCCGTGATGGCGAGAGGGTGACCGCCCACCGCCCGGACCAGGTGCCGGCCCACCTCGTCAGGGACGCCGTCCACCGTCTGCCGCAGTAGCGCCAGGGCGGCATCCTCGGGCAACCCTGCCAGCTGCAGCTCGGGAATACCGGCCAGCGCAGGAGGCGGAGGATCCCGCAGCGCCACCAGCGCCAGGACCGGTTGCGGCCCCAGGCGGCGGAGGGCAAACCCCAGCGCCTGCGCGGACTCCGGGTCCAGCCACTGGCCGTCGTCGACGGCGCACACCAGCGGGGCCTCCCCCGCCCCCGCCTCGAGCAGGCTCAGGACCGCTGCCCCGACCTCCAGCCCGGGAGGATTGGGGGCCAGGGCAAGGGCGCTGCGAAGAGCCGCCGCCTGGCGTTCCGGGATGGCGTCGAGCTGGTCGCCAAGCGGTCCCAGGAGCGCGTGCAGGCCCGCATACGGCCAGCCGACCTCTGCCTCCACGGCCAGGGCGCGCAACACCCGGCAGTCACCAGCCAAACTCAGCGCGTACTCAAGCAGTGCGGTCTTGCCCACCCCAGGCTCGCCGCTGATCACCAGCGCCCGACCCCGGCCGGACCTGACCGCCTGCAGTTCCTCTTCCACTCGGGCGCACTCGGTAGCGCGCCCCACCAGCATGTCGCCATCGTAGCCTGCCGGTGGGGTGGGGCCCCGGATCCTCCGGGGCCCCACGCGTGGGGGGAAGGGAAGGTGATCGACTCCAGTCGATTGCGACCACCATGCCCGATCTCCGGCGGGCGGCGCGTACGGGGAACCCGCAGTTCCGAGAGCCGCGGGACCACGTTGCCCAGCCATCGGTCACGGCAGGCCAACTGCTCAAGTGCCGTACCATTGCCACAGATCGCTTGCCGGGGGAGTCCCCTCTCACCGTCGCGTGCCGCGGTGTCCTCGGTTGCGGAAGTCGATCCAGTTCCAGTCAGAAGCCGGAGAGGGGATCGGAGATTGTCGTTTGCGTACGTTTGCTGAAGCGGGCATCGGCGCCCGCACCTTGGCCGCCCTGGAGCGGCAGTCGATCGAGGCCCCGGTTCCGGTTCAGGCAGCGGCGCTGCCAGCGCTGATGGCCGGCCGGGATGTGATCTTGCAGGCCCCGACCGGATCGGGCAAGACCCTGGCCTTCCTGCTGCCGATGGTGGAGCGGATGGAGCTGCGCGGGCCCGGCCCACACGCGCTGGTGGTCACTCCCACCCGGGAGTTGGCCCAGCAGGTCGAAGCGGTGCTGGCCCAGCTGGACTGCGCGGCCCGCATCGTGCTCCTCTACGGCGGGATCGGATATGCGAGCCAGACCGTGGCTCTGAAGGCAGGTGCCGACGTCGTCATCGGCACCCCGGGTCGGATCCTGGACATGGTCGGCCGCCGGCTGCTCTCGCTGGGCCGCCTGCAGTACGTGGTCCTGGACGAGGCCGACGAGATGCTCGATGCCGGCTTCGCCCCCGATGTGGAGCGGATCCTGGGCCAGACCTGGTACCCGCAGGCCGTGCTCGCCTCGGCCACCATCCCTGCCTGGGTGGATCGGATCGCCGAGCGGTTCCTTCGGGACCCCCTACGGATAACGGTCGAGGGAACCTCCGAGGAGGAGCTGCTCGAGCACGGCCTGATTTGGGTGGAAGGAGCGGCCAGGGGCGCAGTCCTGGCTCGCCTGCTCCGCCGCTTCGACGGCTCCGCAATCGTGTTCGGACGCACCAAGCAGGGGGTGCATACCCTGAACCGAGAGCTCCGCCAGCGGGGGGTCAACTGTGCCGAGCTCCAGGGTGACCTCGCCCAGCCGGTCAGGGACCGCACCCTGCGGTCGTTCCGCGAGGGCCGGTTGTCGGTGCTGGTGGCCACCAACGTGGCAGCCAGGGGTCTGGACATCACCCACGTCGACTTGGTGGTCAACGCCGAGCTGCCCGACTCTCCGGACTGGCTCCTCCACCGGGTGGGCCGGACCGCCAGGATGGGCCGACGGGGGTGGGCACTGACGATGGTCAGCCCCGAGGAGGGATCCAGGTGGCGGCGGCTGCGGCGGCAGGGGGCGCCCGACCTGCCCGAGGTGGACCTGGAGCATCTGCTCGAGGAAGGGGAGTGGCGCTACCTGGAGCGGCGCGCGCAACCACCGGAGCCGGCGCCGCCCCGGCGTCGCGGTCGGCGGACGTCCCGCCGTCCGGGCTCCGTGGCCGCCTGACCGGTCCGTGGGGCTGTCGGCGTCGCCAGGGCGCCGGCCGGTCGTCGCAACGTCCGACCGGCGGCGTGCCTGGGGCGGTGCGGTGGCCCCGGCAATCCTTGTCGCCCCGGGCCAGGCGGACTCGGGGTGGGCAGCCGCCGCGGCGTCGGAGGCAAGGGCATGGCCTCCGCACGGCGTGGCCTGGCTGAGTGCGTCTAACGCTGCGAAGGCTGCGGAGAGGCAGTGAGTCCCAGCCTGGCTCGGTGAATCTCGGTCCCGGCGTCGCGCTCGAAATTGGGGTCTCCACGAAGCAGGCTTCGTGGAGCTGGGACAGGCCGACGGGGGCCTCAAGGATTGGTCGAGGTGTGCGCCCCGCTGGGGACGGTACCCAGGCGTACTGGGCCCGGACTAAGGGCAAGGTCGAACGCGTCGATGTCTGGATTGCGCGTTTGCCGGCGGCGGGGGCATCGACCGGGGGGCCTGGTCGGCCTCCTGGACCGCCCGCGGCCGGCCAGACCATGCAGCAGAGGTCGAGCCCAACCTGATCGGGATGGGCGACGGCGCGTACCCTCTCCGTCCCACTGCCTGCCCGGAGATGCGGGGCAGGCCATCGCTCCGCCGGCACCTGCACCTCGAAGGACAGCTCCAGCGCCTCGTGCAGGTTGGCGAGGGCCTCCTCGACGTTCTCGCTGGACGGCGTTGGCCCTCCGAATACGAGATCCGGGCAGGCGGCGGGGAGCAGGATGGGGATCTCAGCAGGGAAGAGACCCACTCCTACGGCCTCCTCTGCGCGGTCCTGTTGGCCGCGGTGGAGGTCACGCAGAGGCTGAGCTGATGGTGGGATCCGGCCAGCGCCCTCATCATCGTCGTCTGGCCGGCGGCCGCCGAGGGGGCGAGGGAGTGGCGGGGGGCCATCGCTGAACCGGCTTATGCTCACCGACCGTGGGCGAGCCGTCGGGCCTGTTGGTTTGGAGGAGCCGATGTCACAGATCGGTACACGCCGCCCCCGAGTCGAAGACGAGCGCCTGGTGACCGGCCGGGGTCGGTACGCGGCCGATGTGCGGCCGCCCGGCCTCTGCCATCTGGCCGTGCTCCGCTCTCCGCTCCCGCACGCCCGTATCCGCCGCCTGGACGTCGAGGCGGCCCGTTCCCTGCCCGGGGTGTTGGCGGCGTGGACGGCGGCGGACCTGGGCTCGGTGGGGTTGCCCGAGGGCTTCCCGCCGCTTCCGCCCCTGGAACGTGTCCACCGCCAGCCGTTGCTGGCCGAGGGCGAGACCTGCCACCAGGGTGAGGCCCTGGCGGTGGTGGTAGCGCTCACCCCAGAGGTGGCGGCCGATGCCGTGGAGCGGATCGATCTGGAGCTGGACCCCCTGCCGGCCGTGGCTGGTGCGGACGTGGCCATGGCGGGACCGCCCGTACACGAGGGCGACCCTGCCAATGCAGCCGGGCGGCTGGTGATCGAGTTCGGGGACGTGGAGGCCGCCTTTGCCGACGCCCCGGTGTGCGTAGCCGCCACCCTGCACGCGGCTCGGATCTGCGGCGCGGCGATGGAGCCCCGAGCCGTGACCGCGATCCCCGAAGGGGATGGGCTCGTGGTCCACGCGTCCACCCAGTCGGTGTTCGCGGTCCGGCAGGCGGTTGCCGATGCGCTGGGCCTGGCGGTGGACCAGGTCCGGGTGCTGGCCGAGGACGTGGGCGGCGGCTTCGGGGCCAAAGGCGAGCCTTTCCCGGAGGAGGTGCTGGTCGCCCACGCTGCCCGTCGCCTGGGGCGGCCGGTGCGCTGGGTCGCGACCCGCAGCGAGGACGGTGCCACCACCAGCCAGTCACACGGATCGGTCCTCGAGCTGGAGCTGGCAGCCGAGTCCGACGGGCGCCTGCGGGGGCTCAGGGGTCGCTTTCTGCATGACCTCGGCGCCTTCGCTGGCTCCGGTACCGGTCAGGGCGGCAACGCGGTCATGCACATGGTCTCGGTCTACCGCCTGCCCGCCCTCCGGATCGCGCTGGTGCCGGTCTACACCTGCGAGGCCCGGACCGGCTTCATCCGTGGCGGAGGGCGTGAGATCGGCAACTTCGCCATCGAGCGGATGGTGGACCTGCTCGCCGACCGGCTGGGGATGGATCGGGCCGAGGTCCGCGCACGCAACCTGCTCCGCCCCGAGCAGATGCCCTACGACACCGGCTTCAGGATGGGCGAGGTCCCCGTCCGCTACGACCTTGGAGACGCCCCGGCCATGCTGGCCAGGGTCAGGGAGCAGGTTCGCGATCTGCCCCTGGGGCCGGAGGGGAGCATCACCCGGGGGGTCGGGATCGCCTGCTACGCCGAGTCCACCGGCTTCGGTCAGGGCGAGCCGGCCCGGGTCGGGATCGGGCGGGACGGGATGGTTACGGTCCAGGTCGGATCCACTCCGCAGGGCCAGGGCCACCAGACCATGGTCACCCAGGTGGTGGCCGACCGCCTCGGCTGGCGCCCGGAGCGAATCCGGGTCAGGACAGGCGACACCCGGGGCCTGCCCTTCGCCCTGCTGACCGCTGGCAGCCGCTCTGCGGTCCACGTCGGCAACGCCGCCGCCGTGGCCGCCCGCGCTGCCCGCCGCCAGCTGCTGCAGGTGGCGGCGGCGAGGCTGGAGGTGGATCCCGAGGACCTGGTCCTGAGCGACGGGATCGTCTCGGTGCGGGGGGCGCCCGCCCGTAGTCTCGAGGCCTCGGAGCTGGTCCCAGAAGAGGGCTTGGAGGTCGAGGAGCGTTTCAGCACCGACCGGCCCACCACCTGGGCCAGCGGATGCCACGCGGCCGTGGTCGAAGTCGACCTGGAGACCCTGCGGGTGGACGTGGTCCGCTACCTGATTGCCCACGACTGCGGGCGGATGATCAACCCCACGCTGGTCGAGGGCCAGATCCACGGCGGGCTCGCCCACGGGATCGGCTACGCCCTGTTCGAGGATGCGCGCTACGACCCTGACGGCACCTTCCGTGCCCCCAGCTTCCTCGACTACAGCATCGTCTCGGCGCCCGAGATGCGACTGGATCTGTGGCTGGACCACTTCGGGGAGAACAGTCCGGCCAACCCCGAGGGGGTACGCGGCGTGGGCGAGGCGGGCACCATCCCGGTCCCGGCCGCGATCTGCTCGGCGGTGGAGGACGCGCTCCTGCGGGCCGGCTACCGGGTTCGCCTGGACACCATCCCGATCACTGGCGACGCGCTCTTTCGGGTGCTGCAGCAGGCAGGCGGAAGCGAGTTGGAGCGTGACCCGTGATGGACCTGTGTGTCAAACTGGTCCGATCGCGGAACCGCTGAGAGGGCCCCGCCGAGGGGTTGACGTCGATCCCGCCCACGTGCGACGGGCTCGTCTCGCTGCCGGGATGAGCCTGGCCCAGCTGGGAGGCCGTGAGCTTACCCGCCAGGCGGTGCATCTGATCGAGACCGGGAAGATGCGGCCTTCGCCGCACAGCCTGGAGGCGATCGCCCGGCGGTTGGGCGTGCCCGCCTCGGAGCTGGTCCGGCCGCCCGAGCAGGCGGCGACCGGCGCGCACCTGGAGGAGCTGGCCGCTCGCCATCGCTACGACGAGGTGATCGAGCTGGCAGAGCAGATCCTGGCCGGGAACCCGCGGCGAGAGGTACGTGCGCATGCCCACCTCATCCTTGGCCAGGCCCTGTGCCACCAGCAGCGCCTGGACGAGGCGGAGCACCACCTGGAGCTCGCCCGCCAGCAGTTCACCGATTTGGACGACATCCGGCATGCGGCTGAGGCTATCGACTGGCGGGCGCAGGCTCGCAACGCCCGCGAGGACCCCAACGCCGTGGCCATGGGAGAGCTGGCGCTGCGGCTCTATCGGGCCGTCGGCCGGGGCCAGCCCGAGGTCGAGACCCGGATGCTGGAGCACCTGGGCTCGTACCTGGTCCGGCGGCGGGCCTATGCCGAGGCCGAGTCGTGGTACCAGGAGGCGCTGCGGGCGGCCGAGTTCCTGCGCGACCTGAGCTCGGTGGGCCGCATCTACCACGGGCTCAGCCGCTGCGCCTGGAGCCGGGGGGAGACCAGCCGGGCACTGCGGCTGATGGAGCGGGCGGTGGCGCTGTACGCGGTAGAGAACGACCTCCGTCCGGAGCCGGCGCGGACCCAACTGCCCCGGGCCGAGAACGACCTGGCGGTGATGCTGCTCCGGATCGGCCGCCTCGACCAGGCCGAGGAACGGGTGCAGTCCGCGCTCGGCCGCCTGGAGGCAGCCGGCTGCGAGCGGCTGCGAAGCCACGGCCTCCTCACCCTGGCCGAGCTGCGCCAGCGCCAGGGCCGGCTGGACGAGGCCACGGCATTGGTGGAGGAGTCGATCGAGATCGCGAGCCGGTTGGGGGAGAAGATGGCTCTGGCCGGCGCCCTCCAGCAGCTGGGCCACCTGCGGGCGCTGCGAGGCGACCGCTCCGGCTGCGACGTCGCCTTCCGCCGTGCTCTCGATCTGCTCGACGGGCTGGGGCTGAGCGAGCGGCGGGCCGAGTGCGAGCGACTCTACCGCCATCTCATCGAGGACCGGGCCGCCGCCGGAGCCTGAAGACCAAGTTCGTTTCTTCCCGAGCGGGATCTGGGCGAGCATAGGGAGGGAGTCTCCTGCCCCAGGGGAGCTCCGTGAACCCAAGGAGGGTTTTCCCATGCCGATCTGGCAGCTGTCGGCTGTGTCCTCTCTGCACCCGCTCACGACCTCTGTTCCCGTTCTCCTCCACGATTGGATGGATCCCTGAGGTGCGGGCGCGCGGCGGCGACGGCCGCCGCGCGCCATCCTCCACCCTCCTCGTCTTGCCTGACCAGCACCGGGTCTTCATCGAGGTCTCCTCTCGCCGCTGTCTGCTCTGGCCACCTCGAGAGCAGACACGCTGGTCGCGGGTGCGGCTTCTTGGTCGTCCCATGGATCCAGCACAGCCCCTTTGTCCTGGCAATCCGGTCCCGCAGCTCCCCTGTCACCGGAACGGTCCCCCGGCGCGATTCCCAGCCCGGCAAGCGTGTCACCACCGCCTCGTGGTGGGGCCGCCGTGCTCGATGGCAGCTCCGACCCTCGCCCTTGGCTCTCTGCCGCGCGCTCGACCGGCACCCTCCCGTCCATGGGGAGTGCGGTCGCTCCACCGGCTGGTCGCGGTTTAGTCGTTGGCTCGCTCGCCGGTGCCGATGCCGGCAGCACCGGTTCGCAGCCGGCGGCGCAGAGGCCCGAGGTACCAGGCCGCCGCCACCGCCAGGACGATCCCCACCACCGTGTCGGCACCCCAGAAGTCCTTCGGAATCGTCAGCGCCGCCAGCGCGATCACGACCCAGGCCAGGGCGAGGTACATGACCGGGACTGCCCACCGGCCCAGGTCGAAGGCGCCGGGCAGTGCCACCAGCCGGGGTCGCCGCAGCACGTAAGCCAGGACCGTGAGCAGGTAGACCACGAAGGGCAGGATCGCGGTTGCGGTCACGAGGGTGAGGAAGGCGCTCCCTCCGGTCCGGTCGGAGGCGTAGCCGAAGAGCGCGAAGCAGAGCGACAGCGCGGCCATGGTCAGCAAGGCGACGATCGGGGTCCGGGTGCGGGCGTTGACTTGGCGCAAGGTCGGCGAGAAGGGGAGGATGCCGTCCCGGGCCATGGCATAGATGAGCCGGGCCCCGGCGGCGGTCCCGACCACGGTCAGGGCGAAGATGGAGAAGACCACCACCAGGATGAAGATCCCGCTGAGCGCCGGTCCCAGCCAGTAGCGGACGATCGCGTACAGCGGCACCGGGGAGATGGTGATCTGGTGCAGGTCCGGGATCGCGATCGCGAAACCGATCAGTGCCACCATCCCCAGGACCGAGGCGGAGACCTCGGACCAGAGCACGGCGCGGGGCACGCTGATCCGGGCCTGGACGGCCTCTTCGGAGAGGTCGGCGGCCAGTTCGAAGCCCACGATCGTGAAGATGCCGAGCAGGGCGGCGTAGGGGAGCTGGCGCAGGATCCCGATTCCGTGCGCCCCGCCGGTGTCGAGCAAGAAGGAAGCCGGGTGAATTGGGTGTCTGGCCCAGAGCCCGAGCAGCACCAGCGCCGCCAGCGCAGTACCGGCGATCTCGGTGAACACGGCGATGTTGTTGATCCGCGCCGCCAGCGCCACCGACACGATGTTGATGCCCAGGGTGGCCAGCGTGAGCAGGCCCGCGATCACGATCAGGACCTGGGGATCGGAGGCGTTGAGGCCGAGGATGGTGGCCCAGAGCGGAGCCGCGACCACGAAGTTGATAGCGGCCCCGCCCACCGCCATGTAGGCGAGGCCAACCAGACCAACGAACCACCCGTAGGCCGCGTTCACCAGCCGGGTCCCCCACTGGTAGGAGTAGCCGGCAAGTGGGATCCGAGTGCCCAGCTCGGCCACCACCAGGGCGACCAGGAACTGGCCCACCGCCGCCACCGGCCAGAGGAAGATCGAGGCCGGGCCCAGGTGCTGGAGGCCGAAGCCGAAGTTGGTGAACAGGCCGGTGGTAATCGAGATGATCGAGAAGGCAACCGCGTAGAGCGAGAAGCTGCGCAGCGCCCGGCGCAGCTCCTGGCGGTAGCCAAAGGAGCTCAGGATGCGGTCGTCGCCGAGGCCAGGTTGCTCGCCCATCCTCCCTCCCTCAAGGACCCAGCACCCGCTCGAGGTACCCGTTGGCGAAGCGGCGTTCGGGGTCCAGCCGGTCGCGCACGGTGGCGAAGCGATCCCATTCCGGGTAGCGCTGGCGCAGCGTGGACGCCCGCTGGAAGTGGAGCTTGCCCCAGTGAGGTCGCCCCTCCAAGGCGTCCATGATCGCCTCCACCTGGCGGAAGTAGGCCTCCCAGGGGCGTCGCCAGTAGACATGGACGGCCACGTGGGCGCTCTCACGTCCCTGGGCCGGGGAGAGGGGGATGTCGTCGGCGGCGCTGGTCCTGACCTCGATCGGGAAGCCGATCCTGAGCGGCGAGTGCGCGAACAGGGCCCGTAGCTCCTGAACCGCCGTGACGGCGTACCGGCGCGGGATCGCGTACTCCATCTCGGCGAAGCGGACCAGGCGCTGGTTGGCGAAGATCCGGTGGCTCGGCCCCACTCGCTCGCTGCGCCCCAGCAGCCGGCCGGAGAGCTTCATCAGGCCCGGTAGCCAGTCCTCACGGACCTGGCCCAGACGCTGGACCGCGCCGAAGGCGTGGTTCTCCATCAGCACCCCGTCCCACCACTCCCGCAATCGGCTGCGTGGGCGGGCCGGCTCGTCGGTCCGGTTGTTGGAGATCGCCTGCACGATTTCGGTGTGGGGGAACCAGAAGAACTCGAAGTGGTCGTTCTCCGCGCACAGCTCGTCGAAGCGCTCCAGCACCTCGTCCAGACGGCGGGGCTCCTTCAGCGAGCGGAGCCTGAAGGCGGGCACGCACTGGATGGTCAGGGTCCCGATCACGCCCAGAGCACCGAGCCCCACTCGGGCCACTTGGAACACCTCCGGGTTCTCCTCCGCCGAGCACGACAGCACCTCGCCGTCGGGGAGGATCAGGGTGAGACCGCAGACCTGGCTGGAGAGGTTGCGCAGCCGCTCTCCGGTGCCGTGGGTGCCGGTCGAGACCGCGCCGCTCACGGTCTGGTAGGCGACGTCGCCCTGGTTCTCCAGGGCCAGGCCGTGCTCGGCCAGCGCATCGGCGAGGTCGGCGATGGTGATGCCGGACTCCACTCTCACCCGGAGGTTGCGCTCGTCGACCTCCAGGACCCGGCAGTGGTCGCGGAGGTCCAGCAGCTCGCCCTCGGTGCAGGCAATGGCGGTGAAGGAGTGGCCGCTGCCCGCCGCCTTGATCCGGCGCCCGGCGCGAGCGGCCTGGTGGACCAGCTCCTGGATCTGCTCCTCGCCCCGGGGGCGGTGGATCGCCGCCGGCCGGCAGGAGGCGGTGCGGCCCCAGTTGACCCAGGTCGGCTCGTTCACCATCCCCGGAGGTCCACCGCCCAGGTCTCCACCACCTCCTCGCCCTCAACCACGTGCATCCGCTCGTGGTAGGCGATGGTGGGGTCCAGGTGGGCAGGGAGGACGCGCAGCCGGTCGCCGACCTTGACCGGCTGGCCCACAGCGAAGGTCAGGTGCTCGTCCGAGACCAGCAGCGGCTGGTGGCCGGCCTCCATCGACGGCTTACCGTGGTCCATGCCCAGGGCCTTCAGCCCGCAGTCGCAGACGGCATATCCGTCCCGGGAGACCGAGATCACCGTGGCCAGCACCCCCAGGGCCTGGCGAAAGGGCAGGTCGAGCTGGGCGTAGGCGGTGTCCATGAGCACGTAGGAGCCGGCCTGGATCTCGGTCGCCCAGCGGTTCAGGTCGTAGGTCCCAGTCCCCCCGGCCGAGATCACATCACCGCCCACCTGACGGTGAGCCTCGAGCAACAGCTGCATCGCCTCCTCGGTCAGCCGGGCTCGTTCGGAGCGATCGGCCAGGCCCTGGGCGTGACCCTCGTAGCCCATCACACCCCGGACCTGGAGCCCGGCCCTCTGTGCCATCTCGGCCAAGCGGCCTGCCCCGGAGGGAGGACACCCGCAGCGGGGCAGGCCCACGTTGATGTCGATCAGCACCTCGGCCACACCCGCGCCGGCTGCCGCCTGGATGGTCTCCGGCGAGTCCACCGCCACCGTGACCCTGGCCTCGAGGCCGCGGAGCCGCCGGAGATCGAGGACCTCGTTGGCCAGCAGCAGGTCGTCGCCAAGGCCCGCGTCGACCATGCCCTGCACCTCGCGGGCGGTGGCGCAGGTGAAGGCCCGGTGGCCGTACGCGGCCTGGCGCCGGGCCAGCGCCGTGCACTTGTGGGCCTTGACGTGGGGACGGAGGCGGGGTCCGGGCAGGGCAGCGGCCATGGTGGTGAGGTTCGCCTCCAGGAGGGCGGCATCCACCAGCAAGGCAGGAGTGACCAGGTCTCCCAGCCTCACGGCCATGGCCTCCAGCCAGGGCTGGGGCCGGGCCGGCGGCTGCCCAGGCCTCTCCTGCACATCGTCGGTTAGATGCTAGCTGCGCCTCCCTGCGGTTGGTCGGCGGTGGCCCATCGTCACCGGGGGCAGGTGCTTGCTCGCCTCCAGGGCGGTCGCCGTCGTTGACGGGATCGACCGCCTGCTCCTGCCTCGAGATCGCCCCTCCCACAGGAGCTGCGGGCATGGCCGGTCCAGGGGCATGCAGGCCCACCCGGTTGCGGTGCCCGGCGGGGTCTCGGGCCGCTCGAGAGCGAGACGACCCCGAGCGGGCCGGCGTGGTCGGGCATGGTTGCCGACCGGCGCGCCGGGGGCAAGTCCGCAGCCACAATGAGGTGAAGATGGGCCTGAGCCAGCGAGCGGGCAAGCTGCCGACCGACTCCGACCTGGTGGACGTGCCGGCACTGTTGGCCGCCTACGAGGATCGCCGCCCGGACCCCTCGGTACCCGAGGAACGGGTCCGGTTCGGAACGTCCGGACACCGGGGCAGCTCGCTGCGGGGTAGCTTCAACCGGGCTCACCTGGAGGCCATCGTGGAGGCGGTCTGTCGCTACCGCTCCGCCCACCGAATCCAGGGTCCACTCTTCATCGGGCGCGACACCCACGCCCTGTCCGAGCCTGCCTACCGGACCGCGGTGGAGGTGCTGGTCGGCCATGGGGTGGAGGTCATGGTCGACGCCGACGAGGGCTTCACCCCCACCCCGGCCGTCTCCCACGCCATCCTCTGCCACAACCGCTCCGCCCGGGCCAGGGCCGATGGCCTGGTCGTCACACCTTCCCACAACCCGCCCGAGGACGGCGGCATCAAGTACAACCCTCCCGACGGTGGCCCTGCCGGGACCGAGGTCACCGCCTGGATCGAGCGCGAGGCCAACGCCATCCTGGTCTCGGGCCTGGAGGGCGTGAAGCGGGTGCCTTGGCAGCGGGCCCGGAGGGCGCCCACCGTCCACCGCTACGACTACCTGGGGACCTACGTCGCCGACCTCTCGGATGCGGTCGACCTGGACGGGATCCGGGGTGCAGGTCTGCGAATCGGGGTGGACCCGCTGGGGGGTTCGAGCCTGGCCTATTGGGAGGCGATCGCCGAACGATACCGGCTCGAGCTGGAGGTGGTGAACCGCCGGATCGATCCCACTTTCAGCTTCGTCCCGCTCGATTGGGACGGCCGGATCCGTATGGATTGCTCCTCACCTTACGCCATGGCGGGGCTGGTCGGACTGCGGGAACGCTTCGACGTGGCGGTGGCCAACGATCCCGACGCCGACCGCCACGGTGTGGTGACGCCGGCGGCGGGACTGCTGCCGCCGAACCACTATCTGTCCGTGGCCGTGGGCCACCTGTTCGGGCTCTTCGGAGATGCCCGTCCCTGGCCGGGCGCAGGCGTGGGGAAGACCGTGGTCACTACCGCCCTGCTCGACCGCATCGCGGCGGCTGCCGGCCGCCGACTTCTGGAGGTTCCGGTCGGCTTCAAGTGGTTCGTCGACGGTCTGCTGCGGGGTGAGCTCGGTTTCGGTGGGGAGGAGAGCGCCGGGGCGTCGTTCCTCCGCCGCCGGGGCGGTGCCTGGTCCACGGACAAGGATGGCCTGATCCTGGCGCTCCTGGCCGCGGAGATGACGGCCCGCTGGGGCCGCGACCCCTCGGAGCTGTACCGCCGACTGACCGGCCGATTGGGCGAGCCCGTCTTCCGCCGTCTGGACGCCCCAGCCACGGCCGCCGAGCGAGCCGCCCTGGCCCGGCTGGGCGGGGACCGGGTCGCAGGCCGGGAGCTGGCCGGGGAGCCGGTGGCGGTGGTGCTGACCCGGGCGTCCGGCAACGGCCAGCCCATCGGCGGGATCAAGGTGGTGTCGGCGTCGGCCTGGTTTGCCGCCCGACCGTCGGGGACCGAGGACGTCTACAAGATCTACGCGGAGAGCTTCCTCGGCCCCGAGCACCTGGAGCGGGTGGTGGCCGAGGCCCAGGCGCTGGTCCGCGAGGCCCTGAGCAGCGCCTAGACGGGCCGGCGAAGCCGACCGTGGGCTGCATCCGAAGGTCCGGCGGGTCGCCCCCGCCGGGGAGCGGCACCGCTGGCGTCGGACCCGGAGTCGGTCTGAGAGGAGACGGGCGGGCTGCGAAGCCGTCCAGGAAGGGCTACGGTTGGCGACGGATGCCCCAACGCGACCCGCACGACCCCGGGGTGGAGGACGCGCGTGCGCGAAGCGCCGCCCTCCCGTCCGCGGCGGAGCCGATCCGGGTTGACGGTGGCCAGGTCCGAGTGGGGACGGCGTCCTGGACCGATCCCACCATGACCGCGGCCGGCGTCTTCTATCCAGAGGGGGTGACCAGCGCCGAAGAGCGGCTGCGGCACTATGCCCGCAGCTTCCCCCTGGTGGAGGTGGATGCCACCTACTACGCCCTCCCGGCCGAGCCGATGGCCCGGCGTTGGGTGGAGCGGACGCCCGCCCACTTCCGCTTCGACGTCAAGGCCCACGCCTTGATGACGGGTCAGCCCACCGAGACCCGACGGCTGCCTCGAGTGATCCGCGACCAGCTGCCTGCGGAGCTGGCGTCGCGGCCGCGCCTCTACGCCCGCGACCTGCCCGGGGAGGTGCTGGACGAGGTCTGGCGGATGTTCCGCGAGGGCATCGCGCCCCTGCACGACGCGGGCCGGCTAGGGGCAGTCCTGCTCCAGTTCCCCCGCTGGGTGTTCCCTTCCAACGAGGCGCGGGAGTCGATCTTGGAGGCGCGCGAACGTCTCGGATACCCGGTGGCGGTGGAGTTCCGCCACAACTCCTGGTTCAACCCCAAGAACGCCGAGCGGACGCTTCGCTTCCTGGAGGACAACCGGCTGCCGCTGGTGATGGTGGACGAGCCTCAGGGGTTCAAGAGCTCGGTGCCGCCGGTGGTGGCAGTGACCTCGCCCGAGCTGGCGGTGGTGCGCTTCCACGGACGTCGACGCGATCTGTGGGAGAAGCCCAATGTTGTGCCCTCCGAACGCTTCCGGTACCTGTACGACGAGGACGAGCTAGCCGAGTGGGTCCCGGCCGTCCGCGACAGCACCCGACAGACTCGGGAGACCCATGTGATCATGAACAACTGCTACGCCAACTACGGGACCACGAATGCGATCGAGATGGCGCAGCTGGTGCGCGAGCTGGCGTAGCCGCCTGAGTCTGCCTCGGGGGCGGCAACGGCCGCCCCCGAGGCCTCACGCCTGGTCGGAAGTGGCGGCGCGCCGCCGGCGACGCGGTGTCTGAGCCCCCTCGCTCAGTGTCTCGCGAGTGCGTCGCGCCCACTCGTTGAAGAAGCGGCGCCGCTGGGCACTTTCCGCGAAGTAGGCCCTGAACACCGGCACGGTGCCGATCCATGCCCGACGGGCGTTGCCCACCGCCTCGCCGTTGACGAGCGCCAGCGTGCGGTCCAGCTGATCCCTGGTGATCCTGGTGGCGGCGCGGCGAAGGCCGTTGCCACCGGCGATCTCACGCAGCAGCTCTTCCACCCTCTCCTCCCCCAGCTTCTCTCGCAAATCCTCGATCCTGACCGTCTTCGGTGTGCGTGGCATGGCATTCCTCCTTCGTGTGTGAAGCCTGACAATAGTTTCGCGATTTTGCAAGCACCATTGCAGGTCCAGGCGATGATCGGAGCGCGATGGGTGGGATG
>CADDZO010000077.1 GCA_902812395.1 bacterium | reverse complement strand
GCCCCCGGTAGATCCTCGCGGATGGAGGGCAGCGCGTTGGCCCCCGTCCCGATGCCATGGCCGATCAAGAGCCTGATGAGGTCCCGCTCCAGCCCCCGCCGCCCGTCTGCCGCACCGCGACGAAGCTCGGCCAGTTCCTTCAGCCGGACCCGTACGGAGCGGGCAACAAGCGCAGATGCCCATCGCCGACAGCGCCTCGATGGTGGGCGGACTGGGCTCAGCGCAGTTCCGGCATCGGGCAGAGGGCGACGCTGGTGGAGCCCTCCCGGGACAGCGCCCAAGCGGTGGGGTGGGTGAGCAGCGGGAGCCTGAGCCGGTGCCGGTGCACACCGAGCACCAGCAGGTCAGGCCGCATTGCTGCCACCAGGCTCCGGATTCCCCACAGCGGGGTGGCCTGAACGCTGATCGGCTCCGCCCCGGCTGGCAGCGGACACCATGGCAGGGCCGGCTCCAGGGGAGGAGCGGGGACGAAGATGGGCCACCCCATGGTGGCGGCCAGGGACGACGCCCAGGGAGGGACGGTGGCGTAGGCGACCGTGACCCGCAGCGGCCCGGACAGTCCGATCCAGGCCAGCCAGTCGGCCAGGGCACGATTGGTGTGCAGCGAGTCGGCCGCCAGCATGACATGGCGGGGCGGGCCCGGAACCGAGCGTCGTTGGATCACCAGCGCACACCGCTCGGCCAGTGGCCAGAGCCACGGGCCGGCCGATCTCCAGGTCTCCGCCGCCACCAAAAGACAGCGCACGCCGCCCCGAGCGAGCTCCCGCTGGAGCTCGACCCAGCCCAGCCAGAGGCCGACGGCGGAGCCGCAGAGTGAGCGGATCAAGCCCAGGGCCGGACCTACCGCCGGCAGGGGACAGCCGGCCAGGGGCAGGCCCAGAGCCTCGGCCGCGACCGCGGCCGAACGCACCGCGTCGAGCTCGCGCACGTCGCCTCGCAGCACCGTCACCACGACCGCTGGGGTGGCAGGCCGCGAGGCGAACTCCATCATGGTGAGGGTCGGACCAGGGGTAGGGGTGGGACGTGCGGCTGCTGGAAGCCGTGTGCGACCAGGAACACGGCCAGCGCCAGTGAGGCCACCGTGACCACCACGATCAGAGCCCGGTACCAGGTGGAGAGCGGCGGCTGTGGCACCAGACCGGCGACCGCGGTGCCGGCCTGGAGGATCATCGAGCCGGTGCGGAGCCTGGTCGAGGCGGCCTCGGCCAGCGTCCGATACGGACCGTCGGCGCCTAGGCGGTCGCCGTCTTGGCCGTCGGCCAGGCGCCGGGCGGCAACACTCAGAACCATGCCCTCGGCCAGCTGGCGCAACCCATAGGCGCGGACCTCGTCCGGCCGCCAGGCCCGTCTCAGCAACAGCGCCATCGGGAAGGCGAGCACGGCCAGCCCCGTCGCCACCCAGAACGTGTCGTCGAAGCCCTTGGTGGCCTGTGCCAGGACGAACGATTTGATGGCTTGTGGGAGGTGGACGCCGGCCAGATTGCCGCCGGCGTTGACCGGGACCCCCCTGGGCACGGCCGGAAGGTTGGCGCTGATCCGGGAGCTGAGGATGGTCGTCATGATCGCCACCCCCAGGGCCGAAGCCACCCGCTGGATGACGTTGCTGGCCGCGGTCGCCCGTGCCACCAAGCCGGGAGCCATGGTCACGTAGGCGGAAGCCATCGCCGGCATCATGGTCAGCCCCATACCCAGACCTCGCACACCCAGCATCAACATGATCGTCGCACGCGAGGTGTCGGCCTGGATGGTGGTCATCCACCAGGTGGAAGCGGCCAGGAGGGCCAGGCCCACGGGCACGATCCGGGGGGCGCCGATCCGGTCGGTAAGCCAGCCGGCGAGCGGCATCGTGATCATGGCCCCGATGCCCTGGGCGGTGAGGATGAGTCCCGAGGCTAGCGCGCCGTAGCCCTGGATCTGCTGCAAGAAGAGGGGCATCAGCAACACCGCTCCGAACAGCGCGATCGCGATCAAGACGCTCATCCCCATGGCGGCGGAGAAGGCGGCATCGCGGAAGACCCGGATCTCGATCAGGGGAAAGCGCTGGCGCAGCTCGTAGAGGCAGAACCCGACCACCACCGCAGTCCCAGCCAGCAAGGGGCCCAGGGTCTGGAGCGAGTCCCAGCCATAGGTGGCGGGCTGTGAGAGCCCATAGACGATGCCCACCACCCCTGGGGAGGCTAGCAGCAGGCCCCGCCAGTCGAGTGGCTCTCGCTCGCGTCCGGTCTCACCCGGGCGCAACACCAACAGGCTGAGGATGGCCCCGATGACGCCGATGGGGACGTTGATGTAGAAGATAAGCCGCCAGCTCACCGCCTGGATCAACCACCCTCCCAGGGTGGGCCCGAGGATGGGCGCGATCATCATCGGCACGCCCAGCACCGCCCCCATTCGGCCCCGCTCTTCGGGTCGGCTGGCGGCCATCATGATCGTCATCGCGGTGGGCATGATCAAGCCGCCCGCCAGCCCCTGGAGTACCCGCACCCCGATCAGCATCCCGCTGGAGAAGGAGAGGCCGCAGATCGCGCTGGCGGCGGTGAACCCGATCTGGCTGATCAGGAACACCCGCTTGGTGCCGAAACGGTCGGCCAGCCAACCGCTGGTCGGGATGACCGCAGCCAGGCCAAGGGCATAGCCCGTTACCACCCATTGGATGTCGGTCAACGAGGTGTGGAAGTCGCGCTCCAGGCTGGGGAGAGCGATGTTGACCACGGTCTGATCCAGGATCGACATGATCGCCCCGACCATCACCACCGCGGCCGCGATCCACTTGTAGTTGGAGTTGTCGGGCATCGAGCCGGAGGCTGGTCGGCTGCGGGCCAGGGTGGCCGTGCTCATCGCTGCTCCGCGGGCGGCGTCCCCTGGCCCCGGCTGGCCAGGGCCAGGTGCAGGGTCCGGCCGATGACGGCCACCAGAGCGGCGGCGCTGGCCACCGTCACCACCGCCCCCACCACCGCCTGTGACAGCATCGAGGGGCTCCAGCTTCCCGGCGAGGTGGCCGGATAGCCGAGGACCCAGGGGGAGATGAAAACCCACGCCCCGACCAGCAGGCCGAGGACGAAGAGGGATCCCAGCTGGAGGCCGTCGCGCAAGCTCATTGCTGCTCCCTCCAGGGGGCCGGGACCGGTTGCCCGGCCGGGTGGCGATCCTGGCCCTGCGGTTGTCCGCGACGCTGCTCCAGCTCCTGCGCCAGCGCCTGGGCGAGCGCCACCACCGCCTTCTCCATCTCCGGTGAGGCGGCGGTTGCGGCGGCGCTGCGCCGGGCGCGCGAGCGCGGCTCCATCAACCCCGCCTGCCGCAGGGAACGCACCACCTGGGCACCGACCAGCACGATCCCGAGCAAGGCGAACAGGATCAGACCCAAGCCGGTCCCGACCTCGTTCTTGGTCAGCGTGGTCCAGTCGCCGCCCTGCTGCTGGGCCAGCGACCAGGGGCTGAGCACCAGCCAGCCACCAGCCAGCCCGAGGACCAGCGACCAGGCCAGTCCGACAACGGCTCTGGCAGTCATCGACAATCCTCCAACGTGACCAGGGTCGCATCTGCAACCTTTGCCTCATCCTCGTCTGCCGCGCTCACCTGGACCAGGGCGTCCAAGCCCCGAACCAGCGCCTCCAGGTCGGCCGGCGCCAGTTTCTCCAGCCAGGCTCGCAGCGTCTCCCGCGAGCCCTGACGGAGCCGCTCGACCAGGTTCCGGCCCTCCTCGCTGGCGTAGGCCAGCGTCCGGCGACGGTCACTCACGTCCTCGCGCCGGTGGGCCAGGCCATGATCGACCAGGCGGTCAACCAGCGAACTCGCCGCCGGAAGGCGAACCCCGAGACGGGCGGCGACCCCACCAATCGACATCGGGCCGGCATCGGTGAGCACGAACAGCGTGCGAAGCTGGGGGATAGTGGTCAGCTCGAGCCGATCCCAGCACCTGATCCCCCGCATGTGCAGGGTCTGGAGCAGGGTCCTGCTCAGCCGCTCCACCCGCTCGATTCGCTCGTCCTGGCTCACAGCGCTTCCATCTTAGGAAATTGATCGACATGATCGAACTATTCGCTCAGACCGAGCAGCTATTGTAGGCAGGCGCCGGTGGTAGTGCGACGCGGTAGACACAGGAGGAGGAACGGATGGAGATCGGGGTATTCCTGCCCATCTCGGGCCGGGCAGCCGGCCCGGCGGCCCTCACCGATGCGGCTCGGACGGCGGAGCGGCTCGGGTTCGACGCCGTTTGGTCGGCGGACCGCGTGGTCACTCCCTGGCGGATCGAGACTCCCTATCCCTACGCCGAGGGCGACGCCTTCATCGTTCCCCCCGACCGTCCCTTCCTCGACTCCATGGCCTGTCTGGCCTTCCTGGCCGGCCAGACCGAGCGGGTGCGCCTAGGCATCAGCGTCATGGTCCTCCCCTATCGCCACCCCCTCTACTGGACCCGACTGGCGGCCACCATCGACCGCCTCTCCGCCGGCCGGTTGATCATGGGCGTTGGGGTGGGCTGGATGCGGGAAGAGTTCGAGGCCCTGGGGGTGCCGTTCGAGCCCCGTGGGCAGATGACGGACGAGCAGTTGGAGGCGGCCCGAACCCTCTTCACCCAGGACCACTGCAGCTTCCACGGCCAGTACTACGCGTTCTCCGACGTGAGTTGCTTCCCCCGCCCCAACCAGCACCTACCGATCTGGGTCGGAGGCGAGGGCCGGGCCGCCCGGCGTCGGGCCGGCCGCTACGGGGATGCCTGGTTCCCCTACTTCGTCCGCACCACCCCTGAGCGGCTGCGGGATCTCCACCAGGAGGTGCGAGCCGCCGCCCAGGAGGCAGGCCGGGACCCGAACGCGGTCGCTCTCACCTGCTGCGCTGCAATCGAGGTCACCGAGCACGAAGTGGAGCAGGACCCGAGCCGTCTGCGAGGCAGCCCCGGGCAGCTGGCGACAGCGCTCGCCCGTTACCAGCGAGCCGGGGTTGAGCACGTGGCGCTGCAGTTTAGCGCCCCTCGCTGGCCGGATCGGTTGGCCCAGATCCAGACCTTCGGGAGCGAGGTCCTGCCCCGGCTGCGCTGAGCCCCGGCCTCGTCGCCTGCCCGCCGGGCTCCGGCCCTGGTTCAGTCCAGCCGCGATGCCAAGCTTCGAGCGGTGACCGGCAAGTTGGCTTCCGGTATCCAGCACGGTCGGCGCAGCTGCCGCTCGTGGTGAGGGTCCAGGATCGGGTCGGTTCGGTCAGCCCAAGTCCAGCGGTGCAACCACGTCCGGCTGGCCGGCGCCAGCCTACGGGGACACGCACGGCTCTAGGCGCAGAACGATCCATCGCCCGTCGACGCTTACTCGGCGATCGCCACCGGCCGGACCGGAGAGCCGGTCGCGCCCCGAATCTTGAGCGGCAGGCAGACGAAGGTGAACTCGTGCAGGCCTGCCCTCGCCAGCTCCTCCAGGTACAGGTTTTCCAGGATGTGGATGCCGCGCTGGACCAGGAGGATGACGTGGCCGGGCAACGTGATGCCGAGCTCCGGGTCGGTCCCCTCCATCCAGTCCCAGGCCATGTTGTCGGCCCCCACCGCCCGCACCCCAAGGTCGGCCAGCCAGCGCGACACCGCCCCGGCCATGCCTGCCCCCCGCAGGTAGCGCTCCGGCTCCGACCAGTGGGCGCCATTGCCGGTCCTGACCAGGACCACGTCGCCCTCGCCGGGCTGAACCCTCTGCGACGCGGCCGCGGCTCGCACCTCGTCGCTTCCGATCCAGCGGGCGGGCTCGGTCACTCCCAGGTCGATCAGCCAGCCGCGGGCCACGATCGGGGCAATGGTCTCCGTCCCCAGCTCGGTGAAGCCGAAGGACCCGTCGCAGCCGGCGGCCGGACGATCACCGTACAGCCTCATGTCGAGCGCTTGATGGCAGAGAGCGTCGATGTGGGTGCCGACGTGGTCGCTGGAGACGATCGTGCCGGAGGCGCCGCTACGCCCGTCGGGGGCCAGCCCGCGCTCGTGGCGGCGGTGGAGAAGATAGGAGAAGCCGGGAGTGCGATGGGCGGGATGGATGGGGGCCCCGTGCCAGAGCGGCTGGCCGAGGTCGAAGACCCGTGCCTCCCGGATCATCGGCCCGCGATCAGACGAACCACCGCCAACAGGATGACGGCGCCAAGGATGGCCACCAGCAGGCTGCCGATGAAGCCGTAGACCTGCGTGTTAGGCACGAACAGGCTCAACACGAAGCCACCGATGAACGCACCCACGACCCCCACCACCAGGTCCATCAGACAGCCAAGGCCGCGCCCGCGGACCAGGCGGCTTGCGATCGCGCCGGCGAGCAGCCCGATCACGATCCAGCCCAGGATGCCCCCGGGCAACAAGACGACCGCGGCCAACCAAGCCACCGGCGAGCGATTGTAGCCGCTACCAGCGCGCTTGACGGTCTGGCACCGCCGCCGTACCCTTGCCACCGCGCAGGCTAGCCAGCCTTCGCTGGGAGGATGCGTGAGGGGCGACTGCTTCGGTTTGAGTCCGGCACCCCCGGGCCTGCGCTTCGCTTCCGCGCATCGCCCACATCGATTCCCCCACCGTCCCAGGGTCCATTGGAGGTTCCTGATGGCAGCCGCATCGGTCAACCAGGTGGAGGTCGCAGTCGGGAGCGGCCTCCCCGTCGTCTACGAGAGCGCTCGGGCCCAGCTCGACGAGCAGGAGCGCGAGCGGCGCTCTCTGAACGCCCGCAAGGGCGTGCTCTTGCTAGCAGCGGTCGGCGTGGCCGGCTTGTTGATGTCGACCGACGCCATGGTGGTCTGGATGCGCTGGGCCGCAGCCATCTGCCTGCTGCTGATGGTGGCAGCGCTGGTGCCGGGCCTGTTCGCTTACCGGCGCTGGCAGCCGACACTCGGTTTCGGCGACCTCGCCCGCTATCTCGAGCGCGACCTCTTCAGCCTCCAGTACCTGGCTGCAGCGCTGCTCAGCGAGCGCGTCCATGCCAACGAGGGCTTGCTGCGCGAGGACCGGGTCCGGTTTGGCGTCGCTTGCGTCTGGCTGGGGGTGGCAGTCCTGTTCGGCCTGGCTGGTCGGATCTTCGGTGCCGGGCTGCCCGTCGGGGTGCTGGGAGCACAATGAGGGAGGACTCGAGCGGGCGGCAGGGCAGCATCCTGGTACCGCCCCAGCTGGCTCCCGACCGGATGCCTGGCTCGCCCTCGGCCGTGGATCGATCGTTACTGGCGCTGCCCGGGCTTGGGGAGTTCGTCACCATCACCTTTCAGCTGATGGCCAGGGTGGCAGATGCGGTGCTGCCGGGGCGAACCTCGGTGATCCCGCGTCGGAACTCGCCTTAGCCCGGCCACGGTAGCGGCTCGGAGGCTGGCTGCAGCGACGTGCCGCGCCCCGGGCCGCCACCTCGGCCCAGGCGGCGGCCCGGCATCCCAGCCGTCACCATCCCACGACCGGCTCCAGCCGCGCCATGGGGAACGCGCCGACGCCACCCGGTCCGCGTGGTCGATGCGAAGGCCCCCAGCTCCGGGCTGCCGGTGGCCGTGCCGCCGTCGCCGAGGCCCTTCGAGCGAGGTTCGTCGCCGACCCTCAGTGGCCCTCGATCACCCGCTCCAGGCGTTCCCGCCACAAGTGGAAGCGACCCGTTTCCACCTGGACGGCCCCCAGCTCGATCAGCTGGTGGAGATGGAGGGTCACGGTTTCGCGCCGCATGCCCAGCATGTCGGCCAGCATCTGGTGGGTGAGGCGGTACTCGATCACGATGTCCCCGTTGCTGGAGTGACCCAGGGTCTGACCAAGGGCCAGCAGCTGCCGGGCCAGACGCTGGCTGGGGTCGTGGAGCGCGAGTGCCTCCAGGTGTTCCTCCCGGTTCTCCAGACGCTGCAGCATCAGTCGGATCAGGTTGAGACCGACGCGTGGCTCGGCCAGGACCATCCGCTCCAGAACCTCGGTCGGCACCGACGCGACTTCGGAGTCGGCCGAGGCCTCGGTGAAATGGCCGCGGCGGCCGGCCATGGACAGGATCCCATCGAAGCCACCTGGTTCGATCAACTCGAGCAGCAGCTCCCGTCCTTCATGGGTCAGCTGATACGCACGCAGCTGCCCGGATAGCACCAGGTGGAGGAGATGAGGACCGCTGCCCGGGGACGCAAGCACCGTTCCCCGGGCGATGTGGCGGCGCCGGATCTGGTGGAGAAGAGACTCGATCCTGGTCGCGTCCACTCCTTCGAAGAGCGGGTGCTGCAGCACGCCGCAAGCGTAATCGCTCTTCCAACCGCCGACGCATGCGGCCGATGCACCACCCGGGTGCCCGGGGCTCTGCTGAGCACACCATCGAGCCAGGTACGGGCGACCACGGCCGGGATGGGAGGGCCAACCGAGCCCGGCTGGACGCGCCCCGACGCCGCTTCCGGGCATCGAGGTCACCTCGGCCGGGTCTGGGCGGTGCAGCCGCTGCCGATCCTCTCGACGAGATCTCTGGCGCCGACCTCTCGTGAAGGAGCGAGTTGATTGCGCCGCTGAAGGTCTCCCCGCTCCGGCGCCCCGTACTGCTCTGATCGCCAGCGGGGTCGGCACAGGGCGCCTTCTCGCCAGCTCCGCTTCTAGCTCTCCCGATCGGGAAACTCGGACCCTGCACCGACGCCGTTGCTGACGTCCCAATCCCGTGCGGCCACCTTGGGGCCGAAGTCGGGCGCGGCCCGGACCAACGAGTCGATGTACCGGAACCGCTCATAGCGGTGCGCCAGCAGCTCGTCCGCTGGCACGGTCAGGAGCGGCCGCAGCTGGTGCCAGAGGACTGCGTCCAGCGCCGCCGCCGCCCCATCGGGGTCGAGGTGGGCGCCCCCTTCCGGCTCCGGGACCACTTCCTCCACCACGCCCATCGCCAGCAGGTCGCGGGAGGTGATCTGGAGCTGGGCAGCCGCCTCCACCTTGCGCGAGCTGTCCCGCCATACGATGGAAGCGGCCGCCTCCGGGGAGGCCACGGAGTAGATCGAGTTCTCCAGCATCACCACCCGGTCGGCTACCGCCACCCCCAGAGCGCCGCCCGAGCCGCCCTCCCCGATCACGGCCGCCAGTACCGGCACGGGGATCTCGAACCATTCCATGATCGCGGTGGCGATCGCCAGTGCGATCCCACGCTCCTCCGCCGCCGCCCCGGGGAAGGCACCCGGGGTGTCCACCAGTGAGATCACCGGGAACCCGAACTTGGCACCCTGCCGGGCCAGCCGGATCGCCTTGCGATAGCCCTCGGGATGCATCATGGCCCAGTTCCGGGCCACCCGTTCCGCCAGCGTGCGACCCTTCTGGTGGCCCAGCCACACCACGGTCATGCCCCGCCAGGTGCCCAATCCTCCGACCAGCGCGGGGTCGTCGTGGCCGACCCGGTCCCCCTTCAGCTCGACGAAGTCGGGGGAGAGCCGGTGGATGTAGTCGAGCGCATACGGGCGCTGGGGGTGGCGGGCGAGCTCCACCACCTGCCACACGCTGAGGGTGTCGCGCTGTCTCAGCCGCACGCTCCGGACCCCCGCACTCCGGATCGACAGTAGAGCTCGAGCAGGTGGGCAAGCACCCCCCGCAGCTCGGTCCGGGGCAACACCATGTCCACCTGGCCGGCGCGGAGCTGGAACTCGGCGCTCTGGAAGCCAGGAGGCAGGTCGGCATAGGTGGACTGCTTGATCACCCGCGGTCCAGTGAACCCGATCGCCGCCCCCGGCTCGGCGATGTTGACGTCGGCGAGGAGCGCCAGCGAGGCGGGCACGCCGCCGTAGGTGGGATCGGTCAGCACCGACAGGTAGGGAACCGAGGCCCGGTGCAGCCGGCCCACCGCCGCGTTCACCTTGGCCATCTGCATGAGGGCCAGGATGCCCTCCTGCATCCGGGCCCCACCGGAAGCGACCAGCAGCACCAGCGGGGTGGCGGTAGCGGCCGCGTACTCGAAGCTGCGCGTCAGGCGCTCGCCCGCCACGATGGAGAGGCTACCGCCGACGAACCGAAAATCGAAGATCGCCAGGAAAATTGGGCGGCCGGCCAGGGTCGCCTGGCCGGTCCGCACCGACTCGTTGAGCCCCTCCTCGCGGGCCTCGTCCAGCATCTCTCGATAGGGTCTGGGCACCTTCCACTGGAGCAGGTCATGGGGCCTGATGTCGCCCCAGCGCTCAGTCCAGCTGCCCTCGTCGGCGAGTAGCGCCAGCCAGGCATCGGCGTGCATGCGGAAGTGGTGGCCGCACTGACAGACATAGCAGCGCTCGCGCAGCTCTTCGGGCACCAGCCCCACCCCGCAGCCGGGGCAGTTGCTGGTCAGCGCGATGGGCGGCAACCGGCCGCCGGTCATCGGCACCGGCTTCAGATCGAGAGTCCCCCGTCCACGACCAACACCTGGCCGGTGATGAAGCCCGCCTTTGGGGAACACAGGAACGCCACCGCCGCGGCCACGTCCTCGGGCGTCCCCTCCCGGCCCAACGGTGTCCGCCGCACCACCTCGGCCACCATCTCCTCGGTCATCGAGCCGGCGGTGAGCTCGGTGCGGACATAGCCGGGTGCAACCGCGTTGCAGGTGATGCCCCGGGAGCCGATCTCCTTGGCGATGGCCCTGGTGAAGCCGATCAGTCCTGCCTTGGCGGCGGCGTAGTTGGCCTGCCCCGGGTTTCCTCCCATCCCCACCACCGAGGTCATGTTGACGATCCGGCCCCAACGTCGCCGGAGCATGCCGGACAGCACTGCCCGGGTGGTCAGGTAAGCGGAGGTGAGGTCGGTCCGGATCACGTGCTCCCAGTCCTCCGGCCGCATCCGCAGCAACAGGTTGTCGCGCACGGTCCCGGCGTTGTTGACAAGCACGTCGATCGGCCCCTGCTCCCGGATCAGCGCCGGCACCGCCTCGGCATCGGTCACGTCGCAGCGGACGGCGGTCCCTCCGATCGAGGCGGCGGTGGCCTCGGCCGAGGCGGCATCCGACCGGTAGACGATCACCACCCGGGCGCCCATGCCGGCCAGGGCAGTCGAGATCGCCCGCCCGATGCCCCTGCCACCGCCGGTGACCAGGGCGGTGCGGCCGGCCAGCTCCCCCATCAGGAGAGCGACTCCACGAACAGTTCGTCTGCGTTCCAGGTGGCCACGCCGGGCAGGTACTTGGCGGCCAGGCTGGCCAGGACCCGGCCCGGCCCCAGCTCCACGACCGTACGCACCCGCATGGCCCGAAGCGAGACCATGGTCCGGGCCCAGTCCACCGGCCGTTGCAGGTGATTGGCCAGCTCCTGCTTCAGGTCACCCAGGGAAGCCACCGTCTGGCCCGAGGCATTGGCCAGGACGGGGACGTGGGGCATCTCGATCGGGAGTCGCTCCAGCACCGCCCGAAAAGCACTGCCAGCCGCCTCCATCAGGGGGGAGTGGGCGGGGAGAGGCACGGTCAGGATGAGAGCACGGCGGGCGCCCGCCTCCAGCGCCAGGCGCTGGGCCTCCTCCACCGCCGGGATCTCGCCCGAGAGAACGAACTGGACCTCGGCGTTGCGGTTGGCGAGGAACAGCCTGCCCCGGGTCTGGGCACGGCGTCGGATAGCCTCGATCCGCTCCTCGTCCAGGCCCACGATCGCCAGCATGGCGCCGGGCTGGGTACGGGAGGCCTCGGCCATAATCCGGCCCCGCTCCTTGACCAGGAGCAAGGCCGTCTCCCAGCTGACCGCACCGGCGGCGGCTAGCGCGGTGAACTCGCCCAGGGAGTGGCCGGCCATCACCGTCACCTGCTCCATGCCGTAGCTCTCCTGCCAGATCTCGTAGGCCGCCCAGCAAACCGTCATCACACAGGGCTGGAGGTTCTCGGTCCGGTTCAACTCCTCGGCTGGCCCCTCGAAGCACAGCCGCCGCACCGGCATCCCCAGCACCTCCTCCGCCCGCTCGAACACGGTCCGAGCGATGGGATAGCGCCGGTAGAGCTCCCGACCCATCCCCGGCCGCTGCACCCCCTGGCCGGGGAACAGCAGCGCGATCGGGCCAGCCAGCATCGCTCTCACGCCCTCCTCCCTTACCCGTCCCGGCAGCGGCGCACGGTTAGGCCCCGGTCCGCTCGGCCGCACGCTCCTCCAGGTAACGCCAGAGATCGGCCACGCACCGCATCTTCTCCAGCTCTTCCTCGGGAAGCTCGACCTCGTACTTGTCCTCGATGGCGGCCATCAGCTCGACCAGGTCGAGCGAGTCGGCGGCCAGCTCACGCTGGAAGCTCGCCCCCATCTGCACCTGCTCCGGCTCGCAGCCAAGGATTTCGGCCGCCAGCTCCTGCAACTCCCGGAAGTCCAGTTCGGCCATCTGAGCGCTCCTCACAGTCCTCCGTCGCGATGTCGCTCGATCACCAGGGTGGCGTTATGGCCCCCGAACCCGAAGGAGTTGCTCAGCGCCACGTCCACCCGTGCCGGGCGGGCTCGGTTGGGGACGTAGTCGAGGTCGCACTCCGGATCGGGATGCTCCAGGTTGATGGTTGGGGGGATCTGGCCGCGCTCGATGGTCAGCACGCAGACCGCCGCCTCCATCGCTCCCGCCGCCCCCAGCAGGTGGCCGTGCATCGACTTGGTCGAGCTGATCGCTAGCCGATAGGCGTGGTCCCCGAAGACCTCCCTGATGGCCTTGGTCTCGGCCACGTCGCCGACCTTGGTCGAGGTTCCGTGGGCGTTGATGTACTGAACCTGCTCGGGGGAAAGCCCCGCCTTCTCCAGGGCGCGCCGCATCGAGCGGATCGCCCCGGCGCCCTCCGGGTGAGGGGCAACGAAGTGGTACATGTCGGCGGTGGCACCGTAACCGGTGACCTCGGCCAGGACCCTGGCCCCGCGCCGCTGGGCGGCTTCGAGCTCCTCCAGCACCAGCATGACCGCGCCCTCTCCCATGACGAAGCCGTCGCGCAGCGCGTCGAACGGCCGGCATGCCCGCTCCGGCTCGTCGTTGCGCTCGCTCACCGCCTTGATCTGGCAGAAGGCTCCCATGGTGAGCTCGGTGATGGTGGCCTCCGACCCGCCCACCAGCATGGCGGTGGCATCGCCCCGTCGGATGATCTCGGCCGCCTCGCCAATAGCATGGGCGGAGGAGGCGCAAGCGCTGACGATCGCGTAGTTGGGGCCTCCGGCCCCGACCTGCATCGCCACCACCCCGCTGGCCATGTCCGCGATCATCATCGGCACCGTGAACGGGGAGATCCGGCGGATGCCTCGCTCCTTCATGGCCGCGTGGTTGCGCTCGATCTCCTCCATGCCCCCGATGCCGGAGGCGACGATCACCCCCACCTCGTCCGGGTCCAGCCGGGAAGGGTCCAGCCCAGCCTGGTCCAACGCCTTGCGCGAGGCGGCCAAAGCGAACTGGCAGTAGAGCGCCAGGTGCCGAGCCGACTTGCGGTCCATGTAGTCCCCGGGATCGAAGTCCCGGACCTCGGCCGCGATCCGCGTGGGGTACTCGCTGGCGTCAAAGCGAGTGATGGGGCCCACCCCAGAGACCCCCTCGATCAGGTTCGACCACACCGTCTCCGGATCGTGGCCGAGGGGGGTGACGAAACCCATGCCGGTGATGGCCACGCGGTGGCCATCGCCTCGTTCCATGGCTGACAGCCTACGGACTTGGCGTCGAACCTGCCTCGCCGTCCGGTGACAAAATGTCCCGGCAGCTTGGGACCCGGTGTCCAGTCGGCGGCCGCGGCTCTGGGACCTCGAGGCGCATCTACCCCGACCGGGTGCGAAGGCTGTTAGCCTCCCCGACGAGATGGACCAGGATTCTGCCAGCATTCACGACCGTCTGTCCGAGGCCGGCGTCGCTGAACTGGGCGCGGCGATGAGCTCGGGAGAGCTCACCGCCGTCGAGCTGGTCCAGCGCTGTCGTGAGCGCATCCGGGCCCTGGACTGGGCCGGACCCTGCCTGAACGCGGTGATCGAGCTCAACCCCGACGCCATCGACATCGCCGAGCGACTCGACGCCGAGCGGCGGGAGCGGGGTCCAAGGGGGCCGTTGCACGGGATCCCGGTCTTGCTCAAGGACAACATCGACACCGCCGACAGGATGCAGACCACGGCCGGCTCCCTGGCCCTCCTCGGCGCCCCGCCGGCGCAGGACGCCACCGTGGTCGCCCGCCTTCGCCGGGCCGGGGCGGTCATCCTGGGCAAGACCAACCTCTCTGAGTGGGCCAACTTCCGATCCCCTCGCTCCACCAGCGGCTGGAGCGCGCGGGGCCAGCAGACCCGGAACCCGCACGTGCTCGACCGTAACCCCTGCGGCTCCAGCTCGGGCTCGGCGGCGGCGGTGGCGGCGGGACTGGCTCCGATCTCCCTCGGCACCGAGACAGACGGCTCCATCGTCTGCCCGGCCAATGCCTGCGGAGTGGTGGGGCTCAAGCCCACGCTGGGCTTGACCAGCCGGGCCGGCGTGATCCCCATTGCCCACAGCCAGGACACGGTCGGGCCCCACGCCCGCTCGGTGGCCGACGCCGCTGCCGCCCTAGGAGCGCTGGTCGGCGTCGACCCCCGCGACCCGGCCACCGCGGCGTCGGCCCACCACTTCGAGACCGACTACACCCGTTTCTGCGACCCTGGCGGCCTGCGCGGGGCCAGGATCGGGGTGGCCCGGCGGCGCCTCTTTGGTTACAGCCCGGCCGCCGATCGGGTGGCGGAAGAGGCGATCCGGGCCCTGCGCGAGGCCGGGGCCGAGGTGGTGGACGAGGCCAACATCCCCACCATCGACCAGCTCGATCGGGAGCAGGAGTGGACGGTCCTGCTCTACGAGTTCAAGGCAGACCTTGACGCATATCTGGCCCAGCGCACCGGGGTGCCGGTGCGGACCCTGGCGGACGTCATCGCCTTCAACCAGGACCACGCCAGCGAAGAGCTGCGCCGCTTCGGCCAGGAGACGTTCCTGCAGGCGGTCGAGAAGGGTCCGCTCACCGAGCCCGAGTACCGAGCGGCCCTGGACCGCAACCGCCGCCTGGCCGGGCCGGAGGGCATCGACGCGGTCATGGACCGGCTTCGGCTCGACGCTCTGGTGGCACCGACCGGCGCCCCCGCCTGGCCCATCGATCTGGTCAACGGCGACCACCACCTGGGAGGGAGCTCCCAGCCGGCGGCGCTGGCCGGCTACCCGCTGCTCAGCGTCCCCGCCGGCTTCGTGGACGGGCTCCCGGTCAACCTGACCTTCATCGGCCGCGCCTTCGCCGAGCCGGTCCTGATCCGGCTCGGATACGCGTTCGAACAGGCCACCCAGGCGCGCCGGCCGCCTGCCTTCCTACCCAGCCTGGAGGTCCCTCTGCCCCGCCGCTGACCGGTCGGGCGCGCCCCACCAGGGACTCCGGCATCGCCCAAGAAGGGCTCAGCCGCCCTGACGGGCCGTGGAGGGGGCGCGCCCGACCGGTCAGCGGCGGGGCAGAGGG
>CADDZO010000076.1 GCA_902812395.1 bacterium | reverse complement strand
CTGCTCCTGGCCGCCCAGGTCGAGCTTGAAGTTCTCCATCTCGACCACCATCCTGGTCAGCACCTGGGCCACGGTGTCGTGGAGCTCGCGTGCCAGCTGGCGCTTGGCCTCCGCCTCCAGGCGGCGGACGAGGCGTTCTTGACCTGCTAACCGCGGTTTCCCGGCGGCGCCTACGGCTGGTATGGTGCCGTCCCTCCTCATGGCGTTCGTTTGTCCCGACCCCCGAAGCCGTCAGTCGCCCCTGCTCAGGGGCCATGCAATACGGTCACCCATCCCGGCTCCGGACGACGATGGGCACTTCTGTCCCAATCCTGCCGCCGTGCCCAGGCGGTGGGCGGTACCAGCACCCGTCTCCATCCTGTCCCGGTCCGCCGCTCCGCAATGGTCACTGATCGTGATCCACCGACGCGTACGTGGAATCCGCAGACCGCACCGATCGGACCGCTGACCTGGTGCGTCAGAACAGATGGCTATGCGGGGAGAAGGCAGCCGCGGGGCTCGATCAGGACCCTGGCGAGCGCCGCGGCCGGGCGCCAGCACCTCGAATCCCAAGTCCCTCCAAGGCGTCGGCACCGGCGATCGGTGCCGGCGCCCCCTCAGCGGCCTGCGTCTCCCCGCTGCCCACTGAGCCGTCCCGTCCCGGAGGCGGAACGGTCAAGGCCACGAAAAGGAGGTCCTTCACGTACACCATGCGTCCCACCTCTGCGTTGCTGTGGGGGGCGATAGCTGGCGCCGCTGCCGCCGCCGTGCTGGCCGGCGCGCCTGCCCTTGCCCTCCAGGTCCCCGTCCCGCCCCCGAGCAACGGGCCCCTGGGCCAGCTGCTGTCCGGCACCGGCGGCATCCAGGTCCAGACCCCGCTCGACGGGGTGGTCTCCCAGCTGGCCGGCCAGCAGCCATCACAGACCGCTTCGCCTGCAACCCTCACTCCCTCGACCCGGGCCGAACTGGGTGCCTCCGCCACCGGGGATGCGTCCGGAGTGACCGGTCAGGTCACGGCACCTGCCTCCGGCCTGCTGTCCTCGGTGCCGCTCGCCTCGACCCTCCAGGGCCTGCTGCCCTAGGCGCGGTGCGGGACCGGGACCTCCCGGTCCCGCACGCTCCTCTCAGCCCAGGCGGTCGAGCAGGAAGGCCCAGATATCTGCCTCCTCCGGGACCAGCTTGGTGGTGGGCTTGCCCTGGCCGTGCCCGGCCCTGGGCTCGGCCCGGAGCAGAACCAGCCCGTTGGGATCCGCGGCCTGCAGACGGGCCGTCATCTTGCGCGCGTGAAGGGGATCCACGCGGGCGTCCTCTTCCCCGGCCGTGATCAGAGTGGCCGGGTAGCGGACCCCGTCCCGGACCCGGTGGTAGGGGCTATAGGCGAAGAGCCAGCGGAACTGTTCGGGATGGTCGGCCGATCCGTACTCGGAGACCCAGAGCTGGCCGATGCCGAAGCGGTGATACCGGAGCATGTCCATCAGCGGCACCCGCGCTACCGTCGCCCCGAACAGATCCGGGCGCTGGGTGATGGCGGCCCCGACCAGGAGGCCACCGTTGGAGCCGCCCACCAGCGCCA
Source organism: bacterium (assembly GCA_902812395.1). Lineage (GTDB taxonomy): Bacteria > Chloroflexota > Dormibacteria > Dormibacterales > Dormibacteraceae > CADDZO01. Next base: position 13,900 of record CADDZO010000076.1, on the reverse strand, counting down.
GCTGCCGGGGGCTGGCCAGCCCCTGCTCGATCAGCCACTCCGCCGCCGCGATGAGGTCGTCGAACACGTTTTGCTTCTGACCTAGCCGTCCCGCCTCGTGCCAGGTCTCGCCGAACTCTCCACCCCCGCGCAGGCAGACCAGGGCGAACAAGCCTCCGGCCTCCCAGAAGGGCACCAGCTGGGGGCTCCAGAGCGGGGTCCGGCAGACCGAGAAGCCGCCGTAGCCGCTGAGCACGGTGGGGCCCTGCCCCTGTACCCGTCCTGCCAGGAAGATCGGGATCCGGGTCCCGTCGTGAGAGCGGCACCACGCCCTGCGCACGGGGTAGCGCTCGGGCTGGAAGCCGGCCGGGCCTTCCAGGCGTTCGACCTCCACGCCATCCCGCAGGGTGACGGCAGGGCGGGTGAAGGTCTCCACCGTGACGTAGAGGTCGCGGGAGCTGACGTGCCCACCCAGGCCGACCACGGTCGAGAGCGGGGGCAGCTCCAGAGTTCGCTCGAAGGCGCCGTCGGGCCCGTGGATCGAGATCCGGGAGGCGGCTTCGACCAGATGATGGACGGCCAGGTGGGTGGCGGTCGCGACCGCGTCCACCAGGACGTGCTCCTGCTCCGGGACCAGCTCTCGCCAGCGCTCGGGGGCGGGGTCGCTGGGATCGATCTCGACCAGGCGGAAGCGGGGGGCAGCGAGATTGGTCAGGCCCAGCAGCCGGTTGCCGACGAACCAGGCGTACAGCTTGGCCGGTTGCCCCTCCAGCACCGGGAGGAAGGGGCCGGTCCCGAGGCGCAGATAGACGTCGGTCGCCTCCCAACCGCGGGAGACCGTGACCGCGCACCAGCGTCCATCTCCCGAGATCGAGACCGGCCCGATCGAGTCCAGCTTGTCCCTCCCCTGGCCAAAGACCTCGGTGTCCTCGCCCTCGTCGCTGCCCAGACGGTGCCGCCAGAGGTGCCGGTGGAAGCGCTCTTCGCCCGGCGGCACGGTCCCCGGTCGGGGCTCTCGGGTGTAGAGGATGGCGTCGCCGCCGGGCTCGAAAGCCACCGCCGACCAGCGGCAGCCGGGGATGGCGTCGGCCAGCCAGGTCCCGTCGGCGACTCGGAGCAGGTGCAAGGTAGAGTCCTCGGTGCCGCCCTCGGAGAGGCCGAACGCGACCAGCTCGCCGTCCGGAGAGACCTCCCACCAGTCCAGGGCCACGGTCGAATCCGGGCTCATCGGTCCCGGGTCGACCAGGACTCGCTCGCCCTCGGGCCCGGCCACGTACAGGGCGGGCTGGGTCATCGTTCCGCGCCGGCGAATGAAGAACCGGCGTTGGCCACGCGGAACCGACCCGCCCAGCAGCCCAACGGCCATTGCCTGGGCGATCCGGCGCTCGATCGCCGCCCGCTGGGGGAGGGCGTCGAGGAAGGCTCGGGCGTGGGCGTTCTGGGCCGCCACCCAGCGCTGGACCTCGGGATCGGATCCATCCTCGAGCCAGCGGTAGGGGTCGCGGACCTCGATGCCGTGCATGATCTCCACCACTTCTCTGGTCGGGGTCGCAGGTGCATTCCGGCTCATGGCGCCTGGATCTTGACATCCTCTCCGCCCTTCAAGGGCGGAGATTCCTCTGGGAAGCGATCAGGCGACCGCTTCCTGAGCCGGTTGACGCCACGTTCGCCACGCGGCGCGACTTCCCCGAACTGGAACGGCGCTGCTGGCGGGGTCATCTGTGGTCGGCGAGCTATTTCGCCGGATCGGTGGGGGCGCTCCACTCAGCGTGCTCAAACAGTACATCCAGCAACAGCAGCGTCCTCCCGGCGGCGCGGTGCACCGGCCTTCAGGCCGGTGCACCGCGCCGCAATCTCGGTAGACCGGCAGCGGCCTGCGCAGAATGGGTCTGCGATGGCAGACCCGGGACCCGACACCCCTCTGGGAGAGGCCCTGCACCTGGGCGCCGCTGACCGCCGTCGGCTGGCCCGATTGGGCCTGCACACCGTGCGTGATTTGCTCTTCGATCTGCCCTTCGGATGGGAGGAGTACGGGGCGCCGGTGACGGTGCGGGAGCTGCGCCCTGGGGAGCCGGCGACGGTGGTCGGCACGCTGGTCGCGGTCGGGGCCCGGCGCTCGCCGCGGAGGGGCATGCAGCTGACGGAGGCCGTGCTCCAGGACGAAGCCGGCGGACGCCTGCGCCTGGTCTGGTTCAACCAGCCCTTCGTCGCCCAGCGCCTGGAGCGGGGGCAGCGGCTGCGGGTGGCAGGTGCCGTCTCCCGCTCCCGCTACGACAGCTGGCTGGAGATGCGCAATCCGCACCATGAGCCCGTCGCCGCCCCCCGGCGGGTGGGCGGGCTCATGCCCAAGTACCACCTGACCGCGGGGCTGACTTCGCGCCGGATGGCCCGCTGGGTGGAGCAGCTGCTGCCACTGGCCGACCGGCTGGAGGACCCGGTGCCGCCCCAGACCCGGGAGCGGAAGGGATTGTGGGGGGTGGCCGAGGCGGTCCGCCGCGGCCACCAGCCGTCCTCCCTGTCGGAATGGCGGCGTGCCCGGGAGCGGATGGGGTACGCAGAGCTGCTGGAGCTCCAGGCCGCCTTCCTCCTCGCCCGCCGTCGAATCGCAGCCGAGCGGGCGACCCCGATCCCGTACCGCCAGGAGGTGATCGAGGCCTTCAAGGCCAACCTCGGCTTCCAGCTCACCCACGCCCAGCGACGGGCCATCTGGGAGGTCTACAAGGACCTCCAGCAGCCGATCCCAATGAACCGTCTGATCAACGGCGACGTTGGCTCGGGCAAGACCGCGGTCGCGGCTGCGGCCGCGGCGATGGCCTGGGCGGCGGGCCTGCAGACCGCGGTCATGGCCCCGACCGAGATCCTCGCCCGCCAGCACCTGGCCAAGTTCCGTGCCTACCTGGAGCCGGCCTTCGATCTCCGGGTAGAGCTACTGGTGAGCGGGCTCCCGACGGCGGAGCGGCGGCGGGTGCTGGAGGCGGCGGCGCAAGGCAGCTGCTCGGTCCTGATCGGCACCCACGCCCTCATCGAGGCCGACCTGCGGCTGCACGCGCTGGGGCTGGCGGTGGTGGACGAGCAGCACCGCTTCGGTACCCGGCAGCGCGAGCTGCTGCGCCAGAAGTCGCCTGAGCGCCCGCACTTCCTGGCCATGACCGCCACCCCCATCCCTCGCACCCTGGCGCTGGCCCTGTACGGGGAGCTGGCCCACTCGGTGATCGACCAGATGCCGCCGGGGCGAACGCCGGTCGAGACCCGGGTGGTGGCTCCGGAGCAGCTGGAGGCGGCCTACCGGCTGGTCCGGGAGGAGATCGCTCGAGGCCGTCAGGCCTTCGTCATCTGCCCGTTCATCGAGGAGTCGGAGGCGGTGGCGGCCCGAGCGGCCACGGCCGAGTTCGAGCGGCTTCGCCGCGAGGTCTTCCCCGACCTGCGTCTTGCCCTGGTCCACGGCCGCCTTCGGGACAAGGACCAGGTCATGGCCGAGTTCGCGGCAGGCGCCTCCGACGTCCTGGTCGCCACCCCGGTGGTGGAGGTCGGGGTGGATGTGCCCAATGCCACCGTGATGCTGATCGAGGGGGCGGACCGCTTCGGCCTGGCCCAGCTCCACCAGCTTCGAGGTCGAGTGGGCCGTGGCGCCCACCGCTCCTACTGCCTGCTGCTGGCAGAAGACCCCTCCGAGCGCAGCCTGGAGCGACTCCAGCTCCTGGCCAGCACTGCCGACGGCTTCCGGCTGGCCCAGGAGGACATGCGGCTGCGGGGCGCGGGGGAGCTGCTGGGCTCCCGCCAGCACGGCGTGTCTGACGAGGCCATGGAGGCCCTGCTCAAGCCGGAGCTGCTCTCGGAGGTCCGCCAGGAGGCGGAGCGGTTGCTGACCGAGGATCCCGAGCTGCAGCGCTGGCCTCAGCTCTGGCAGGCGGCGGAGCGGCGCCTTGAACGGACCTCGGTAAGCTGACCTCGCCCCCCGACCGCCGAGGAGGACCGATGCCACCCGCTCAACTACTCCAGGACCTGATCCGGTTCGAGACCGTCAATCCGCCCGGCAACGAGGAGGCCTGTCAGCGCTACCTGGAGGGGCTTTTCCGCGCCCGGGGTGCCGACACGCGCCTGCTGGCCAAGGTGGAGGGGAGGCCCAGCCTGGTAGTGCGGGTCCCGGGTCGGGGGCTCGCCCCGCCGCTTCTGCTCCAGGGCCACGTCGATGTGGTCACCACCGAGGGCCAGCGGTGGTCGCGGCCCCCCTTTGGAGGCGAGCTGGACGAGGACGGTTGGGTCTGGGGCCGGGGCGCCCTCGATATGAAGGGGCAGGTGGCGATGATGGTGTCGGCCCTGCTTCGCTGTCTCGACCAGGACCTCCCCCCGGCGGGCGACGTCGTTCTCTGCTGTCTCGCCGACGAGGAGGCGGGTGGGAGCATGGGCGCCGCCTTCCTGGTCGAGGAGCACCCCGAGCTCTTCGCCGGCATCCGCCACGCCCTGGGCGAGGGTGGCGCCGGCACCCGCGAGCTGCCCGGTGGCCGCCTCTACCCGATCACGGTGGCCGAGAAGCGAGGCTGTCGGCTGCGGATCACGATCAGGGGGCCCGGCGGGCACGGCTCGCTGGTCCACCGAGGCGGAACCGTGGCACGGCTGGGCGAGCTGTTGCTGGCCCTAGACCGAGCTCGCCTGCCGATCCATCTCACCCCGGTGGTGCAGGCCTACCTGGAGGGCCTGGCCGGGGCGGCCGGGCCGATGCGGGCCGATCTGATGGCGCTGCTCGACCCGGACCGGGCCGAGGCCACCCTGGAGCGACTCGGGCCGGAGCATGTGCACCTGGAGTCGATGCTGCGCAACAGCGCCAACGCCACCATCGTCCAGGCCGGGACCAAGATCAACGTCATCCCCTCGGTCGCGGTGGTGGAGGTCGACGGCCGCCTCGTCCCCGAGCAGGAGCCGGAGGACTTGGTGGCCGAAGTCCGCGCTGCCGTGGGTCCTGGCCCCGAGGTCGAGGTCACCCGGGTGGGGCCGAAGACAGAGCCGGCCGAGCGCGGTCCCTTCTTCCACCTGCTCGGGGAGGTGTTGCGCGAGCTCGATCCCGAGGCGGTGCCGGTGCCGATGCTGATGACAGGCGGAACCGACCAGCGCTTCTTCGCTCAGCTGGGGATCCAGGGCTACGGCTTTCCGCCGCTACGGTTGCCGGCGGGCTTCGGCTGGGAGACGGTGCATGCCGCCGATGAGCGGATTCCGGTCTCGGCCGTGGAGATCGGGACGGAGGCCATCTTCAGGGTCCTGCAGCGCTACGGCGATTGCGGCGGAGTGCGGCGGCCTTCAGGCCGGTCGTGAAGCGCCGCGCACCCCGCGGGGCGTCATGGTGCACTTGTTCGGTTTGGTGACGAACTCGGCCGGGGGCACCCGGTGACTGCACGGGAGGACGGCAAGAACCAAGCGGCCCCAACGTCAACCACCCGGCGGTACGCCTACCGAGAATCTCTGCCCCTCAGGGCGGAGAGGATGTCAACGCTGAGGTGAGAGGGCCGGTGACAGGTGTCACCGGCCCCTGGCTGCGGGTTGAGATTCGGCTCGAACACGGCTCGGGGCACGTCCCTCCGATATCCGCTCCCCCCAACTCGCGGTGCCGGCACCGCCCCGCGACGGCGCCAACTCCTTGACGTTTGGTTGCTGTTCTAAACCCCAGATGGCTTGACGTGCAAGCCGCTCATGCCTATGGACCCCAAAGGCCCTGCCCCCAGCTGAGGGTCGGTACCTTTGCGAGCGTGGAGACCCGGGTTCGTCTCAGCCGCTACAGCCACGGCGCCGGTTGAGCGTGCAAGCTCAGCCCAGCGGAGCTGGGCCAGGTACTGGCGGCGCTGCCGGCGGGCTCAGATCCCCGGGTGCTGGTGGGCGCCCACGAGGCCGACGACGCCGCCGTGTTCCGCCTCGGGGACCGGGCCGTGATCGCCACGGTTGACTTCTTCACCCCAATCGTGGACCGTCCCGAGGACTTCGGTGCGATCGCGGCTGCCAATGCCGTGAGCGACGTCTACGCGATGGGGGGCAGACCGCTGTTCGCGCTGAGCCTGATCGGGTTCCCGCGCGACCTCTTGCCGTCGGGCCTGCTGGAGCGGATCGTGGCCGCCGGGGCGGCCGCCCTGGGCCAGGTGGGGGTGCCGGTGGTGGGCGGCCACAGTATCGATGACGCCGAGCCCAAGTTCGGCTACGCGGTGATCGGGGAGGGCCGGCCGGAGCAGCTGGTCACGCACCGCGGGGCCCGGCCCGGCGACCTCCTGTTCCTGACCAAACCGCTCTGCAGCGGGTTGGTGGCGACCGCGATCAAGCAGGACCGTTGCCCGCCCGACCTGGAGCGGCGGGCGGTGGCGGTGATGTCCCACCTGAATCGCACCGCCTCCGAGGCGATGCTGGCGGCGGGGGCACGAGCGGCTACCGACGTCACCGGCTTCGGGCTGCTCGGTCACTTGGCCAACCTGAAGGTGGGGGCCGAGATCCGGGCCTCGGCGGTTCCGGTGCTGGAGGGGGTGCGGGAGCTGGCGGCTCAGGACCTCTTTCCAGGTGGCACCCGCCGCAACCACGCTGCACTCCAGGAGAGGGTCGATTTCGGCCCTCTGCCCGAGCCCGAGCAGCTGCTGCTCTGCGATGCCCAGACCAGCGGCGGCCTGCTGGTGGCACTGCCGCCAGAGCGCGCGGACGCCTTCTGCGCTGCGCTCGCCACCGAGCCCTATCCACCGGTCGAGATCGGGCGGGTGGTCGAAGGGCCGATCCGGGTCCTGCCCTGAGCCCGAGGCTGCGCGTCCAAGGGGGCCGGGCAGGAGGCCGCAGGCTGGCCTTGCCCCGGGGGGTACGTCCCACCCAGGCCCTGGTCCGGGAGGCGGCCTTCGACCTGGTCGGGGCGGCGGTACGGGACGCGGTCGTCCTCGACCTGTTCGCCGGCTCGGGTGCGCTTGGCATCGAGGCCCTCTCCCGGGGGGCAGCCTTCGCGACCCTGGTCGAGCGCCAGCCGCGGGTGGTGGCGCTGATCCGCCGCAACCTGGCGGAGCTCGGGCTCCAGGACCGGGCCCGGGTGGTGCGGGCGGATGTGGTCCACTGGCTTGAGGTGCAGCCGCAGGCGGCGGCTGCCTCGCTGGTCCTGGTGGACCCTCCCTACGAAGACCCGGTCCTGGAGCGAACCCTGGCCATACTCGATGCCCGCCTCCGGCCGGGAACAGTGGTCGTGGTCGAGCACGCCCGGCGCCAGACGCTACCGGAGCTGGCACGGTTGCGACTGGACCGGAACCGCCGGTACGGAGATACGGCCCTGAGCATCTTGACCGTCTGACGTGATCGCCTGCCGTGGCCGCCGGCGAGAGCAGGCACAGCGGGGTGGCCCAGCCGGCCGAGCCGTGGCCAGGGGGAGGCCCTCATCGGCTGCGGAGGCGGGCGATGGCTCCAGGCGTCTGGCAGCCGCAACGCACCTGGCGTGGTCGGCAACCGGCCCCTACCGAAGCTGCGGCTTGGTGCGCTAGCTTTCAGGCAGGTGAAGCGCCTTCTGGATCCGTCGAGGAGCCTGGTCGGCAGGTGCGCCAGAAAGCAGGGCTCCACCGCGCCACCCTCGAGCAGGGCTGGGGTTGGCGGTCGAGCAACTCCGGCGGAATGCCCACAGCAGGGGTCGACCCTGGTCGGGGTTCCGGACAGGAACACAAGCCTGGCCCGTCCGGTTTGGTGGGCTCACCAGACCACTCAACTGGCCGCCGCGGTCTCGGTGTGCGTCGGTTGCGATCACTCCGATCACGCCCCGTCAACGCTGCGATCGATATCCGTGAGTGGGGGATCAAACTCGCTCCAACCGGTGGGCAGCTGCGGGGTCGACGGAGGGTTGGCAGATTGCGGGCATGAAACCAGCTGAGGAAGCGGCGGGATGACCGCCCAAGCTGTTCGTGGCCCATGCGGGAGATGAAGCACGTTCGATCCGGTGGCATGGCGCCACTGGCGCAGGGTCTGGGCAACGTGCTCCGGTCCGGTGGTGCCCTCCCGGACCGATCAGATCGATGTCCTGGGCGGGGCCGGGCAGGCGGGGCGTTCGCTCCTTCGATGTCGGGTGCGATTCGACGACCGAGGTTGGTGGGCCCCGGCGGTCTCGCGGGGCGGTGAGGGACGGGTGCCCCTCGGTCACGGCCCGTGCGGTGGCCCTGGCCCGCTCCCAGCTGCCTCGGCCCAGCAGCCCCGATGGCGATCCGGCGGCCGAACAGCGCCTCTGTGCGACCTTGCCGCCGCTGCCGGCCTGGTGGCGCTGGAGACGACGGCGCGGCCACCTGGCACACCGGACCGCCTTCTTCGACCAGGAGGTGATCGACGCGCTCGCGGTCCGGATCGAGCAGGTCGTGGTCGTCGGCGCCGGTTACGACGGGCGGGCGCTGCGCTTTCGGCGTCCGGGGGTGCGTTTCTTCGAGCTGGATCATCCGGCCACGCAGGCCGACAAGCGGCGGCGACTGGAGGCGGTGGGAGCGTCGCTCGAGGGCCTGACGTTTGCCGCCTTGGACCTGATGCGGGAGGGATCCGAGGCGGCGCTGGCATCAGCCGGGCACCGGCTGGACCGGCCCAGCCTCTTCTACTGCGAGGGCCTGATCGGGTACTTGACCCGGCCGGCGGTGGTGCGGCTGTTGGGCGAACTCCGGCGGCGAGCCGCACCGGGCAGCCGATTGGCGCTCAACGCGGCCGAGGCCAGCTCCGCCCCCCCACGATGGAGGCCCAGGGCGGCGGCCCGACGCTTGGCGCTGGCCGCCATCGGGGAGCCGCGCCGGACCGTGTTCGCACCAGGTGAGCTGGAAGCCGTTCTGGAGTCCACCGGATGGCGGATCGTGCGGCTCGAGCGCCGGGTGCACGCCGGTCGCGGCGCCCGGCTGCTGGTCGCAGCCGAGCCAAGACCCGGCCCGTAGCGGGCGGGGGTGTCCACCGAGGCGGCCGAACCCTGACCGCGAGCGCGGGATCGGCTCCAGGTTTGACGCCGCGGGCGCGCTACTATGGCCCCGTCTTGGACGGTGGCTGGGGGATGTGGACGCGATGGCTGGCTGACACGAGGCGTGGGCCCGCGCTACCGACCCTGCCTCTTTGCTCGGTCGATTCTGGCCTGCAGTGAGCCGGCGGGCGCTCTTCCCGGGAAGCTTCGATCCCTTCACCAACGGCCACCTGGAGCTGGTCCGACGGGCGCTCCGGCTCTTCGACGAGGTGGTGGTGGGGGTTGCGGTCAACCCGGACAAGCGCACCCCCCTGTTCACTCCCGAGGAACGGGTGGCCATGATCGAGGAGGTCCTGGCTGACGAGCCCCGTGCCAGCGTCACCGCCTACGTCGGATTGACCGTCGACGAGGCCCGACGGCTCGGTGCCCAGGCTTTGATCAAGGGCCTCCGGCTGCCCTCCGACTTCGAGTCCGAGCTCCAGCAGGCGCTGATGAACCGTCAGCTAGCACCCGAGCTTGAGACCGTGTTCCTGGCGGCAGGCCCGACCGAGATCTTCCTCGCGTCCAGCATCCTGAAGGACGTCGCCAGTTGGGGCCAGGACGTGGATCGGTTCGTGCCCCCGGCGGTGGCGAGGCGACTGCGGGAGCGACGGAGATGAGGGCCGAGGAGGTCGTCGACCGGCTCGAGTATCTGGTCCAGCACGCCCGGCGGGTGCCCTTCTCTAACCAGGTCATGCTCGACGAGGAGGAGCTGCTGGAAATGGTGCAGCAGTTGCGGTCGGGGCTGCCCGAGGAGATCAAGCAGGCCAGCTGGACGGTGGCCGAGCACGAGCGGTTGATCAAGGAGGCGCACGCCGAAGCGGGTCGGATCCTGGTCCTGGCCAACCAGCGGGCGGAGGCGGCGGTGCAGGAGTCGGAGGTCCTGCGTCGTGCCCGACGGGAGGCGGAGCGCACGCTGTCAGAGGCCCGAACCCGGGCCGACGAGGTCGTTCGCGAGGCCGAGGCCTATGCGCTGGACCAGCTCCGTCAGCTTGAGACCACTCTGAGCCGGGCCCTGGGCACGGTCAAACGTGGCATCGAGCTCCTCCAGGGCGAGGGTAAGGGAGGAGCTAGCAACGAGCCGGCTCACTGAGCCGGCGCAGCCGGAACGCACTTCAATTCCCGCAGGGAGTCCAGGCACGGAGGCTGAATCGCCGCTGGGGCGCTCTTCGTCTGTCCAAGCTGGGTGAGTTGCGCTTCCGCTGGACGGGCCCGCTGATGGGAGAGTCGACAGCGCGACTGTCTCCCGCGCGGCCGGACAGTGGCACATCGCCCTCTGCCTGGAGATGGAGGATCGGCCGGCCGGACACAACCGGCTGCTGCCGGTCGGTGTGGACCGCAGCGTCGAGATCGCGTTCGTGAGCTCTGACGGTGAGCAATTCCAGCGGGAGTGTGGGGGCCAGCTGAGACGCGGTGGTTGCTCGCTCTGCAGCGGCGTAAGGCGCGGCAGATGAAGGGCTCCAATCGACACCAGCGAACGTGTCGATCGATCGCCAGGCTCCACGCGCGTGCAGCCGACCAGCGGCGGGACTTTGCCCACAAGACCTCGACCCACCTGGCCAAGGGCCATGGCCTGGTGGCGGTGGAAGCGCTCGTCGTTCCCGCCATGACCCGCTCTGCCAAAGGCACGGTCGAAGCACCCGGGCGCCAGATGTGGCAGAAGGCAGGGCCGAGTCGAGCCATTCTCGGGAGGGGAGGTCTGGGTTCGCTCCACCGGGTCATCGTCAGCAGCAGCGGGGTCCCGGGACGACCGCGGAACGGCGGCCGCGTCCGACTGGCGATGCCCAACCCGGCGCAGTTGGAGCAGGTGGCATCTGTAGCGGTCGGAACGCGGGCCCGACTGAGGTACACTTCGGCGGTCTCATGGGACTACCGAAGATCAGGCTCTCCAAGGGGCGGCGCGATCGACGCCGCTCGCACCTGGCGCTGAGCCCGCTCACGCTGGTGCCGTGCCCGCAGTGCCACAAGCCGCGTCGGCCCCATCACGTCTGTCCCAGCTGCGGCCAGTACGCCGGCCGCGAGGTCGTCAAGACCGACTGAGAAGCATCGTGGCGCCACCGGCGGCCCGATCTGAGGTCGCCTTCCTGTTCCCCGGCCAGGGCTCCCAGCAGGCTGGTATGGGCGTTGGCGTGCTTCGCGATCCCGAGATGGCCGAGCTCGCCCGACGCTGCTCGGACGCAGCCGGGGTGGATCTGGTCCGGCTCCTGACCGAGGTTTCCGACGAAGAGCTTCGACTCACCTCCAACGCCCAGCCCGCCCTGCTCTTCATGGGGGTGGCGCTGGCCCGGCTGCTGGCGCGGGCGGGCATCCGCCCGGCGGCGCTGGCCGGCCATTCGGTGGGTGAGTACACTGCGCTGTGCGTGGCCGGAGCCCTGGAGCCGGAGGCGGCCGTCGCTGCGGTCGTGGAGCGGGGCCGAGCCATGGCCGAGGCCGCGCCGCCGGGTACCAGCTCGATGTCCGCTGTCCTGGGCCTGGCCCCGGAGGCGGTGGAGGCTGCCCTGGTGGGGTTGCCCGATGTCTGGCCCGCCAACTACAACACTCCCACCCAGACCGTGATCGGCGGAACCATGCTCGGACTGGAGAGGGCCACGGCCAGGCTGCGCGAGAAGGGGGCGCGGCGGGTTGTGCCGCTGAACGTGGCCGCTGCCTTCCACACCCCCCTGATGGAGCCGGCCGGGGGCCGTCTCCGCAGCGTCCTGGACACGCTCCACTGGCTGGAGCCCAGAGCGCCGGTGGTGGCCAACCTGAGTGCCCAGCCCTACCGTGACGCCGCCGCGATCCCGGCCGCGCTGGAGAGGCAGTTGAGCTCACCGGTACGCTGGGCCGACTGTGTCCGCTGGCTGGTCGCCCGCGGCTGCGACACCTTCCTCGAGGTGGGGCCCGGTCGGGCGCTGACCGGCATGATGCGGGAGCTGGCGCCGGGCGTGGTGGCCAGGCCGGTCTCCAGTATCGAGGCGGTGCAGGAGCTGGCGGAGGGACGATCCACGGGGTCGTCGGTTCGGTTGCTAGAGTAAACGCGCCGCGTACGGCGGCCACCGCCTGGAGGACGCTATTGGACAGCCAGAAGATCTCCTTCGAAGAGTTCCGGAACATCATCGTGGAGCGATTGGGGGTCGAGCCCGAGCAGGTCACCATGGACGCCTCGTTTCAAGAGGACCTGAACGCCGATTCATTGGACCTGGTGGAGCTCATCTACGCGTTCGAAGAGAACACCGGTCTGGAGATCCCGGACGAGGATGCCGAGCGGATCACGACCGTCGGCCAGGCCTGGGAGTACATCCAGGAGAAGGCGGGCTCATAGGCAAGGCGCGTTCCGGTGGCCGCCGGCGGTCGCTCCAGGAGGCCCAGGTCCCGAGCGGGCCGCTGGAGGAGTTGGAACAGAAGATCGGGGTTGCCTTCCGCAACCCGGAGCTCCTGCGCGAGGCCCTGACCCATAGCTCCTTTGCCAACGAGAGCCCTCAGGTCTCCCCTCGGGACAACGAGCGCCTGGAGTATCTGGGCGACGCCGTGCTCCAGCTGATCACGGCCGAGTACCTGTTCAAGCTCCGACCGGGGGCGGAGGAGGGTGAGATGACTCAGCTCCGCTCCAGCATGGTCAATACCAACACGCTGGCCGCCCTGGCGGAGGAGTTGGGTTTGGGGGACTACCTCTACCTCGGCAAGGGCATCGCCCGCGGCGGCGGCCGCGGCCTCCGCTCACTGCTAGCCAACGCCTTCGAGGCGGTGCTGGGCGCCATCTTCCTGGATGCCGGCTACGATGCCGCGTATCACTACTACCTGGATCGCTTCCGGGCCTTGCCCGAACCGATTCAGGACGAGAACTACAAGGGACGCCTTCAGCAGCTGGTCCAGGAGCGCTACGGCCTCACCCCCTACTACGACAGCGCTGGCTCCCGTGGCGGTCGGCAGCGGGAGTACACCGCGGTGGTCTATGCCGGGGCCGAGCCGCTGGGGACGGGCCACGGCCCGACCAAGCAGGCGGCCGAGCAGGAGGCGGCCCGTAACGCCCTGGCCGAGCTGGAGCACCCCCACCGCCGACATCACGCCGAGCCGGCCGAGGCGGCAACGCCTGCGGGCGAGGTCGCCCCCGCGGCCGAGCCGGAGCGTCCCCGCCGGCGGTCGCGACGCTCGAAGAAGGCCGAGCCCGAGCCGGTCCTGGTCTCCTGAAAGCCGGGCGGCTGACCGGCTGATACCCTGCCCCCACGTGCGGCTGCGCTCCATCCGTCTGGCCGGCTTCAAGACCTTCGCCCGGGCAACGGAGATCGCCTTCGACCCGGGCGTGACCGCAATCGTGGGTCCCAACGGCTCCGGCAAGAGCAACATCGTCGACGCTTTCAAGTGGGTGCTGGGCGAGCGCAGTGCCAGGGACCTGCGCGGCCACCGGATGGAGGACGTGATCTATGCCGGCGGAGAGCGCCGGCCCCGCGCCGCCCAGGCCGAGGTCGCGATCGTGATCGACAACTCCGATTGCCGCCTGCCCCTGGACTACGCGGAGGTGGAGATACGCCGGCGGGTCGACCGCAGCGGGCAGAGTGACTACTTCCTGAATGGGAGCCGGGTGCGCCGCCACGACCTGATGGACCTGCTGGCCTCGACCGGCCTCACCACCGACTCCTACGCGATGGTCGACCAGCAGGACATCGAGGCGATCATCGGCTGCACGCCCGAGCAGCGGCGCCGCCTGATCGAGGAGGCGGCACAGGTGCGGGGGGTCAAGGCCAAGCGCACCGAGGCCGCGGCCCGGCTGGAGGAGCTGGCCGGCAACCTGCGCCGGCTCGAGGACCTCAAGGGCGAGATCGAGCCACGGCTGGAGGCGGTTCGGGCCCAGGCCGCCGCCGCCCGCGAGGTGGACCGGATCCAGCGCCGGCTGGAGGTGTTGCGCGGCAGCATCGCCTGGGAGGAGTGGCGCGAGGCTCGCGATGCCCACCGCCGGGCCAGCTCCCAGATCCAGTCGCTGGGCCGGCGGTGGGC
>CADDZO010000075.1 GCA_902812395.1 bacterium | reverse complement strand
CTCCGGGCCCAGCTCGCGCATCTCGCCCAGCAGCGCCAGCAGCCGGCCCTGGCGGGGCCGCTCGGCCAGGGCCTGGAACGCGGCCAGCATGGACTCCGGGCTGGCGTTGTAGGTGTCGTCCACGATAGGCAGCCCTTCGGCCCGGGCACCTCATGGAGGCGATGCTCCAGGCGGACGTCGGCCAGGGCAGCCGCCCCCGAGGCCAGCGGCACCCCCGCCGCCCGCCCCACCGCAAGCGCGGCCAGGGCGTTCCGTGCCTGGTGGCGGCCGGCGAGCGCCAGCCTGACCCGCACGCCGTCCACCTGGAACTGGCACCCGCCCTCGACCAGGGGAGCGTACGACTCGCCGCGCAGGTCGCCCGATCCGAGACCGAAGGTGACCACCGGCCCCCGGCTCAGCCCACGCAGCAGCTCCAGGTAGCCGTCCTCGGCCGGGAGCACGGCCAGCCCGTCCGGGGGCAAGGCCTCGAGCAGCTCGCCCTTGGACCGGGCCAGCTCCTCCCGGCTCGAGAAGAACTCGAGGTGGACGCTCCCGATCATCGTCACCACCCCGACCGTGGGCCGGGCCAGGGCAGCCAGGCGGCCGATGTCACCCGGCCGCTGCAGCCCCATCTCCAGCACCGCCGCAGTGTGGTCGGCCTCCAGCCCAAGCAGGGTCAGCGGCACCCCGGTCTCGGTGTTGAGGTTGCCCTGGCTGCGGAGCACCCGGTGGCGGACGGCCAGCACCGCCGCCGTCATCTCCTTGGTCGAGGTCTTGCCGTTGCTGCCGGTCACGCCCACCACCAGCGGCCGGACCCGTGACAGCACCCAGCCGGCCAGGTCGTAGAGCGCGCGCCAGGTGTCCGGCACCAGCACCTGGGCGGCGGCCGTCTCCACCCGCCGGGAGACGACCACACCGGCGGCGCCGCGCGCGACCGCGTCGGCGCAAAAGGCGTGGCCATCGTGCGCGGCACCCTGCAGGGCGAAGAACAGCCCTCCCGGCCGGACCTCGCGGGAGTCGGTGTGGAAGCTCGTGAAGGCCAGGTCCTCGCCGCCTCCGGCCGACCGCCCGCCGGTGGCCGCCAGGACCTCGGCCAGGCTGAGGCGCATCGTTTAGTTAGACGCGCCAGCGCCCGGTGGGGTTATGCGCCAGTCGAGGATGATCTGCTCGGCGATCTGCTTCCAGATCGGGGCCGAGACGTAGTAGCCCTCGTTCAGGTCCAGGGACCGATTGTTGGGATCGCGGACCACCACCAGCATCGTGAACCGGGGGTTCTGGGCGGGCAGGAAGCCGACGTAGGAGGCCCAGTACTGGTTGGTGTAGTGGCCGTTCACCGGGATCTGGGAGGTCCCGGTCTTGCCCGCCTCGTCGTCCTGGAAACCGGGGATCCGGGCCATCCAGCCGGAGCCGTGCTGGACGACGTCCTCCATCATCTGGGTCATGGTGGCGGCGGTGGTGGGCTTCACCACCTGCCGTGAGGGCCAGGTCAGGGCGCGGTTTCCGATCCGCTCCACCACGTGCGGCTGTACCCACCGCCCGCCATCGGCGATCACGTTGACCGCGGCCGCCATCTGGACCATGTTGACCGCGATCCCCTGGCCGAAGGAGGCGGTGGCCACGTCCACCGGGTTCCAGCGATCGGGCGGGGGCATGGCCATGGTCGCCTCGCCGGCCACGTCCACCCCACTCGGCCGCTCCAGGCCGAAGGCCTGCAGGTAGTGGAAGTACGCGGCCTGGCCCTCCATCTCCTCGGCGTGGACCGCTCCCACGTTGAGCGACTGCTCCAGCACCTCGCGCATGGTCACGGTGCCGGCGTAGGCCGTGGTCCAGTCATGGAGGGTGACGCCGTCCACCTGGACCCAGCCAGGGTCGTAGATGGTGGTGTCGGGGGTGATGGCGCCGTCGTCGAGGGCCCCGGCCAGGGTCACCACTTTCATCACCGAGCCGGGCTCGTACAGGCTCGAGACCAGCTGGTCCTGGAAGAGTGCGGGATCGGTCTGGGCGAAGTCGTTGGCGTTGTAGGCCGGGTAGTCGGCCCAGGCCACCACCCCACCGGTGTGGGAGTCGAGCACGATCACGCTGCCGCTGGCAGCGTGATTGCGCTTGACTCCCTGGGCCAGAGCCTGCTCGGCCGCGTACTGGATCTGCGCGTCCAGGGTGAGGGTCAGGCTCTGCCCGTTCACCATCGGTCGCTGGACCCGGGCGGTCAGCGGGATCTCCTCCCCGGCCGAGTCTTGGTAGGCCTGGACCGAGCCCGCCTGCCCGGCCAGCACCGCGTTGTAGTACTGCTCAATCCCGTACTGGCCTTGGCCGGCATCGTTGACGAAGCCGAGCAGGTCGGAGGCAAGGGTGGTGCCGGGCGCGCCGCCGGGCAGGTACTGCCGCTGCTGGACCGGCTCCAGCGAGACGCCCGGCAGCTGCAGCCGCTGGAGCCGGGTGGCCTGGGGCTGGCTTACCCGCTTGGCCACGTAGGCGAAGGGCCGCTCCGAGCGCAGGAGCTGGAGGATCGGCCCGCTCGGGAGCCGAAGCACGGCGGAGAGCGCATCAGCCACCTCCTGGCGCTGGTCGGGGGCGACCTCGTCCGCGGCCAGGACAACGTCATAGACGGTGGTGTCCAGCGCCAGGGGCCGGCCCGAGCTGTCGTAGATCAGCCCCCGTGAGGGAGTCTCGGTCAGCTCCACCAGGTGCTGGTCGGCGGCCAGCGCGGCCAGGGTCGAGTGGTCCAGCACCTGCCAGTAGACCAGGCGTACCCAGACCGTAGCCGACACCAGCAGCATCGCCCCCAACAACGCCAGCACTCGGGCCCGCGCGGGCCGGCGGACGCGCACCCGGGGCCGCGCCGCCCAGGGTCGCACCAGCTGTTCGGAGCGGACCGCCACCTTCCTAGCCCCCGCCCCCGAAGATCCGATCCCAGAGCCGCTGCCAGAGCGGGACCGGCCGGGGCCGAGACGGGCCGATGGGGGCGCCCAGGTCGACCCGCAGCGGGCGATAGGGCACATAGGTGGTAGGCGCGCCCTGGCGCATCCCGAGCGCCGCGGCCTCCTGGGCCACCTGACCCGGGGTCTGGGCCTGGGCCGACTGGTAGCGGAGCTGGTCCTGCTCCGCCTGGAGCTGGGCGTTTCGTGCCCGCAGCTGGCCGAGCTGGAACGAGACCTGGGTGGCCTGGGCGTCCACCACCAGGTAGACGAGCACCAGCAGGCCCAGGCCGACCGCGGCCAGGCAGACCCGGCTGTACCCGGAGAGGCCAAGACGCTGGACCGCGCGACCGCTGGCGGCCAGCGCCATCCGCGGCCAGCTGCGCCGTCGCGGTGCGGATCGGGAGGTGGGTATTCGACTGGTGATCACAGGTGCTACGTCCGAGGGAGAGGGCAGGGGCGGTGCCGCGGCACCGCCCGGGCCCCGACCAGAGGAGAGAGGTCGGAGCGGTCAGGCGGCCAGGTATTCGGCAGCTCGGAGTCGGGCGGAGCGGCTGCGCGGGTTGCGCGCCACCTCAGCGGGCGAGGCCCGCAGCGGCCGCCGGGTAAGGACCCGGAGGCGGGCGCGGTGGCCGCAGGTGCAGGCCGGCTGCTCGGGCGGGCAGATGCAGTCGCGCGACTCCCGTTCGAAGAAGCGTTTGACCAGCCCGTCCTCCAGGGAGTGGAAGGAGATCACGACGAGCCGGCCGCCGGGGGCAAGGATCTGGAGCGCCCCCTCGAGCCCGGCCTGCAGGCTACCCAGCTCATCGTTGACCCGCATCCGGATCGCCTGGAAGGTGCGGGTGGCGGGGTGGATGTCGCGCGGCCAGGCTCTCCGCGGGACCGCGGCCTCGACCGCGGCCGCCAGGTCGGCGGTGCTGCGCAGGGGCCGCCGCCGGACGAGGAAGGCGGCGATACGGGTGGCCCAGCGCTCCTGCCCGTAGGTCCGGAGCAGCCGGGCCAGCTCGGCCTCGGGAAGCCGGTTGACCAGCTGCTCGGCGGTCAGCGCTTGGCCGGGGTCGAAGCGCATGTCCAACGGACCTGGATGGCGGAAACTGAACCCGCGGGAGGGATCGTCGAGCTGCAGGCTGGACAGCCCGAGGTCGAACAGGATCCCCTGGACCGCAGTAAACCCGGCCTGAGCGGCAATTTCCGCTACCTCGCGAAAGTCGCCCTGACGGAGCTCAGCCGGGAGCTGCGCAGCCGCCACCGCCGCCGGGTCGCGGTCGATGGCCAGCAGCCGGCCGCCGGGCTGGATCCGCTCCAGGATCAGCCGGGCATGGCCGCCCCCGCCCAGCGTGGCATCGACGTAGCGGCCGCCCGGGCGGGGCTCCAGGAACTCTATGGTCGCTTGTGAAAGTACGGGTACGTGCCGGCTACTGGGGAGGTCGGAAGACCTCCGCGGCGCGTTCGTCGAACTGGGCCAGGGCATCGTTGAGGTAAGCATCCCAACGTTCCTCGGCCCAGATCTCGACCCGGGTTCCGCTGCCGGTCACGCAGACGGTGGAGCGTGGCTCGATCCCGGCCAGTCGTCGCTGTTCGGCCGAGAGGGTGACCCGTCCCTGGGCGTCGAACTCGCAGGGCACGGCCAGCGGGAACAGGGTCCGAGACAGCGCCAAGTCGCCAGGAGGCAGCAGCGGGCTCTGCAGTCGGCTGATCAGCTGCTGCCACTGGTCGGGCGGATAGATGGTGAGGACGTTGCTCTGGCCGACCGAGATGAAGCTGCCGTCGGGTAGCTGCCGACGGAAGGGAGCTGGCATGGCCAGCCGCCCCTTCTCGTCCACCCGGACCCGGTAGGTGCCAGAGAACATCCATCACGCCTGCCCGTAGATCCGGAGCCGGCCCTGCTCCCGCCGCCCCGCCGACACTCCCGGGAACGCGCCTGGACGCGCCCCCGGGAGCCGATGGCCAACCGCGGCGGGGACGAGTGGCTGGGTGGGAAAGAGCCGCGACGCCGTCCAGGTCGATCGTCTCATCGGCTGCTGCAGTGCTGGCTGATTCACCACTTGTCCCCACAATTCACCGCGATCTGCCACCGAACTCTAGCGTTTTCCCCACCCGGCTGTCAAACCCCCAACCCGTGCCCATATCGAACGATTGTGTGGATTGGTGCTGACTCGCAGACATGTGGTGTCATCTGCACTAATTGACACCCCATGTTGCGGTCGCGAACTCGCTGGGCAAACTGTCCCGGATGGGTGGGGAGCGGTGGGGAACCGGCAGGGGTCCCCCGGCCCGGAGGGGAGGTCCGATCCGACCCGCCCTCCGAGTGGGCCTTCACAACGCCCGGCGCGGTGAACGAGGCGCCCAGCCTGGGCGAGCAGGTCGGGAGGGGTCGGCGTTGAATGGGTAGCTGAGGTCAGAGGATGTCGCAGGTCGGCCGGCCCGATCCGTCCGAGATGGCGGAGCTGCGCCAGCGGGTGGCGTGGCTAGAGTGGCAGCTGTGGCAGGCACAGAACTCCCCAGGCCCGGGGCAGCCCTGGCCGCCTCCGCCGGGGATTGTCGATACGCGGCCGCAAGGCTTCTCGGCGAGCCGCCTGGCGGTGGCCCTGGCTCCCCGCTGGGCAGGCGTGATCGTCGGCCCGCTGGGGTGGCTGAGCCTACCCGCGGGGCGGGTCCGCCTGGCCGCGGTAGTGGCCGCCGCCGCTGTCCTGTTCGTGTTCGGCGTGGCCGGCTTCTGGCGGCGCCGCGGATTCCTGGGCGGCCTGTGGCGCACGGTGGCGGCCGCGCTCCTGGTCTCGCTGGCCGCCGAGCTTGGGCTCCGGCTCGGGTCTGCCCGGCCCTGGGCCGGCCTGTGGGCGGTATGGGCGACGGCGCTGGCCGTGCTCGCCCTGGACGCGCTCCTCTCGGCGCGGCGCCGGACATGAAGCTGCTCGACCTGCTGATCGCCACGGCGGTGCTCGGGGTGGCTGGCCTCCTGCTCTGGTCGAGCGGCGAGAGTGCGCCGGGCGGGATCACGGCGGGCCGGGTCGCCGGCTCGGTGTGTGCCTTCGTGGCCCGAACCGCCGGTGCCACGGCCCCCGACGGGGCCTGTCGGCGCACCCTGGCCGCTGCCCAGAGCGAGCTGGAACGACAGCTGGTCGGTCTGGCACGGGGCGGCCTGGGTCCCGACATCCGTCGGCTGCTCACCGCGTGATGCGGGGTCTCTGGATCGGGCCACCCGACGTGATGCGAGGGTGCAGTGGCCGGTAGCTGCGGCCGCAGGCCAGGCCACACGGTCTCGCGCCAACGCCGACGGCGATCCGTCCGGCCACCTGGCCCTCGGTTGGGCGCGTGGCCTGCCAGCGTTGCTCCGGTTGTCGTTCCTCCGCCCCCCATCGGCATGCGCTTCCGGGCCCACAGCGCGGCGCCAACGGAGTCTCTCCCGTTCCTTCGTGAGCGAGACATCCTCGATCGACGCGATGGGTCATCGCGATGGTCATGGTGAACCGTAGACCGTTGCTCACTGATCCAGCGCACGTTCACGTTCGGAGACACTCGCGAGCAGTGACGCCCTGTCAGGGCGGGGCATCGCTCTCGCCCTCCATCGATCGTTCGCAGGGCGGCGGCTGCTCTGCAGACGGCGGAGAGCATCGGCGCCCCACGCCGGTAGCAGCCAGCGGCGCACCTGGCTGGTTGGCTGCCAAGCGCAACAGGAGGCGATACGCCGGTGACCGACCTGGAGACGCTGTGCGAGCAATCGGCATGGCAGGACGCGTGCCGGGTGGGCAGCAGGTGACGGAGTTGACCTTGACGGCGGGACTGAGCAGCGCGCCGACCGCCAGCTTGGTCGGTGGATCTGATCGAGCAGATGGCTTCGCAGATGAAGGAGACGATGCCCGGCCGGCGACCGGCTTCGGGCGCTGCTGGACCGGGAGGTGATGGATCGCTGGCTGATATCACCGGCTGCGGGGCAGCTCGTGGCCCAGATCGAGCAGGTGCTGACGGCGGGGACTGCGGACGGCGATGACTGGGATCTGACCGCCGAGGCCGAACCGGCGGGGCGGGGCCAGCGCCGCCGCGGCCGCACCGGTTGCCGGCGTGGACCTCGGCACTGCGGACGAGTACGCCGCCCCGTACGTCGCCAACTGCCCGCCGTTCCGCCGCTCGGCGACGTCGACCGAGGCGCCGCGGCCTGGGCGGCCCAGATCGTCGACCTGGGTAGCAGGCGCCGACGGGTGCAGGAGGTGATGGCGGGGCTGGCCAGGGCCTGCGCCGCCGCTTCCCCCGCGCCAGTCAGGGGATCGGGAACCGGGCGTGGCTGCAGGTCCCGGCCGATCCCGCACCGGACGTGGTCTGGCTGGGGGCGCTCTTGCCGCTAGCGCGAATGCAGCGTTGAGCCTCGGTCGGCCGGCCGAAGTCTGGCAGCCTGGGGTGCTCGGACCGGGCCCGATCGATTACCGGCTCGCCCATGGCTACTGTGGGTAGCGGCTCACATGGCCCGAGCCCGGTGCAGCATCAGACCGTGCGGACGCTGGCAACCCCGCGCCAGGTGGACCATCGGGCCGGTGTCTCAGATGGACGGGTCGAGAGCGGACTGTAAGCCGGGTTCTGTACCCCTGAGGGGCGGTGGCCATCTATCTTGGACGCCGGTTACCCGGCGCCTCTAGCGACCGAAACCCGAGGGCTTGGCGAGCAGCCTACGAGCGCCCTCCTATTTGGTCTTGCTCCGGGCGGGGTTTGCCTGGCCGACCGGTCACCCGGCCGCCGGTGGGCTCTTACCCCACCATTTCACCCTTACCGGCCCCAACGAGCCGGCGGTGTCATTTCTGTGGCACTTTCCTTCGGGTCACCCCGACTGGGCGTTACCCAGCGCCCTGCTCTGCGGAGCCCGGACTTTCCTCCCCGCCTCCATAGCGGAGACGGAGCGGCCACCCGTCCGCCTCGACCCACCGGGATGGTACCGCATGCGATCGGGGCCGAAACGCCCACGATCAGGAGCGCCACCGACCGTTCCGCTCAGTCCGGGCCCTGCGCCTGCAAGGGAGCCCTTCCTGCTCTCCGATGGCGCGCAGCCTCCATCTCCTGCCCGCGATCCGGCTTCCACTCGTCGATGGCCCGATTGGCGAGCGCATCCGCACCGCGGTTGCGCCCGCGGGGCACGTGCACGACCCTCGCCGCTGGGAAGCTCCGCAGCAGCGCCATCGCCTGGTTGTACAGCGTCTTGAGCTCGGGGCTTCGGACCCGATACCTGCCCGAGACCTGTTGCACCACCAGCTCCGAGTCCATCATCACCTCGAGCCGCTCCGGCCGCCACTCGGCCGCCTTCCGCAGCCCCTCGATCAGTGCCAGGTACTCGGCCTGGTTGTTGGTGACCTCGCCGATGTAGCGGCAACCTCCCCAGAGTCGGGTCCCCTGGCCGTCCTCGATCACCAGCCCCATCCCGGCCGGCCCCGGGTTCCCTCGTGACGCGCCGTCGGTGTACAGCCTGAGCAGACGCACGGAGGGCTCGGAGCCGGTCACGTCACCACCAGGATCCGGCCACAGTTGTCGCAGAGCAGCAGGCCGGCCCGGCGCAGCGTCTGCATGCCGCTGGAGGTCACGGTCACGTGGCAGCGACTGCACCGCCCGTCTACCACCTCCGCTACCGGCTCCGGCAACCGGCGCGACACACGCTGGTAGGTCTGCTGCCAGTCAGCTGGGATCTGGCCCCAGATCTCCGCCCGCTCCGCCTCGGCCGCGGCCAGGCCGCTCTCGGCCTGACGTAGCTGGGCGTTGAGCTCCGGCGTGGCCGCAGCACTGGTCTCCCGGACCTGGTGCAGCTCCTGCTCGAGCCGGGCCAGCTCGCGCTGCAGCCGCTCCTCTTCCTCCATGAGTTCCAGCTCCCCGTCCTCCGCGCGCCTCACCGCCTGCTTGAGGCCCTCCACCTCGTGCTCCAGCTTGACCAGATCGCCCGGGTTGCGGATCCTCCCGCTCATCAGCTCCCGCTCCTTGGCGCGCAGGCGGGAGCGCTGGCCAGCCACCTCGCTCTCCGTCCGACGTAGCCGGACCTGCAGCTCCCGGTACCGCTCCTTGAGCGTCCGAGCTTCAGCCTCCAGCCGGTCGCCGGCCGGGTCCGAGGCCAGCTGCGAGCGCAGGCGCTCGATCGTGCCCTGGAGCTGCATGGCACGCTGGTTTAGCCGCTGGTGGCGCAGGACGAGCTCAGGAACGTTCATGGGGCCAGGCCAGCACGACTGTATACCGCCGGCGACCCTGAACCGCGGACCCCTGGCTCCGGCTGCCGTATCCCGCCGCTTCCAGCCAGGCCTGGAGCTCGTCCGCGTGTTGCTGGGCCTGCAGGATCAGCCAGTCCAGCTGGCCCGCCACCCGAGGGGAGGACTCCAGGATGCGGGCGATCGTGCGACCGCCCATACCCGCGATCACCGCCCCCTCCACCTCCCCCGGCCGCAGCACCTCCAGGCCCGAGCCGAAGCGGCAGTCGAAGCCAGGAAGCGCCGCCCGCAGGCGTGCGAACGGCCCCGGCTGGCTCTCGGTGGCGATCACGTAAAGACCTCGGGCCGCCAGGTGTCGGGCCAGCTGACCGTCGCCAGCCCCGATGTCAGCCACCGACTGTGCCCCGGTGGGGACGACGCCGGCAATCGCACGCAGCCGGGGCGGCAGCCGGGGCGGTCGCGCCACCTGCGCATCCCCGATCACGACTCCAGCTCGAGCAGCTTCCGCGCCTCGGCCGGAGCTGCCGGCTCACGGCCCTGGTCACGGCACATGCGCACCGCCTTCTCCACCAGCTCGGCATTGCTGCGGGCCATCTGCCCCGCCTGCAAGTAGAAGTTGTCCTCCAGCCCCACCCTCACGTTCCCGCCCAGCGCCAGACCGGCAGCCAGCAGCCGCCACTGCTGCAGCCCAATCCCGATCACCTGCCAGTGAGAGCTGGCCGGTAGCGACCCAACCTGATGGATCAGCTCCCGCACCCCTCCCGGCATGCCGCCCAGTACCCCCAGGATCAGACTGAACTGGAAGGGCGGTCGCAGCACCCCCAGGTCGATCAACGGAACGGTGTTGGCGACGTGCCCGGCGTCGAAGCACTCCAGCTCCGGCCGTACCCCCGCCTCGTTCATCGCGTCCAGGAAGAACCGCATGTCGGCAAAGGGATTGGCGAACACATGATCGTGGTAGAAGGCCTTGTGGCGGCGGGAGTAGATGGCGTAGTTCATCGAACCCATGTTCAGAGCCGCCATCTCCGGGGCCAGCTGGCGGATGTGGGCAATCCGGTCCTCCCGGGAGATGCCGACCGCGCCGGTCGAGAAGTTCAGGATCACGTCGGAGCGCTCCCGGATCCGGTCCCGGATCTCCCGAAACACCTCCACCGACCAGGTGGGGGTGCCGTCGGCCGTGCGGGCGTGGATGTGCACGATCGCGGCCCCTGCCTCGGCCACGCGCCGGGCCTCCTCCGCGATCTCCTCGGGCGTGTAGGGGATGGCGGGGCAGTGCTCCCGCCGGGTCAGGGCTCCGGTGAGGGCGGCGGTGACCACCACCCGGTCCTGGTTCATCGAACCTCCACAAAGACCCGCGATCTCAAGGGCGGCAAGAACGGCACGTGCCAGAAGCACGCCACACGGATATCCTGCTGTGGGCCGACGTCCTCAAAAGCCACCATTGCATCTGCTACACAGCCTACCATGTGATTTTGGTTTCCGTAGTGTCAGCGAAACGTCCTGGCGGAAGAACCGCGCGGAAAAGACGGAGCGATGTTGGCAGGGAACTCCATACAGTGGGGATGACCGCTGCCATGCAACCGGACTACCGCTGTCCATTCACTTTGCAGCCGTCGCCGTCGTCACGAAGCTGCTCCAGGACAGCCATTCGGCGTCCGTCAAGCATCGAGCTGGTGTCGGTATCTCAATCTCGTCATCGAGTCCAGCGACAAAGGAGCTCTCGCAGTCCGGACTGTGGTAGGATGCATCGGTCTCCAACACGGGCACGGCCTCTGGCGGTGGTGACAAGCCCAACCACTTGCGTTGCTCTGAGCTGTCCTCACGGTCCAACCACCGCCAGAGTGCGAAACCGCGCTCAGGCACGTTTCCGACAAGAGAGGCAGCGCGCCAGCCAAAGGCCTGACGCACATGAGCGACCACATCCAGGCGGGCGGTGCCATACCACATCGCTGTGCATGCCGACGGCTTCAGAGCTTCGTCGACGACCAGGTGAACGAGGTCGGATGACCTATCGGGCTCACCTCGACCTCCAGCTGCGTGCTTCCTACACCGGGATATTGCCGTGCTTGCGCCAGGGTCGACGGATGCGTTTGTCTGCAGCTTGCTCCAACCCCCGGACGATCGCCCGCCGGGTCTCCCGGGGCTCGATGACGTCGTCGATCATGGCCCAGCCGGCGGCGACGTATGGGCTAATGGAGGCCCGCACCTCCGCCTCCAGACGGGCGCGCTCCGCCTCGGGGTCGGCAGCCTCCTGGAGCCGGCGGTGGTGGATGATGTTGACCGCCCCCTCCGGCCCCATGACCGAGATCTCGGCGAACGGCCAGGCGACTAGCAGGTCGGGGCCGTAGGCCCGGCCGCACATCACGAAGTAGCCGGCCCCGTAGGCCTTGCGCATCACCACCGTGATCTTGGGCACGGTCGCCTCCGAGGTCGCGTAGAGCATCTTCGCCCCGTGACGGATGATCCCCTGCCGCTCGACCGCAGAGCCGACCATGAACCCGGGAACGTCGACCAGATACACCAGGGGGACGTTGAAGGCGTCGCACATGCGGATGAAGCGGGCGCCCTTGTCGGCGGCGTCGCAGTCCAGGACCCCTCCCTTCTGCATCGGTTGGTTGGCCACCACCCCGACCGCGTGGCCGCCAGCCCGGGCGAACCCGACCACAAGGTTCTTGGCCCACTCGGGCTTGATTTCGAACCAGGAGTCGCGGTCGAAGACGGCCCGGATCACCTTGCGCACGTCGTACGCGCGCCGAGGACTGGCGGGCACGATCCGGTCCAGCCCCTCGACCGGCCGGTCGGGAGGGTCGCCGGCATCCCGGAAGGGCGGCGGTTCCCGGTTGCTGGAGGGCAGGTAGGAGAGGAAGCGGCGAACCGTCTCCAGACACTCGTGGTCGTCGGCGACCTCGTTGTCGGCCACCCCGGAGATGCGGCAATGGACCTGGGAACCGCCCATCTCCTCGTCGGTGACCTCCTCTCCGGTCGCCGCCCGGACCAGCCGTGCCCCGCCCAGGGCCATGCTGCTGGTGCCCCTGACCATGGGCACGAAGTCGGCCAGCCCCGGAATGTAGGCGGTCCCGGCCGCACAGGGGCCCATCATCGCCGCCACCTGGGGCACCACCCCCGACATCGTCACCTGGTCGGCGAAAAGGCTGCCCGAGCCGGCGAACGTGGACCCGGACGCCTCTTGGATGCGGGCGCCGGCCGAGTCGAGCAGCCAGACCACCGGCTTCCCGTAGCGCAACGCCAACTCCCTGACCCGGGCGCACTTGAACTGCTCCCCCACCGCACCCATGGAGCCGGCCATGACGGTGAAGTCGTAGGCGATCACCCAGACCTGACGGCCGTCGATGAGACCGTGGCCGGTGACCACCCCGTCCGCAGGCGTCCGCTCCGGGTCGCCGACGGCGAAGCCGCGAACCGGCTGCTGGTGGGCCAGGAGTCCGAACTCGACGAAGCTGCCCCGATCGAAGAGCGCGTCCAGCCGCTCGCGGACCGTGAGCTTGCCCCGCTGGTGCTGGCGGGCAACCTGTTCGACGCCGCCCATCTCCAGGTTACGGGCGCGGCGCCGGCGCAGCTCACGGATCGCCGACTCGAACTCCTCGGGAGCCTCGCTCACGCCGGAACTGGATTGTGCCACCTTGCTGCCGGCCCGGAATGAGGCCCGCCCACACCCCGGTACTTTCGGTTCGTGCGCACCTCCACAGTCATCCGGTCCACGGAGGTGGCACGATAGGAACACGGGGTTGCGGTTGAGCGGGCCAAGGGATGGGTGAACCGGTCGAGGAGACGCGGGAGCGGCGGGAGCCGCTGCTCGGCTGGCGGCTTTGGCGGCTTCGGGGGGGACGATTGGAGTCGTGGGCCGCCACCTATGTCTGGGAGCCGGGCGACAACCGTGCCTACTGTCTCACCCCCCTCTTCCGTTGCCAGCGCTCGCCCGGCCCCGGCTGCCGCTGCGGCTTCTGGGCCCTGTTCAGCCTTCTCGACACGCTCGAGCACGCCCGCCGCAAGCGCTCGGAGCGCTCGGCGGCGGTGGGCCTGGTCCGAGCCTGGGGCGAGGTCGCGGTCCACGGCCGGGAAGGCTTCCGGGCGGAGCACGCGGCTGTGGTCTGCCTGTTCACGGACTGGATCTGGGACGTGCCCATCCTGCCCTGCCCCAACCGGGGCTGGACCGCCCGCTGGCGCTGGCGGCTGCAACGGGCGGTCCGCTATCCGGGCCGTCCGGTGCCCCAGGACCCGCGCCGGCCCACGGCCCTGCAGGAGGCAGCTGCGACCTATGGGGTGCCGCTGCTCTCGCTCCACGACGCGCTCCGCTTCGGACTGCTCGCGGAGCTGGGGATGGATGAGCGTCGGCGGCGGGAGGTCGAGGCCTGGGTCGACCTCCGCCATCCGCCCCCCGACTAGCGTTTCTCTCAGGACCCCTGGCGCCGGGCCTTCACCGCCTCGGTCAGCCGGGGCAGGATCTTGAGGGCGTCGCCGACCACGCCCAGATCTGCGATGCGCATGATCGGGGCGTCGGGGTCTTTGTTGATGGCCACGATCATCCGAGAGCCTTTCATGCCCACCGTGTGCTGCATCGCCCCCGAGATCCCGGCCGCGATGTACACGCTGGGGCGGACGGTCTTGCCGGTCTGCCCGACCTGGAGGGCGTAGGGCACCCAACCTGCGTCCACGATCGCCCGGCTGGCACCGGCGGCCCCGCCCAGGACCTCGGCCAGCTCTTCGACCAGGTGGAAGTTCTCGGGGCCCCCGAGCCCCCGACCGCCCGAGACCACGATCTCGGCCTCCTCGAGCTTCACCTTCTCCTGTCCCTCGACGCGACGGTCGACGATCCGGGATCGACGAGAGTTCTCGCCGATCGCGGCCGCCACCTCGACCACCTCCGCCTCGCCCCCCACCTCCGAGGGCTCGAACGACTTGGGCCGGATCAGGACGATCGCGGGCCGCGCGTTAGCCCGGTAGGTGGCGACCTTGGCCCCCCCGAAGTATGGGATGCGGGCGACCACGGTGCCGTCCCGGAACTCGACGTCCATGGCGTTGGAGATCAGGCCCACGCCCAGCCGGCCGGCCAGACGCCCAGCCACCTCCCGCGAGTCCGAGGTGAAGCCGAAAAGGATCAGATCGGGCGGCTCTGGCTGGATCAGCGCCGCCAGGCAGTCGGTGGCGGGTTCGGCCAGGTACTCCTGGAAGGCAGGATCCGGGTTCACCAGCACCCGCCTGGCCCCGTGGCGGCCCAGCGTGACCGCGGCCTCGGCCCCGCCCGGCCCCAGCGCCACCGCCTCCACTTCGCCCAGCTCCCGCGCCCGCGCCAGCAGCTCCAGCCCGATCGGGGCCAGCCGCCCCCGGTCCAGCTCCGCGTATACCAGGATTCTGGCCACCTTCGCCTCCCTAGATCACCTTGGCCGCCTGGAGCAGGGCCATGATCCGCTCCACCCCGCTGGCGCCGTCGTCTTCGACGATCTCTCCCTGCTGGCGGCTGGGGGCGTCTTCCACCCCCTCCACGGTCTCCGCAGGCGCGGGGACCTCAAGGCCCAGGTCCGCCACCCCGACCGTCCGGACCTCCTTATTGCGCGCGGCCATGATCCCGCGCAGGGAGGCGTAGCGAGGTTCGGCGATCCCGGCCGTGACCGCCACCAGGGCCGGCATGGGCGCCTCCACCACCTGGTAGCCGTCCTCGGTCTGGCGATGCACGCTGACCGTGCTCCCGTTCACCTCGACGTGGTTGGCGAAGGTCAGCTGGGGCAGCCCCAGAACCTCGGCCAGCATGGGCGGGACCATCCCGGTGGAGCCGTCGTAGGATTCGGTGGCGCATACCACCAGGTCCGGCGACTCGGAGCCGATGGCCGCTGCCAGCGCCCGGGCCGTGGTGTTGACGTCGGCTCCCTCCAGGGCCGGGTCGGTGACCAGGACCGCCCGATCTGCGCCCATGGAGAGCGCCTTCCGGATCGCCTCCCGGGCCCGCTCCGGGCCCATCGAGACAAGGACCACCTCACCGCCGTGGGCCTCCTTGAGCCGGAGCCCGATCTCCACCCCGCACGCGTCGCCCGGGTCCAGGACCACGTCGCCATCGCGGGCGATGGTGTTGTCGGCATCCAGCCGCTGCGGGCTGTTGGGGTCGGGAACCTGTTTTACGGTGACAACGATCTTCAAAGGCGATTCCTCTTTTGGAGAGCGCCGCCGGCTGCGGCCCGGCAGCTCCGCCGCTGGCTTTCGGTCACCGATTATGCGCCCTCCAGACCGGGCGCCAGAGGATCTCGGTACGGAGCAGTACCAGCCTCTCCCAGCCTGTCCAGGAAACTACGGTACTCGGCCGGGGTGTTGAGGTTGGCCAGGAGCTGGGGCGGGACGTCGTCCAGCCAGCGCACCCGGAGCCGCCCCACCACCTCCGCCGCTCGCCACCTGCCCGCCTCCAGGGCCTCCGCCATGGCCGGGGCAGCGCTGCGCCGGTAGGCGGCGCAGGCGGGCTG
>CADDZO010000074.1 GCA_902812395.1 bacterium | reverse complement strand
GAGGCGGTCGATCCATTCCCAGGTGGCGTAGCGGCGCTTGGCCAGCCGGGCTGCCTCGACCAGCTCCTCGGGGGCGAGCATCCCAGCTTCTGCCTCCGTCTCCTGCCGGAAGCAGCCGGCCAACGCCTCGACCACCTGGTCGCGGTCGAGCCGGGTCCAGCGCTGGAGCGGGGAGACCTCGCGCTCGGCGCTTCGCACCCCGCGGGGGGAGACCCGAGGCCGCCCTATCCGGATCAGGCGCCTGACCAGCCCGGTGTCCATGGTGTGGGCGAGGGCGGCGTGGTGGACGACGAAGCCGCGCCGGCGAGCCTGGGCTGCGCCGCCGATCTTCCCATCGGGCGAGCAGATGTCGTTGATGGGCCGGTAGTCCGCGGGCACGCCGAGCGAGCGCAGACATTCGACCACCCAACGGTCGAGGTGGACGAACGAGTCGGCAAAGGTGAGTCCCTCGACCAGTGCCAGGGGGCCGTAGAGCGAGTAGGTCACGGTGCGGCCGGGCTCCACGATCATGGTGCCCCCGCCACTCAATCGGCGGGCAATCGTGAAGCCGAGCTCGTGGGCGGCCCGGAGGTCGACCTCGTTGGCCAGGACCTGGTGCGAACCCAGGACCAGGGCCGGCTTTGACCACTCCCAGAAGCGCAGGGTTGGGCCGCGCCTGCCCACCACCAGCCGCTCCAGCAGCACTTCCTCCAGGGCCATCTGCAGGTGGGGGTCGAGCGGCTCGGGCGGCACGATCTCCCAGCGCAGGCTGGAGAGCGGCGCCGCCACCTGTCCTTAGGTGCCCGCCTCTGCCAGCACCCTGGCGGCATGGCCGTCGGCCCGGACGTTATACCAAGCGCGGGCGATCCGGCCCTCCGGATCGATCAGGAAGGTGGAGCGGAGGGGACCCTCGAGCGTCCGGCCGTAGAGCCGCCGCTGGCCGTATGCCCCGTACTCACGAGCCACCCGGTGGCCCTCGTCGGTGAGCAGCCGGAACCCGAGCTGGTGACGCTGCCGGAAGCGGCGATGGCTCTCGGCTCCGTCGCCGGAGACTCCCAGCACCTCCAGGCCCGCCGCCGTGAGGGGCCCGAGCAAGTCGTTGAACTGGCAGGCCTCGGTGGTGCAGCCGGGCGTCTCGTCCTTGGGGTAGAAGTACAGGACCAGGCGCCGGCCCCGGAAGTCAGCCAGCTCGACCGGGGCGCCATCCTGATCGGGGAGCCGGAAGTGGGGGGCGGGATCGCCCGGCTGCAATCTCATCGGTGTCCTCCTAGCAGCGGTGTCGGGTGTGCCGCCCCCCAATGATCGCCGGTTGACCGAGGCTCAGGACTGGCTCGGCGCCTTGATCCCGACGCTGGTCAGCCACTGATAGGCGACCTGGTTGGGGTCATCCTTGGCCACGTCCACCTTCTCGTTCATCCCGATCAGAGCGGGGGTCGTGAGCTTGGCCGAGACCCCGTCCAGGACCTTCACCACCGCGGGTGTGAACACCTTGGAGCGGCCGATCGGGACCACGGCGTCGGTGTCCTGCAGGTGCTTGTCGTCCTGGAGCTCGACGTACGTGGTCTGGTAGGAGGGATCGCTGGAGAAGATCAGGCCGATCTGGATCTGCCCGTTGTTGAGTGCCGCCTTGGTCAGGGGTCCGCCGGCGTCGAGCGCAGTGAAGCCCTTGAAGTGGAGCCCATAGACGCGCTCCAGGCCGGGAAGGCAGAAGGGCCGGGTGGCGCACTCGGGCGGACCACCCAAGACCATCTGGGGAGCCACCGGCACCAGCTGAGAGAGCGTGCGGTAGTGGCCATAGGGCCCGTTGCGCAGCACGGCGAAGGCGTTCTCGTCAGTGGCCGGCGCCGGTGTCAGTGCCTGCAGGCCCTTGGGCTTGAGGTAGGTGTTCAGCCTCGCTGCGTTCTCCGTGGCGCTGGCGGTGGCGGTGGCGTTGGGGTTCTGGAAGAGCAGGTCGGTGGCGGTGTAGCCCAGGTACATGTCCAGGTCGCCCTTGACCAGGGCCGGCTCCACCACTTCGCGGGGGCCCAGGTTGAGCTTGTAGTTGACCGTGTAGCCCTGGCCCTGGAGGGCCTCCCCGTACACATAGGCGAGCACGCTGGACTCGGAGAAGTTGAAGCCTCCGATCGTGATCGTCTGCCTGGTCGGGTTCGAGGGGGAGCCCCCACCCGAGGAGCCGCAGGCGCTGGCCATCAGGCTCAGGCCGAGCACCCCGGCCAGCACGGCGCGATAGGCCCAGGTTGTTCGCATGTCGGGTACCTCCGCTGCGGACGCTCGGTTTGGGAACGTCGCCCCACCGGGGGCCGACCCGGCTCCGGCGTCCGACGGAGCCCGGATCACGAGATCGAACGTTCATTCTATGGATCGGGGTTCTCAGCCCCGCAGCCCGACCGCCAGCACCCG
This sequence comes from bacterium, assembly GCA_902812395.1. GTDB lineage: Bacteria > Chloroflexota > Dormibacteria > Dormibacterales > Dormibacteraceae > CADDZO01. The sequence goes on along the minus strand of CADDZO010000074.1, from coordinate 13,166 downwards.
TGGCCGCTCCCGGCGGCGGCGCAGGCCGCGCGGCGTCAGGGCCAACTGGAGGCTGCCCAGGACGAGCTCGGCGGCGGCCGCCAACGCAGCGGTGAGCACCGCCCCGCAGAAGACCTCGACGTAGTTCTCCTGGGAAAGGCCGTCGACGATGAAGCGGCCCAGGCCGCCCCACCCCACCAGGGCCGCCAGGGGGGCAGTGGCCACGACCTGGACACCTGAGGTCCTCACCCCGGCCATGACCACTGGAATGGCGTTGGGCAGCTCCACCTTCCACAGCACCTGGGCGCCGCGCATGCCCAGGCCCCGGGCAGCCTCCCGCAGCTGGTCGTCCACGCTGCGCATGGCCACGTAGCTGTTGGTGACCATGGGTGGGATGGCCAGGGCGAGCAGGGCAACGAACGCGGGCAGCACCCCGATCCCCACCACCTGGACGGCCAGCACCAGCAGGGCGAAGGAGGGGATGGCGCGGCCCACGTTGGCAATGTTGATGGCCAGCGCCCCGCCTGTTCGGTAATGGCCCAGCACCAGCCCCACCGGGATGGCGATCGCGGCCGCGGCCGCGGTCACCTCCAGCGAGAGTGCCACGTGCTCCTCCACCCGGTGCGGCACGCCGGCGGTGCCCTGCCAGTGGGCGGGGTCGGCGAACCAGCCCGCCGCCTGGAGCAAGAAGTTCACGCTCGGCTCCAGGGGGTGAGCCGACGCTGGACCAGGGCCAGGCCGCCATCCGCGGCCACTGCCAGGGCCACCGACAGCACCGTTCCCACCACCAGCTCGGTGGGGAAGGCGCGGACGAGGCCGTCGAGCAGCAGCTCGCCGAGACCACCCTCGCCGATCAGGGCCGTGATCGTGACCAGGCCGATGGTAGTGACGGTGGCGATCCGCACCCCCGCCATCACCACCGGCAGGGCCAGGGGGAGCTCTACCCGAAGCAGCTGGGGGACTGGCCGGTAGCCCATGCCCTGGGCCGCGTCACGCACCTCGGCGGGCACGCCGTCGAGGCCCACCACCACGTTTCGGACCAGGATCAGCAGCGTGTAGGTGACCAGCCCGATCTCGGCGGTGAGCAGGCTGAGGCCGGTGAAGGGGACGAGCAGGGCGAAGAGCGCCAGCGACGGGATCGTGTACAGCACCCCCGCCACCGAGAGGACAGCCCCCCGGCTGGGCGGATAGCGCCAGGCGAGCACGCCCACCGGCATCGCCACCATGAGCCCGCCACCGACGGCGATCGCGGTCAGCTCGACGTGCTGGGCCAGGTCTCCCCCGATCTGGTCCAGATGGCTTCCGATCCAGTCCCAGCGGATCCATGGCTCGGCCTGGAGCGGGATCACGATCTGCCCTGAGCGACTACCCGCGTCATGCCCGCGCCCAGCCTACCCCACCCGTACATTTGTGGGGGTGCTGACGCTGCAGGGGCTCACCAAGCGCTACCCGAACGGCCAGGTCGCCGTCCACGACCTGTCGCTCGAGGTCCGAGACGGCGAGACCTGCATCTTGATCGGCCCTTCCGGTTGTGGCAAGACCACCACCCTGCGCATGATCAACCGCCTGGTCGAGCCGACGTCGGGCCGGATCCTGCTGGACGGAGAGGACGTGGGAGCAATGGATCCGGTGCGCCTGCGCCTGCGCATGGGCTACGTGATCCAACAGGTGGGCCTCTTCCCGCACATGACCGTGGCCGACAACGTGGCCACTGTCCCGCGCCTGTTGGGCTGGGATCGGCGTCGGGTCCGGACCCGCGTCTCCGAACTCCTGGAGCTGGTCGGGCTGCCACCGGCGGTCTACGGCCGTCGCTACCCGGGTCAGCTGTCCGGAGGACAGCAGCAGCGGGTCGGAGTGGCTCGCGCGCTGGGTGCGGACCCGCCGGTGCTGCTCATGGACGAGCCCTTCGGGGCCCTGGACCGGGTCACCCGTGAGCGTCTCCAGAACGAGTTCCTGGCGATCCAGGCCAGGATGCGCAAGACGGTGGTATTCGTGACCCATGACATCGACGAGGCAGTGCGCCTGGGGGACCGGATCGCGGTCATGCACGAGGGCTCGCTAGAGCAGTACGACCGGCCAGCCCAGCTCCTGGCCCGGCCCGCGACCCGGTTCGTGGCCGACTTCCTCGGTCCGGAGCGGGCGCAGAAGCGGCTATCGGTGCTCCCGATCGATGCGGATCGCCTGGTAGAGGGGGACGCTCCGGCCGAGGTCGAAGAGGGGGCGACGCTCCAGGAGGCGCTCTCCACCATGCTCCTCCACGACACCGACCGGGTGGGCGTCCACCGCGACGGTCAGGCGTTGGGCGTGCTCACGCTGTCCGGTCTGCTCGCCCAGGCTGCTGGTTGAGCCAGGTCAGCCGCCCAGGACCTCGAGCAAGGGGCGCACCTCGACGCCGGCTGCGGCCAGCGCCTGGCGCAGGCGCTCCAGGAAGAGGACGGCGTCCGGGTTGTCGCCGTGGGTGCAGAGCGTGTCGATCTCGAGCGGGACCACGGTACCGTCGATCGCCACCACGGTGCTCTCGGTGACCATCCGCAGGCCCTGCTCGACTGCGCGACCGGGGTCGTGATACAGGCTCCCCTCGATGCGGCGGGAGACCAGCCTGCCGTCGGGCTCGTAGGCGCGGTCCACGAAGCCCTCCCGAGCCACCTTGAGCCCGGCGGCGTGGCCCGCCCGCTCCAGCTCCGACCCTGGCTGGCACACCAGGACGAGCCCGGCGTCCAGGGAGGCGATCCCCTGGGCGATGGCAAGGGCCAGATCGGGCTGCGTGGACGCCTGGTTGTAGATCGCGCCATGGGGTTTGACGTGCTGGAGTCGTGCCCCGTGCCGGCGACAGAAGCCGGCCAGGGCCGAGATCTGGTAGACGACGTCGGTCTCGGCCTCTCGCGGGGTCACGTCGATCGACCTCCGGCCGAACCCGACCAGGTCGGGAAAGCTGGGGTGGGCTCCGGGGGCGACACCGGCAGCGACACAGGCGCGGACGGTGTCGTCCATCACCCGGGGGTCACCGCCGTGGAAGCCACAGGCGATGTTGGCCGAGCTGAGCAGCGGGATCAGCCGCGAGTCCTGCCCGACCCGAAAGCTGCCGAAGCTCTCGCCCAGATCGGCGTTGAGGTCGATGAGCCGCATCGCACTGCCATTATCCGTGGGGCCGCGTCAATGGCTCCAGGTCCTCCCAGCCGTAGGCGACCTCGGGGACGCTGAAGCCGGCGTTGAAGTCGAGCAGATGCTCGCCCACGAGCCGACCTCCCAGGTGTTCGTAGAAGCCTCGGGCGCGGAGGTTGTCGCGGAGCACCCAGATCAGGAGCGAGCGATGACCGGCAGCCTGCAGGGTGCTGGCCACTGCCCTCACCAGGCTTCGGCCCAGACCCTTGCCCTGCGCTTGGGGCAAAAGGTAGATAGCGTAGACCTCGGCCCCAAAGGTGGGGTTCCGGTCACGTTCGGGTCCCCCAGAAGCGAAACCCACCACCTGCCCCCCGTCCTCGGCCACGAAGACCGGCCCCCGAGCTTGGACCAGGGTCGTGCCCCACCGTTGGGTCAGCTCGTCGACGCTCATCCGGTCCAGAAAATCGGCCGGCAACAGACCCTGGTAGGTGGACCTCCAGGCGACCACGTACACGCCGGCGATGGCGCCGGCGTCGTCGAGCCGAGCCTGCCTGACCCCGGCCATGGCGAGATCCAGAATTGTAGATGTGGCCTGGATCCGGGAGCGGCGGTTGGCGTTGGCGGCCACCGCGGCCGGGCTCCTGTTGGTGGGACTCCAGGCCGGCTGCGGAGAAAGCTTGGCTCCGTTACCGCTCAGCCAATGCTCGCCCACCGCGGTCCAGCGCGTGGGCTCGATCTACCGGGTGGAGGCCAGCCCGGCCGAGTCCGACGTGGCCGGGCTGCTGACCGGGGGTCGGCAACCGGTCGCCGGCCGGCCGTTCCCGGTCCGGTGGCTGGTCCTGGAGATGAAGGCCGCCGACCAGCTGACGGTCCAGGCCCAGCGCGAGGGCACCCACCAGGTGGTCCTGCAGACGGTGAACGCCCGGGGGACGGTCGGCGACGAGGTCCAGTTTCCCTCCACGATCACGTTTCCGACCTGGGGCTGCTGGAACCTGGACCTGACCAGCGGGACGGCGGACGGGGTGGTGGTCTTCAAGGTCCCGCAATAACCGATCGCCGGAAGACGCACCGCCATGCCGGCGCTTGAACGGTTCGCCAGCTCCCCCGACCGCCCGTATGCTGGAGCCGGTGTTCGATACCTTCGTGGGGACCCGGGACGGTGTCGTCCGCCTCGGTCGGTCGGCCCGGCATCTGGGCCTGGAAGGGCGGAGGATCAGCGCCGTCCACGCGTTCCGGGGTCGGGGCGGCGACCTGATCGTCCTGGCCGGGACCTACGGCGGGGGGCTCTTCCGCAGCCGGGACGAGGGCAGAACCTGGGTCCGGGTGGAGGCGGGGATGACGGCGCCGGCGGCCCGGACCATCATGCCGGATCCGTTGCAGCCCGGCGGCATCCTCTGCGGAACCGAGCCAGCCCGGCTCTTTCGAAGCCATGACGAAGGGCTCACCTGGATGGAGCTATCTGGCATCCGTGACCTCCCTGTCCACCGCGAGTGGTTTCTGCCTTACTCGCCTCGAGCGGGTGCCGTTCGCAACGTCTGGGCACCCGGAGACGGCCGTCTGCTGGCTGCGGTTGAGGTCGGGGGTCTGCTTGAGAGTGCAGACGGTGGGACGACCTGGTCGGTGGCGCCAGTGGGGCCCAACGACGACGTCCACCAGGTGTCCGGTCACCCTCAGCGGCCGGAGCTGGTCTGGACCTCGCTCGGCTATGCGGCGCTCCGCTCCCGGCGGCGTGGGGGGGAGGCACCGCCCCTGGGCGGCGTCGGCCGCTCGCGCGACGGCGGGCGAACGTGGGAGGTGTTGCATACCGAGTACACCCGCTCCACCATCGTCCCCCGGGCTCGTCCCGACCTGGTCCTGGCCGGACCTGCGCCCGCGGTCGGGCGGGGCGGTCGGATCGAGGTCTCCCGCGACCAGGGCGACTCCTGGGAGCCGGCCGGCTCAAGGCTGCCGACGCCGATGCCGGACATGGTGGAGCTGTTCGCTCAGGCCCCCGACGGCAGCATTTATGCCGTCTGCTCGGGGGGCCGACTGCTGCACTCGGAGCCGGACCCCTGGCGCTGGCACTCGGCCCTTCCCGCCTCCCTGCCGGAGAACGTGGTCAGCGTCGCCTTCCTGGCGGCATGATCGACTCAGCGCACGTAGGCCAGGACCGCACGCGCCTCGGCCACCACCTCGCCCTCGGCCCCCTCGATTCCGGCGGCGGCAAAGCACAGGCGGTGGGTCCGACGTCGGACCTCTCCCTTCGCCACCAGGCGGCCGGGCCGGGCCAGACGGAGGAAGTCGACTTTGAGATCCACGGTCGTCACCGCCTGGCCGTCGGCGAGCGAGGCCGCAGCCGCGGCCAGAGCCATGTCGGCCAGCGCCGCAATCGCTCCGCCGTGCACGATCGTGCCCCGAGAGGTGGGGAAGCCGTGGGCGTCGGAGCGCAGGTCCGCCACCACCACCGCCCGGCCCTGGCCGCGCTCGACGACTCTGGCTCCCAGGTTCGCCCACATCCCCGCTCGGTCGATCCCTTCCATACCCGCCAAGTGTGCTGTCCGCGGGCAGCCCCACTCACAGCCAGCACCGGAAATCCCCTTCGGTTAAGGTGTTGGCCATGGGTCTGACCCGAACGCTGTTGGTAGCCGGCATGGGTGCAGCCGCGGCCTACTTCCTCGACCCGGTCAGCGGCGCGGAGCGCCGGAGGCGGCTCCGCCAGATGTGGGAGGAGCGTTTCCAGGGGCAGGGCGAGGCGATGGAAGCCGACGGCGGCACCATCGTGGTGCCGCCGGAGAAGACGGCTCGGCAGGCCAGCAAATAGGCGACGGCGGCCCGGAGTCCCCTCCGGCGGGAGAGGACTGGTGGCGGGCCGCCGTCGTCTATCACGTCTACGTACCCTCCTTCGCCGACTCCGACGGCGATGGGGTCGGCGATCTCCCCGGCCTGATCTCCCGTCTCGATCACCTGGCCCGGCTGGGGGTCGACGCTTTGTGGTGCTCGCCGATCATGGTCTCGCCCAACCGCGACATGGGCTACGACGTGGCCGACTACTTGGCCGTGCAACCGGCCTACGGCACCCTGGACGACGTACGGGAGCTGGTCGCCCAGGCCGCGCGTCGAGGTCTTCGGGTGCTCCTGGACCTGGTTCCCAACCACACCAGCGATCGACATCCCTGGTTCTCGGACCCTGCCCGCCGTGACTGGTACGTCTGGCGTCTGGAGCCCAACAACTGGATCGCCAACTTCGGCGGCCCGGCCTGGACCTACCATGCCGGCCTGGGGCGGTGGTACCTCCACAGCTATCTGCCCGAGCAGCCCGACCTCAACTGGTGGCACCCGGAGGTCCGCCATGCATTCGACCAGATCATCGACTTCTGGCTGGACCTGGGCGTCGCCGGCTTCCGGATCGACGCCGCCCACGTCATCGTCAAGGACGCCCTGCTCCGCGACAACCCTCCCGCTCGTTCCGATGACGACCGGTTTACCGTCCTGCGTGGACAGCGCTATCTCTACAACCAGTGCCGGCCGGAGGTGCATGAGGTGCTGCGGCGGTGGCGGAGCCTGACCGAGCGCCGCCAACCTCCGGCGGTGCTGCTGGGAGAGACCCATGTCCAGGACCTCTCCCAGCTCGCCAGCTTCTACGGGCGCGGTGACGAGCTCCATCTCGCCCTCAACTTCGCCTTTACCCTCTCGCCCTTCCAGGCCTCCTCGCTGCGCGAGATCGTTGAGCGGACCCTGGACATGCTCCAACCGCTGGGGGCGACCCCGGTCTGGCACGCCTCCAACCACGACATCCCCCGCTTCCCGACCCGCTGGTGCGAGGGTGATCGCCGCCGGATCGAGCTGGCCCTCACGTTGCTGCTGACGCTGCCAGGGACCTGCGTCCTCTACCAGGGCGACGAGCTGGGCATGGTCGATGCCCGGCTGCCTCCCGGGGTCGGCCACGATCCGGTGGGACGTGACCGGGCCCGCACGCCGCTGCCCTGGGACGAAGGGCCGAATCGCGGCTTCACCACCGGTCGGCCCTGGTTACCGCTGGACGACGCTACTGCCAGCGTGGCCGAGCAGGAGGCCGATCCGGGCTCGGTGCTGGCCCTGACCCGTCGCCTGATCGCCCTCCGCCGCCAGCTCGGCCCCTATCGGCCGGGACAGAGTTCCCAGACCAGCTGGACCTACTGGCGGGGCACCACCCGGGTGACGCTCGACTTCGAGGGTCCCGCCGCCAGCATCGCGACTCCGTAGTTCAGCCGGCGATCAGTCGGCCCGCCTCCCGGAGCAGGGCCTCCACCCGCTCCGGGCGTGCCCGGTAGAGAGTCCTGGTCCCGCGCCGCTCCGCCCCCAGCAGACCCGCCTCGCGCAGGAGGCGGACGTGGTTGGAGATCGTCGGTTGAGCGAGCTGGAACCGGTGGGCCAGGTCCATAACGCTCGCCGGCTGGGTGACCAGCCAGCGCAGGATCGCGAGCCGGGTGCCGTCGGAGAGCACCTTGAGGCGGTCCGCGATCCGGTCTGCCTCCGTGCGTTGGAGGTCGTCCTCGAAGGCGGCCGCACCGACGTGGAGATAGGTGGTCAGGTCGATCACGAACCCGCCCTTGGCGGCGAAGTAGAGGGGCGAGAGGATGGTCAACGGCCGTAGCCCGACCAACGGTTCCATGGTGTCGGGAACGTTGGGGCAGTTGCGCAGCACGTGGTTCCTACCCACCACCTCGAGCAGGCCGGTGCGGGCGAGGCGCTCGCTCCACGTCTGAACCGTGGCGGCAACGGCGGCTCGGCCACGGATTTCCCACTCCGGGCGGGCCAGCTCCCAGATTCGCGCCAGGACCCGGCGCTGGCGCCGGAGCAGACCCGGCTCCTCCCTGAGGCGGTGAAGCAGCTCGATCGCCCGCTGGCGATCTTCTGGCGTCTCCGAGCGCAGTTCCAACGCCCCGTCTTGGGCGGCGGCTGTTTCCATGCCGCGCAGGAATGGGACCGGGTCCTCTCCCAGCAGCGCACCCGCCCGGTGGGCCAGGACCACCAGGACGATCAACGAGACGACCTGGCGATCCCGCGTGCTCGGCCACATCGCCGCCAGCTCCATCCGCAGCTCGTCCGCAACCGGGACCAGTGCGGCGAGCGCCGGTTCGGGCGGGAGCGGGCGGTGCTTCTCGAGGATGAACTGGAGCCAGAGGAGCTCGGCCGTGGCCGAGGGATGAACCTCGACCCGGGGCTGGGGAGCGGTTTCGTTCTCAACCCACGGCATCGCCAGAAAACTATATCATGATCCAGGGAATAGGCGAAGAGAACATTGCGATATTTGAATTTGTGATCAACCGATACGCCATCGAGCGGGAGGTCAATCGGCGTCTGAGCGAGGTCGAGCGGCGGGCCGAGCGGCGGCGCCAGCAAGGGGAACCGCCGCCCCGAACCGCACCGGCCCCTCGCCTGCTGTCCTCAGTCGCCAGGCGGGCTACCAACCCGTGGCTCTCCTGAGCCACGGGTTGGTAACGCTCTCACTGCCGGGGCTGAAGCCGAAGGCCACCCAGGATCCAATCGGCCAGGCGGGCCAACCCGGAGGGAATGAAGGCGAGCCAAGTCAGGAACAACGAGCCTACCACCAGGCCAACCAGAGTCCCCACGATCACGTCCAGCGGGTAGTGGTCGCCGACGTACACCCTGGCATAGGCGACCCAGGCGGCACATACCAGCCCCACTGCTCCCAGCCGGCGGTGGTACGCGAAGAGCACGATGGCGACCCCGAAGGCACCAGCGGCGTGGTCGCTAGGGAACGAGTTGTCGTTGGCGTGGGCCACCAGCTCGTGTACCTGGTGAGGATGGGCAATGAACGGCCGCGGATGGTAGTAGAGGCGGGACAGCACGAAGTTCACCAACAGGGCACCCCCCGCCCCCAGCAAGGCCGCGATCGCGCCCTGCTTCTCCCGCCGGCTGACCAGGAACATCCCGACCAGAAACCAGATCACCACCACGGCCACGAACGCCTCCTCGGACCAGGAAGCGGCAGCGACCATGAGCTGGTCCACCACCGGCGTGTGCCCGGCGGGCCCGTTGATCAGCTGTTCCCAGTGAAAGTCGAGTGCCTGGGGGTTCATGAGCGGATGATTATGCGACCGTGAACGGCAGCTTAACAGAGCAGCACCGGGCTGCTGGTGGATCGGACTGGGCTGACGGTCCTGTGGTCGCCGGTTCGACCCGATCGTCGGGTCGCGCACTTCGGATCGCGCACTCCACCTCGGCCCCGCCTTTCCTGGCAACGGGGAGGTAACGAGCGCGGCAACGAGGCGAGGCAGCTGGGGCGCTCTTGGAGCCGGAGGCACCGGAGCGGTTGCGCCGGCCCGGCGCGGCACAGCGGTCGGCCGGAGGCGGGCATGGGGCGACAGAGCGCCGGAAGCGAGGAGCACCGCCGGGCTCTGGAGGTGGAAGGGGCGATCAGATCCGGCGCCCGCTCCCAGCCCAATACGGCTCGCGGATCTGACGCTTGAGCAGCTTGCCGGCCTGGTCCCGAGGCAGCTCGTCCACGAAGTCGACCGAACGAGGTCGCTTGTAGTCGGCGATCCGCTGCCGGCACCACTCGATCAACTCGGCTTCGCTGGCCGAGGTGCCCGGTCGCAACTGCACCACCGCCTTGACGGCTTCTCCCCACTCGGGGTCGGGGACCCCGATCACGGCCACGTCGGCCACGGCGGGGTGTTCGAAGAGACATGCCTCCACCTCGGCCGGGTAGATGTTGACACCGCCCGAGATGATCATGTCGATCTTGCGGTCGCAGAGGTAGTAGTAACCGTCCGGGTCCCGATAGGCGACGTCGCCGACGGAGAAGAACCCGTCCTGCATCACCTGGGCGGTGGCATCGGGCCGCTCGAAGTAGCTGGCCAGCCACCGATTGCGAACCCAGAGCTCGCCTGGCTGCCCATCAGGAACTGGACGACCCTGGTCGTCCAGTAGCAGGATCTCGTTACCGGGCGCGACGCGGCCGACCGAGCCCGGGCGGATCAGCTGCTCCTCCGGCCGGAGCACGGTGTTGATCCCGGTCTCAGTCGCCCCGTAGAACTCCCAGAGCACTTCGCCGAAGACCTCGCAGATCCGCTGCTTCAGGGCGAAGGGACAGGGAGCCGCCGCCATGATCATCACCCGCAGCGAGGAGAGGTCGTAGCGTCGCCGCACGTCGTCCGGCAAGTCGACCATGCGCTGGAAGAGGATGGGAGCCATGAACGTGGTCGTCACTCGGTGCCGCTCGATTAGCCGCAGTGCCTCCTCTGGATCGAAATGGGCCATGACCACGACCGTCCCTCCGCAGACCGTGGTCAGCCCGGCGAAGAACGCGACCGCGCTGTGGTAGCCCGGGCCTGCCATCAGGTGGACGTCCGTGTCGCGCAGCGTGAAGAGCTCGATCACCTGCAGCACCTCTTCGACCGACACACCCTCCGGTCGGTAGGCCCCCTTTGGGTGCCCCGTGGTGCCGCTGGTGTAGATCATGGTGGCCCCCATGCCCGGCACTTGCTCCGGCTCCGGGAGCGGGTCCGGCGTGCTCTGCTCGATCAGCCGCTCCAGGTCGACCCAACCCGACGGCACCGTTCCCCCCGGCAAGGCCACCAGCGCCGGGCCCAGGCTCAGTCGATCGCGGATCGCGTCCACCCGTTCCACCAGCTCCGGACCGGCGCAGACCACGCTGGCCCGGCTGTCGTTCAGGACGTAGGCCAGCTCTTCGCCTCGGAGGCGGAAGTTGACCGGCACTCCCACGGCGTGGAGCTTGCGCAGTGCCGAGGAAACCACCATGCCCGCTGCCGAGTTGAACGACACGATGGCCACCTGGCCGCCGGCTCGAGCGCCCAGCCGCTGCAGCACCCGGGCGACGCGATTGGAGGTGCGGTCGAGCTCGGCGTAGGTGAGGACATCGTCGCCGCAGATGACCGCGGGGCGGTCGGGGCGAGTGAGTGCGTGGGTGCTGACGATATCCACAGGCGACCTCCCAAGCCCATGGTAAGCGCCATGGGTGACGGTCGAGCCACGAGCGGAGCAGGAGATGTGCGGACGGATGGTGGGCGTGTTGCTGGTCGAAGACGACCCCGCGATCGCCGAGCTCTACGCGCTGAAGCTGCGTCTTGACGGCTTCGCGGTGGCAATTGCCGGTGACGCCGCAGCTGCCATCGGCGCCTTTGCCCGGGAACGGCCGGCGGTGGTCTGCCTCGACGTTCGCCTGCCCGGCGGCGGAGGCGAGCAGCTGGCAGAGCGCTTCGCCGCGGCGGGGGCGGCAGTGGTCCTCCTCACCAACGACCAGGCCCGCTATGAGCGGCCGCCCGCCGGGGTGGTCCGCTCCTTGCTCAAGGCCAGCACCAACCCGGCCCGGCTCTCAGCCGAGATCAGCCAGCTGGTGCAGCCCTCCGGCTGAGCGCCTCTGCCAGGGCTTCGGTCCCCGGGCCGGGAAGCGGGCGGGCGCCCTCTACCGCACGATAGACGTCGGCCGCACCTCGCAGCATCTCCGAGGTGAGGCCGCAGGCGGCGAAGGTGGCCGCAATCTCTTCCATCTCGTCGATCCAGCGATAGGCCTTGGGCACCATGTCGGTTAGCGAGTCCATCGCCCGCCGGAAGCCGGGCTGGCTCTCTTCTAGCTCCGCCGCCAGCGCCGACCAGACACCGAGTTGCCACGAGGCCGCCAGAGACTCCGTGAGCAGCGCGGTCAACCCCTTGGTCAGAGCTGCGTAGCGCATCTTCAGCGCCGAGGCGTCGGCCTCGCCCTCCAGCGTGCGCACCGCCATAGGCAGCTGGCGGAGGCGGTCGGCGAGGGCTCCCGAGGCATAGAGACGGGGCGACGTCGGGGGGCCGATGATGGCGGCGTCGATGTAGCCAGGACCGACCACCCGGGCGATCGCCCGACTGGTCGCGGGCGAGATCGCGTTGCAGTCGGTGTAGAGGCGTGATGCAGGCCCGGCGGTCCTCGCCACCTCCAGTGCCCGGCCGGGCGGAACGATCGAGAGGACGAGGTCGGCCCGCCGGGCGGCCTCGGCCGGGCTGCCCATGTCCTCGATCCCGAGCGCACGGGCTCGGGCCCAGGTCTCGGCCGAACGGCCTTGGAGCGCCGTCAGCACTCGCTGACCACGCAGCTGGCGGGCAATAGCGGCCCCCATGGAACCGATGCTGATCACGGCTACCGTGCGGATCTCGTCCACCGACTCTCGACCTCCGCTGCCGAGCATGCGGACGTTTCCGATCGAGATTTATGTGCATGACAGCGACCAGGCTTTACGCTTATTGCGTAGCGTATTGCGTAGCGGTCGTCCCGCCTGCTGGCGGGGGCGTGGTTTCGGGTCGAGAGAGCCAACGAGGGTGGAGAGATGTCCCTGCTGGATGGTTCGCCAGCACCGTTGGGAGGGGGCGGGCAGGGAGCGGAGCGGAAGGGTCTGCGCGCGCTGCTGGGGAGCGGGCGTCTGGGCGAGACCTGGGTGCTCGAGGATGCGGCCGGGCGACGGGCGACCAAGCGGCTGCGAGTGGAGCCACGCTTCCGGGCCCGGGCCCTGGCTGGCCTGGAGCGCCTGACCCAGGTCTCCGGTCCCCACCTGGTTCCGATCCTCGGCGGCTTCCGGCACGGCGATGATGTCTGGGTCGACGCCGAGCTGGCACCGGGTATGCCGCTCCGGCGGGTGCTGTCGATCGCGGTGCTGACCCCCGGCCAGGCAGCCCTGGTCGTGGAGGGGGTCCTGGGCGCGCTCGACACGTTGCATGCCGCGGGTCTGACCCATGGCGACCTCCACGACAACCAGGTTCACATCGGTCCTGACGGGGATGTGCGCGTCGGCGACTGGGGACTCCATGCGCTGGTGGCCCTGCACGAGTCGGCCGACAACGAGCGATTGGCGCATCTGTTCGGCCAGCTGCCAAGCCAGCACCGCCCTACCCCCGCCTGGCGGACCGAGGTCGCCAGCCGATTCCGGGAGCGGGCGCTGAGTCGCGACGGGAGCGAGTTTGCCCTGGCCGAGCTCCGCCAGGCTGCGGCTCGCGTCCTGGAGGAGGCGGGTCGTGAGCGGGCGGCGCGGGAACTGGCGGCCCTGGTCCGGGCGCTGGAACGGCGCATCGAGACCCCGCCGTTCGGGCCGGAACCCCTCCCCCCTGAGTCCACC
>CADDZO010000073.1 GCA_902812395.1 bacterium | reverse complement strand
CGGCTCCAGTCCCGCACGCCTGCCGCGTCGTTGCCGGGCGGTGCTGGAGATCGCGCCTGGTGGGGATCGCATGACGCTCCGGCTGCCCCTGCGGCCCTCGGAGCGAGTCGGAATCCCCGACGTGGTGGCCGAGGACTGCGCCGAACGGGTGGCACGCGCGCTGGCGGGGCTCCGGGAGGGGGGCGCCGGGGTGCTGCCGGACAGCGTTGGGCTGGCCGCCTGCCTGACCATGCAATTGGCGACCACCCGGACCTCGCCGCCCCGGTGCTGCCGGACAGCGTTGGGCTGGCCGCCTGCCTGGGCAGCACGGACCTCACCGCCGCCGTCCGGGGCTGGTGGACCCAAGCACCTGACCTCGCCGCCCCGGTGCTGCCGGACAGCGTTGGGCTGGCCGCCTGCCTGGGCAGCACGGACCTCACCGCCGCCGTCCGGGGCTGGTGGACCCAGGCACCTGACCTCGCCGCCCCGGTGGGGATGGCGGAGGACGGGCCCCTCGTCCTCGACCTGCGCAGAGACGGCCCCCATGCCCTGGTGGCGGGCACGTCGGGGTCGGGCAAGAGCGAGCTGCTCCGTACCTGGGTGGCGTCCCTGGCGGCACGACACCCGCCCCGGCGTCTCAATTTCCTGCTGATCGACTTCAAAGGCGGCACCGCGCTGCGCGACTGCGCCCGCCTTCCCCATGCGGTGGGCCTCGTCACCGATCTGGACGAACGCTCGCTGGCCCGGCTGGAGCTCTCACTCCGGGCCGAACTCAAGCGACGCGAGGCGGCGCTGGCGGCGGCGGAGGAGAAGGAGTTCGCCGACTGGGAGCGGCGTGACCCGGATCATGCCCCGGCGGCACTGGTGGTGGTCTTCGACGAGTTCGAGCAGCTGCTGGCCGAGCATCCCGACTTCGTAAGCGGCCTGATCGTGCCCATGGCACGGCTGGGGCGGGGCCTGGGAGTGCATTTGATCTTGGGCACCCAGCGACCCCGAGGGGCGGTGCCGGAGGCCATCCGAACCAACACCAACCTCCGGATCGCGCTCCGCACCCTGACCGAGGAGGGGAGCCGAGATCTGATCGACGCCCCCGACGCCGCCCACATCGCACCGTGGGCGCACGGCCGTGCCCTGGTCCGCCTCTCCCACGAGCGGCTGATCCCGTTCCAGGCGGCCCACGCCGCTGCCCGCTCCTTCCTCCCGGGGCCGGTGGTGGCCGACCTCGACCTGGTACCCGCCGCCGAGGGTCCGACCGACTTCGAGCGCCTGCTCGCGGCGGTCGAGGCTGCCCACCAGGCATGTCCGGTCCAGGTCTTCAGGCCCTGGCTGGAGCCGCTGCCCGAGCACCTGGACCTGGACCTCGGTGCCCCCGAGCCGGTGCTGGGGCTGATCGACGAGGCCGAGCGTCAGGCCCGGCAGGAGCTCGTCTGGGACCCCTCCGATGGCCCGCTCCTCTGCCACGGCCGTGCCGGCAGCGGCAAGTCCAGCCTGCTCCGGACCGTGGCCCTGGCCCCGGCCGCCCGCCGGCCGCCCGACCAGCTTCATCTCTACGGGCTCGACCCGACCGGTGGCCTGGCCGGGCTGGAGGGCCTGCCCCAGCTGGCCGGCCGGGCCGGGCCCGGCCAGGTGGAGCTGGCAGCAGCCCTGCTCCGGCGCCTCCATCGAGAGCTGGGGCGGCGTCGACGGGGGGCAGAGGGTCCGGAGGTGGTGTTGCTGGTGGACGGCATCGGCGGCTTCGAGGCCGCCTTCGAGCGGATCGAGGGCGGACGCTATCTGGAGCTCTTGGAGGAGCTGATCCAGGAGGGCCGGCCCTTTGGGATCCACTGCGCCGTGGCCACAGCTCGGCGCCGCGACCTGGGGCGTCCGGCCTGGCGGCTGCTGCTGTGCCCGGAGCCCGAAGACCAGGAGGCGGTCGGGTTGAGAGGTCGGACCCGGCCCGGGCCCCCCGGCCGCGGGCTCCTCGTTTCCGGCCACGAGTTCCAGGTCGCGGTCCCGGCCGGCGACACGCTGGTTGCGGAGCTGAGGGCTCGGTGGGCGGGTAGGCCGGGACCGCCCCCACTGCGGACCCTGCCCGCACTGGTGGGAGCCTCCGTGCTGCCGTCTCCCGCCGCTCCGCTGGGTGCGGTGCTGGGACTGGGCGGGGACGAGGTCGAGGCGATCGAGGTCGACCTTGAGGCGGGCCATCTCGCCGTCTGCGGGCCTCGGGGGTCCGGACGCACGTCGGCGCTGATGACGCTGGCCGCCTCGCTGGAGCGGGCGCCGGCTGCCCCGCGGCTGCTGCGACCCGGCCCCTCCGAGCGGGTGCCCCAGCTGCGTGCGCTGGCCGAGCATCCGCCTGACCGCTGGACGGTGCTGCTGCTGGACGACGCCGATCGCCTGCCCGAGGAGGGGGGCCGGCTCCTGGAGGGCCTCCTGGCCGACGTGCGCGGTCGGTTGCGCCTGGTGGTGGCGGTCCAGACCCGTTCGCTTCGGTCGTTTGCCGGCTGGCCGGCCGAGCTTCGCTGGGCCCGTCGCCTCCTCCTCCTCGACCCGGATCCGATCGCGGACGGCGACCTGGTGGGCCTGGGTCTTTTGCCCCGGCCCCTGCGTCCGCGGCCGGGACTGGGGGTGCTGGTCCTCGGCCGCGAGGCGCGGCCGATCTAGGTCGGGACCGTGGGTAGAGTTGGCGTCGATGGCCGCCGCGACGGGGCGTGAGGTCACGGTTTGCGAGGTCGGCCCCCGGGACGGGCTCCAGAACGAGCCCCGGATCCTGGCCCCGGCAGTTCGGGCCGAGCTCTGCCAGCGGCTGCTCGAGGCTGGCCTGCCGGTGGTGGAGGCGGCCAGCTTTGTCAATCCCCGACTGGTGCCGCAGATGGCGGGCGCAGAGGAGGTGATGGCCGGGATCCGGCGCCATCCGGGGGCGGTACTGGCCGGTCTGGTCCTGAACGACCGGGGCCTGGACCGGGCCCTGGCCGCCGGCGTGGACGAGGTGCACTACGGTCTGCCGGTAACCGATAGCTTCGGCCAGCGCAACCAGAACACCACAGTGGAGGCGGCGGTGGAGACCTGCCAGCGGCTGGTGGCAAGAGCGCACGAGGCCGGGCGACGCATCACGGTCACTCTGATGGTGGCTTTCGGTTGCCCCTTCGAGGGACCGGTGCCCCCGGCGCGGGTGCTGTCGCTGGCCGAGCGGGTCCAGGCGGCGGCTCCCGATGCGATCCTGGTCGCCGACACGATCGGAGTCGGGGTCCCGACCCAGGCCCGGGAGCTGGTGCGGGGCCTGAGGGCGATGGGGGCGGTGGCCGGTGCCCACCTCCACAACACGCGCAACACCGGGTTTGCAAACGCCTTCGCCGCCCTCGAGGCAGGCGCGAGTGTGTTCGACGCATCGGTGGGGGGAACCGGCGGCTGCCCGTTCGCTCCCCGCGCCACCGGCAACATCGCCACCGAGGACCTCGTCTATCTCTTCCGTGGGGTCGGGGTCGAGACGGGGGTCGACCTGGAGGCACTGATGGCGGTCTCGCGGTGGCTGGAGGAACACCTCCAGCGGCAGCTGCCGGCGATGGTCACTCGAGCCGGAGATTTCCCCACCGTTGCCGTCGGGTGAGTTCTCGCACCCATCTCTGGCGGACGTCCTCACGGAGCCACTGTGAACGAGTTCGCCGGCCCAGTCCCCGGCCCGGTGCGGTCAGCTCGTATGCAGGCTCGCAGTCCGGAGATCGAGGGCAACCAGTGCTCTCCTGACCCAGGTCTCGCCCCGGCCTCTGGCGAGCGGTACTGGCGGGTCCCCGTCAGAAGCTGTTCCAATGGGGGTCCGTGGCCAGCCTCGTGGCCAGCCGGTGGATCTTGGCTGCCACAGATGGCGGCCTGTTGGGCATGGACCGTGACCAGCTGGCGCTGCTTCCTCCGGCAGCGAACCGAACCTCTCTTGCTCGGTGAGACGGATCGTGAGGGCTGCCGCAGCATGGCCAGGCTGTGGGCCAGCGAAGCCGAATTGTGTACTCGCTCCATCACGTCATCGGCGGTAACGATCGTGACCGGGCAGCTCACGCCGACGTCGATCCCGATGGTGCTGGCGGAATCGGGGTGGCGGAGAGTGGAGGACCGCGCGACGCGGAAGACCACCACCCGCTTCCCTTCCCGCTCGAGCGCGGCGGACGAAACCTACGGACGAGTCGCTCCAGGCGCCAGACCTTCTCCCGGGTCCGGACGGTGCCGGTCTCTGGCAGGATGACGCGGCGTGTGTCGGGGAAGAACAGGCCCAGCCGCCATTTACCATCGACTGGACAGCTCGCCTGCGCTATCCTACCGGAGAGTTACTGGACGCTGGCGGTAGAGCCTTGACCGTGACGAGAGGGTGCGATGTGGTTCCGGCCGGTCGGCTGATCGCTTCCACGCGCGAGGAGAGAGGTGCGGAGGTCCGTCCCTCCAGTCGGCGTCCGCTTCCCGGGGCGGCGGCGAAGTGGCCGCGGGCGGGTAGTGTCGCCGGGGCGCCCACGGTGGCCGCCGCGCCGGTTTTGGCGACGATGCGAGACCAGGAGAAGTGTGGAGGTGGCCTATGAACGGTCGTTCCGGATTGGCCTCCGGGGGGCTCCGGCACTGGGCGGTGCGGGCCGGGGCGCTGGCGGCGGCGGCGCTGGTGCTGGCGGCGTGCGGGAGTGCGACCACGACCACGAGTGCCACTGGGCAGAAGGTGAAAGGTGGGGTTGCAACCTTTGCCGAGAGTCCGGGGGCGGCGCCGAACTACATCTTCCCGATGGCGAACTCGCAGACGTTCAGCGTTGCCAACCTGTCGCAGTTCTCGGAGCTGATGTATCGGCCGCTGTACTGGTTTGGGGAGAACGGGAAGGTCACGCTGAACGAGTCGTTGAGCCTGGCATATCCGCCGGTGTACTCGGACGGCGGGAAGACGGTGACGATCAAGCTCAAGAACTACCAGTGGTCTGATGGGACGCCGGTGACGAGTCGAGACGTTGAGTTCTGGATCAACGTGCTCAAGGCGGCAGTGGGGAACAATCCGTCGGACTACGGGGGGTACGTGCCGGGGTTGTTTCCGGACAACGTGGTGAGCGCGTCGTATCCGGACTCGCACACGATTGTGCTGCATCTGGACAAGGCGTACAGCTCGTACTACTTCACGTACAACCAGTTGAGCGAGATCACGCCGATTCCGCAGCACGCGTGGGACAAGACGTCGGACAGCCAGGCGGTGGGCGACTACGACATGACGTCGTCGGGGGCGCTGGCGGTCTACAACTACCTGAACAATGCGAGCACGCAGCTGGGGACGTACGCGACGAACCCGTTGTGGCAGGTGGTTGATGGTCCCTGGAAGCTGAAGTCGTTCACGACCGACGGGGACGCGGTGTTCGTGCCGAACCCGAATTATTCGGGTCCGGTGAAGCCGACGTTGAGCGAGTTCGAGGAGAAGCCGTTCACGTCGGAGGCGGCGGAGCTGAACGTGCTTCGGTCGGGGGATCTGAGCTACGGGTACATTGACGCCACGCAGCTGGGGCAGAAGAAGTACCTGGAGAGCCTGGGTTACAACTACGAGCCCTGGATCGGGTGGCAGATCACGTACTTCCCGGAGAACTTCACGAACCCGACGAAGGGGCCGATCTTCGATCAGCTGTACTTCCGGCAGGCGTTCCAGATGCTGATCGACCAGCCGACCTGGATCAAGGACATCCTGCACGGGGCGGGGTATCCGACCTACGGTCCGGTGCCGACGTTGCCGGCGAGCAAGTTCACGACCAAGGACGACAGCAGCAACCTGTATCCGTACAACCCGTCGAAGGCGATTGCGCTGTTGAAGGATCACGGTTGGGACGTGGTGCCGAACGGGACCACGACCTGCGCCAAGGCGGGGACGGGTCCGGGCGAGTGTGGAGCCGGGATCAAGGCGGGGACGCCGCTGGAGTTCAACCTGGTGTACGCGAGTGGGACTCCGCAGCTGACCTACCAGTACGAGGCGCTGAAGTCGAACGAGTCGAAGGCGGGGATCGTGCTGAACCTATCGACCCAGCCGTTCGACACGATCATCTCAGTGACGCATCCCTGCACTTCCAGCAACCCGTGCAACCCGATGTGGGACATGAACAGCTGGGGTGGAGGCTGGATCTTTGCGCCCGACTACTACCCGACCGGTGACGAGCTGTTCGCGTCGACGGCGCCGTCGAACTATGGTGGGTACTCGGACCCGACCATGGACAAGCTGATCCAGCAGACGGAGACGTCGAGCAGCCTGTCGGCGCTGTACGCCTACGAGAACTACGCGGCGAAGCAGCTGCCGGTGATCTGGATGCCGGTGAACGACGCCCAGCTGTCGTTCATCAAGAAGAACCTGCAGGGGGTGCTCCCCCAGGACCCGCTCCTCCAGATCTACCCGGAGAACTGGTACTTCACCAAGTGAGCTGAGGGGAGGCGCGTCTTGCGCCCCCAGCGAAGGGGGCCGGAGGTCCGGCCCCCTTCCCACCTCCGGGGCTCATTTGCCTGCAACCAGGGTCCATCTGGCCCACCGTCGGGGCATCGGATCCGCAAGCCCAGGCTCTCGGGCCGGGATCCTCGACTCTCGCGCAGGCGAATCGGGAACGGGACGTGTCGCGCCCTTCAGGCAGCGGCCGGGGCGGGTTGCTGGAGGGGGAAATGGCAAGCCGCCATCTGTCCGGTGACGAAGGGCCGCAGCGGCGGCTCCTGCTCGGCGCACAGCGCTTGCGCCCGCGGGCAGCGGGTGCGGAAACGGCATCCCGACGGCGGGTTCATGGGCGAGGGTAGCTCGCCCTGCACCACGTAGGCGGCCTTGGCCCGCTCCAGCTCGGGATCGGGGACCGGGACGGACTGGAGCAGAGCCTGCGTGTAGGGGTGGGCCGGTTGCTCGTAGACGGCGGCTGCCGGTCCGACCTCGACCAGCTTGCCCAGGTACATGACCCCGATCCGGTCGGAGATGTAGCGGATCACTGACAGGTCGTGGGAGATCACGATGTAGGCGACGTCGTGCTCAGCCTGGAGCCGCACCATCAGGTTCAGGATCTGGGAGCGGATGGAGACGTCTAGCGCCGAGACCGGCTCGTCGGCAACGATCAGTTTGGGCTCCAGCGCCAGCGCCCGGGCCAGACCGATCCGCTGTCGCTGCCCACCCGAGAACTCGTGCGGGTAGCGGGCGGCCGCCTCCGGGGCCAGCCCGACCTGTCGGAGCAGGTCGCGGATCCGGGCCGAGCGTTCGGCACGGGTGCCGACGCGCTGGATGGCGAGGGGCTCGGCCAGGATGTCCGCCACTCGCATCCGCGGGTCGAGCGAGGCGTAGGGGTCCTGGAACATCAGCTGGAGGTCGCGCTGACGGCGTTTCCGCTCGGCCCGGCTGATCCGGGCCAGGTCCGCGCCCTCGAAGACGATGGAGCCGCTGGTGGGCCGTTCCAGACCCACCACCAGCCGGCCGAGTGTGGTCTTGCCACAGCCGGACTCTCCCACCAGCCCGAAGGTCTCCCGCCGGGCAATCGAGAGGGAGACGTCGGAGACGGCCTTGATCGTCCCGATCCGGCGCTGGATGACCGCTCCCCGGGTGACAGGGAACTCCTTGACCAGGTGGTGCAGCTCCAGCAGCGGCGCGCCCGGGGCGGTGGCCGGGGTGTGCTCCTGAGTGGTGGCGAGGGCGCTCACGACGCCGCCTCCGCCACTGGCACCGCCGGGCTGGGGGCGACGTCGCCCACCGGGTGGAAGCAGGCATAGCGGTGGGTACCGGTCCCGTCGAGCTGCGGTTCGAAAGCGTGACATTCGCTGGTGGCGAACCGGCAGCGGGGGGCGAAGCGGCAGCCCGCGGGGGGGTCCACCAGATCGGGCGGCAGGCCCGGGATGCTGTACAGCAGCTTGGATCGGTCCTGGCCTGGCTTCGGGATCGAGTCCATCAGGGCCTCGGTGTAGCGATGGTGCATGTGCCGATAGAGCTCCTCCGTGGGTGCTTCCTCGACCAGCTTGCCGGCGTACATCACCGCCACCCGATCTGCCCTTCCCGCGATCACCCCCAGGTCGTGGGTGATCAACAGCACCGACATCCGCAAGCGCCGGCGGAGATCGTCGAGCAGGTTCAGGATCTGGGCCTGAATGGTCACGTCGAGCGCGGTGGTGGGCTCGTCCGCGATCAAAAGGGTGGGGTCGCAGGCCAGCGCTATCGCGATCATCACCCGCTGGCGGAGTCCGCCCGACAGTTGGTGGGGATAGGTGTTAAGGCGCTCGGCCGGGTTGGGCATCCCGACCAGACCCAGCACCTCAACGGCCCGCTGGCGCGCGCGCTCGCCCGACCAGCCGCGGTGGATGCGCAGCACTTCGCCGATCTGGCGGCCGATGGTCATGGTGGGGTTCAGCGACGTCATCGGATCCTGAAAGATGACCGCCACCTCCTCACCCCGCACCTTCCGCATCTCGTCCTCTTCCAGGTGGGTGATGTCGCGACCGTTGAGCTTGATCGTGCCGCCGGCGATATAGCCGCCCGGGGGCAGCAGGCGCATGATCGACATCGCGGTCATCGACTTCCCCGACCCGGACTCCCCCACCAGTCCCAGCGTCTCGCCCTCGTCGATCCTGAGGTCCACGCCGTCGACGGCGCGGACCGTGCCTCGTCGCTGTCGGATGTACGTCCGAAGTCCCTCGATCTCGAGTACGGTCGGCACCCTCTCGCTTCCTTTCGTCTCGCTTTGCCGCGGGTTGACAATTCAGCCTGAACCGGGCCTGCGCCTCAGGCTCAGGCTAAATTATCCGCCGATCCAGGCTCGCACGAGACGGGTCCCCCGATTCGGGTCAGAATTGTGATAGAGGCGGGGGGACGGCCGGGAAACGGGAGGAGCGATGGGGTCGAGCGGTGGTGTCGACCGGGTGAGGCGGCGTTCCTGGGTTCCCATCGAGCGGCAGCGCATGCGGCTGCTGGACGGCTGCCTGGAACTCCTGGAGGACGCTCTAGCCAGGGGCCAGGTGGGAGTGGACGCCCGCCTGGCGCAACGGCTGTACCGGCTGCTGGGAGACGGGGGCCTGGTGCCGGACCAGCGGCTCGAGGGCCGGCGGGTGGAGCGGG
Source organism: bacterium (assembly GCA_902812395.1). Taxonomy (GTDB): domain Bacteria; phylum Chloroflexota; class Dormibacteria; order Dormibacterales; family Dormibacteraceae; genus CADDZO01. The sequence goes on along the minus strand of CADDZO010000073.1, from coordinate 6,833 downwards.
TTCTGGACGAGGTCTTCGCGCTCCAGGCGCGACTGCTCGGGTAGGAGGAGGAGGGGGGCTGCCCGGGGATTCACGCCGGGGTCGGCTCGGGTTACGGTTTGCGGTGTGACTGAACGATCGTTGTGGTTCTCGGTACCCGGGGGGCGGATATGAGCTGGTACTCAGACTCCGGATCCTACCTCATGACCTCGGAATCGGTGACCGAGGGCCACCCTGACAAGGTCTGTGACCAGGTCTCGGACGCGGTGCTGGACGCGATGCTGGCACAGGACCCCGATGCCCGCGTGGCTTGCGAGACCGCCGTCACCAAGGACTTCCTCTGCCTGATCGGAGAGGTGACCACGTCCGCCGAGGTCCCGATCGAGCGAGTGATCAGGAGCACGCTGCACGGCATCGGGTACGTGGATGGGGAATCCGGATTCGATCCCGACCACGCCCTGATCAGCGTCTACCTGAAAGAGCAATCGCCGGACATCGCGGCCGGGGTCAACCGTTCACTGGAGGCGCGGACCGGGGCCGACCCGGATCCGCTCGAGCTCCAGGGTGCAGGTGACCAGGGGATGATGTACGGGTTCGCCTGCACCGAGACCCCGGAGCTGATGCCGCTCACGATCTCCCTGGCCCACCGGCTGGTCCGCCGTCTGGCCGAGGTCCGCAAGCAGGCGTTGGTGCCCTGGCTGCTGCCCGACGGCAAGTCCCAGGTCACGGTCGAGTATCTGGACGGCCGCCCTCGGCGGGTGGAGGCGGTCGTTGTCTCCACCCACCACCGTCCTGACGTCGCCAACCGTGAGCTCGAGGAGGCGGTGCGAGAGCTGGTGGTGCGGCCAGTGCTCCCACCCGAGCTGGTGGACGCCGGGACCAAGGTCCTGGTCAACCCCAGCGGGCGCTTCGAGCACGGCGGCCCCGCCGCCGACGCCGGGCTCACCGGGCGCAAGCTCATCGTCGACACCTACGGGGGGGTCGCCCGGCACGGGGGCGGCGCCTTCAGCGGCAAGGACCCCTCCAAGGTCGACCGCTCTGGCGCCTACGCCGCTCGCTACGTGGCCAAGAACCTGGTCGCAGCCGGGCTGGCCGAGCGCTGCGAGGTCCAGGTCTCCTACGCGATCGGACGGGCACGGCCGACCTCGATCGCGGTCGAGACCTTTGGAACCGGCCGTCTGGACGAGTCCCGTCTGCTCGAACTGATCCTTGCGCACTTCGACCTGCGACCGGCGGCCATCGTCGGCAGGTTGGATCTTCGCCACACCCGGTACCTGCCAGTAGCGGCGTACGGCCACTTCGGCCGCCCCGACCTGGATCTACCCTGGGAGCAGATCGACCTGGCGGAGGCGCTGCGCGAGGCGGCGTCCGAGCTTGAGGCCGCAAGGGGGCTGTAGGGTCCGGGTTTTCGACAGCCTGCAGCGGCGGGTGGTGTCGCTGCCGCTGTCGGAGGACCCGGAGCGGCCAGGCCGCATGCTGAGGCTGTATGTCTGCGGGGTTACCCCGTACGAGGCGGGCCACATGGGTCACGCCTTCACCTTCTGCGCGTTCGACGTGCTGGTGCGGTGGGTCGAGAGGTGCGGCGTACGGGTTCGCTACGTGCAGAACGTCACCGACGTGGACGACCCCCTCTTCGAGCGTGCCCGCCGGGATGGGGTGGGCTGGAGCGAGCTGGCGCGGCGCGAAACAGAGCAGCTGGTCGAGGACATGGGTCGGCTGGGATGGCGACCACCGGATGTGATGCCCCGGGTGTCGGACGAGATCCCCGCGATCCTGGAGGCCGTGGACCAGCTGGCCGACGGCGGCTACGCCTACGGTTCCGATGCCCTCTACTTCGACGTCAGCCGCTATCCCGGTTACGGTGAGCTCTCTCATCGGAGCCGGCTGTCGATGGTGCGCAAGCTCCGCGACGAGGGTCTGCTGGGGGCAGTCGGTCGGGAGCCCAAGCGCGACCCGCTCGACTTCCCTTTGTGGCGGCCATCGGCGCCGGACGAGCCTGCCTGGCCCTCCCGCCATGGCCCCGGACGGCCCGGCTGGCACATCGAGTGCTCGGCAATGTCCATGCGCTACCTCGGACCTCAGGTGGACGTGCACGGCGGCGGGCGCGATCTGGTCTTCTCGCACCACGAGTCGGAACGAGCCCAGTCGGAGTCGCTGACCGGCTGTGTGCCCTTCGCCCGAGCCTGGATGCATTGCGGGATGGTCCGCTACCAGGGACGCAAGATGTCCAAGTCGCTGGGCAACTTGGTTCGGGTGCCCGAGGTCCTGGAGAGGGTGCCGCCGGCCGCGCTACGACTCTACCTGGCCGCCCACCACTACCGGCGGGACTGGTCCTTCCGCTGGGAGGCCCTGGAGGTCGCCGCCCGGCTGGCGGGGCAGCTGGCTGACCTGATCGGTGGCCCACCCGGGCCCGACCAGCCGGCGCTGGATCTGGTGCAGGAGTTCAGCTCAGCCTTGGACGACGATCTGGACACCCCTCGGGCGCTGCGCGCGCTGCGCCGGGCAGTTCGGCGGCGGGACCGGGCTGCGGCGGCCTGGATGGCAGGCATCCTGTGCGGGGATGCTGCCCTGAGCTGAGCCGCGCTCCCGCCCACCCGGGGTCGGTTCTCGCATCGCAGCGCCTTCCAGACCCGTCGGCCGTCCGGCCTTCGCCCACCCGCTACCGCGCAGCTGGGCGAGACGCGTCGCCCGGATCGCTGGGAGCGAACGAGTCAGCCGATCGAGACCTCGAGGTCGGTGCCGCAGTTGGGACACGACTCCCCGGGGAGGATCTCGACCCGGGTCTCGCAGATCGGACAGAGCACCTCCAGCGGCTGAGGTGCGACGTCAGCAGCGGCTTCCGCATCCATCTCTGCTGCCACGACGCCGAGGTCCACGGCCGGGGCGCCGCAGTTGAGGCAGAGGTAACCGGGCTCGGTGATGCGGTGGCCCAGATACGCGCCCTGCGCGTCCATCTCGACCTCAGCGAAGAGCGCCCGGAACAGTCCCGACCCACAGCGTCGGGAGCACATCAGCCACATCTGCTGGCCGAGCTTACCGCCATGTCACACTGGCATGGTGCGCGCCTTCTTCCTGGGGCTGTTCCTCTTCCTGGCGGTCGCGGTCAGCGTGCTCTCGCTGCGGCCAGGTGGCCTGCGCAATCAGCTCCGGAACGTGGTGCGCAGGCTGAAGCTGGCCCTGGCCCTGTTCGGGATCTATCTGGTGGTGTCCACGGTTGTGCGCCTCGCCTTTCCTTCCAGCACCTGGGCGGACGTGGCCATGGCCCTGGTGGGAGCGGGATTGGGGCTGTCCTTCCTGGTCCTGGGCCAGGATCGCCAGCTCTCGGGCTGAGCCGGAGGCCGGGACCGGGCCTCCCTGGCGCCTGCCGAGTTGCGGCGCGGTGCGCTGGCCTTCAGTGTGGTGGTGAGGAGCTGCCCGGTCCGCAGGGCCCCCCTGATACGCCTGTCCTGGCCGGTGACGGGTTGGACCGGGGGGCACTCGGTGACTGGATTGGGGGGTCGCAAGCACCAACGGCCCGTTAACCACTCGGTGGGTGTGCCGACCGGGAGTCTCTGCCCTTCAGGCCAGGGAAGAAGTCAGGGAAACAGGTCGGTGGCCGAGACCCGGCCAGCGCCTCGGCCACCAGCCGGGCGCAGTGGAAGGCAAAGGCCATGCCGTGCCCCGTGTAGCCGCCGCAGACCCACATTCCCGGAGCGTCCGCTACCGGCCCCACCAACGGTAGCTCGTCAGCGGTGAAGCCCATGATTCCCGCCCAGCGGTGGTTGGCCGGCTCGGTCACTCCCAGCTGGCGCAGGTGGCGATCGAGGTGGGCCTGCACCCTGGCGGTGGGTACCGCCTCGTAGCCGACCTCCTCCTCCAGGGCCAGGTTCCGATACCCACCGACCAGCACCAGGCCGTCGGTGCGCTGCCGCCAGTAGCGGAACCCTCGGTCCGATCCGGTGGGTAGGGGCACCAGCCCGTCCGGCGCGGGGGCGGCAGCCATCTGCGCCCGCACCGGCGAGATCCTGATGCCGGGCAGGAGCCGAGGGGTGTAGGCGTTGGTGGCCAGGACCACGGCCCCCGCCAGGCATTCCTGCCCGCCTGCCTGCACGCGAACTCCCTCGGTGCCGGCCTCCACCCGTTCCACCCGCACCCCTTCCCGGATCGTCCCCGGCGGGAGATCCGCGGCCAGCACCCGCACTACCTCCAGAGGATCGAGCTCGCCGTCCCCCGGGCGAATCAGCTGCCGTCCATCCCAGCGGGCCTCGAAGCCGTCCTCCCGTAGCAGCTGGGCCGACTCCTCCAGGTCCTGAGCTTCCTCGGGGTCGACCGGCACCAGCCTGCTCCCCCGCTGCCGGTAGCCGCGGGCGCGCCCGGCCAGGGCCTCGGCCAGCAGCCGGTGGGTGGTGGCGGTGAAGTCCTGGAGCGCGGCCGCCTGCTGCCGGCCATAGCGACGGACCGCGTTGGCGTAGCAGTGGCCGACGCCGGCCGAGAGGAATCCGGCGTTCCGGCCGCTCGCCCCCGCCCCGAGCCGGTCTGCCTCGACCAGCACCGCCTGAGGCCCGAGCCAGCGGCAGAGGGAGACCCCGGTGATCCCGCCACCCACCACCAGCACGTCCGCCCGCTCAGGCAGGCGCCCCAACGGACCGGCCAACGGCAGGCCCCAGACCGGGATTCCCCACGTACCTCTGCCTTGCTCCACAGGACCATTCTCGCGGCTTCAGGGTGAGTAGGACACCTGCTCCACCTGACCGGTGTCGCTGATCGAGCCGTCGGCATTGGTGGTGACCACGCACTTGTAGACCCCGTGCGTGTACCGCTCCCGGAGATAGCGGGGATAGAGGGCCACCATCTCATGGCTGCCGGGCGAGGCCGAGGTGGTTGACACCGGGAACTGGCTCATGTCGTCGGTGCCGGTCCGTGCAGGCGAGTCGGGAGCGAGGGTCGAGCAGATGGAGCCCAGGTTGACGTCCTGCTCGGCCAGCATGGTGTCGAAAGCGACCTGCACGGTTTGCTCCTCAGCCTGGCTTGCCTGATGGCGGGCGAAGGCCGTGATCCCGACCATGCTCATGGTCACGATCGCCGCCAGGATGCCCAGAATCGAGATCACGACCAGGAGCTCAATCAGCGTGAAGCCCTTCTGACGGTCTCGGTTGGAGCGCGGCAGCCGCGCCCTCCGCAGCAGCGCATGTGCGATCGACATCGCCTCATCCCCTTCTTGAATGATCCGTCTCCCACCGGACCGAACCTCACCTCACCCACCCCAGGAGCATGGCGATGGCCAGCGCGGCCAACCCCCATACCGCCAGTGCTACTAGAGCCAGCCCTGCCTCCTTTCGCCACCGGGGTCCGGGCAGCGCCAGGCGGGGCCGCGGGGCCAGCAGGTTGACCTGGGGCCCACGGCGAGCCCTCATCTCCCGGTCCTCATCGCCAGCCCCAGCTCGGCCAGGTGCGCGCCGGCCCGAAAGGCAGGCGGTGCCGCCGGCAGGTGGCCGTCCAATACCTCGCCCACCGGCAGGGCGGGAACCGGCACCGGCAGGTGCTCGCCGTCGAGCTCGCCAGCCAGGAGCACCGGTGGCAGGCGGCCGGCCAGGGACTGGTGCCGGAAAGCCCGGTGCAGCAGCTGCTCCAGGCCGGCATCTCCGCCGGCCCAGGGGGCCCGGTCGACCAGAGCCGGGCGTCGATGTTGGACGACCGTGAGATGCAGGAGAGTGCCTCGGCGCTCCAGGAGCACCGCCTGATCGCGGTCCAGCGCCCGCACGAGCGCCAGCGAGCGGGGTTCCAGCACCTCTGGCCAAAGTCCGGCCAGGCGGGCGGCCTCGGCCCAGCGGTCGGCAACGTCCCCCCAGGTCGCGACCAGATAGACGATGACCGCGTCCACGCGCCGCTCCAGCAGGTCCCAGGACCAGCGCACCTGCCCGATCGGGAACGGAAGGTGGCGCTCGGCCTCATAACGCATGGCCCGGGCGAGGTCCCGATCGGGCATGGGGGGGAGGACCAGGGTGCGGCTGACGGTGGCGGCATCGGGTAGCGTCATCCGCGCTCTCCGGGCGCCGATGCCGGCCGTTGCCAGCAGCTCTCGCAGGACCTCAGCCAGCGAGGCCGGGCTGGGCGGGTCCGACTGGGAAGGTGCCAGCCGTCGCGACCCCCAGGCCGTGACCACGTTCGCGCGCACCTCGACCGCCCCCAGCAGCTCAGGGGAGAGATCGAGGCAGACCAGGCGATGGCCGATCACCCGAGCGGCGCCCAGTAGCGGAGAGCGGTGGCGTCCCCCTGGACGGCCAGCACCACCTGCTCGTAGGCGTCGGGCGCCCCCGTTCCCACCGCCAGCAGCAGGATCTGGCCCCCGGAGGCCTGGGCGGCGGAGAAGACCACCTCGGGCGAGTGGAGCGCGTCCGCGACGTGGAGGACGGGGGACGGGATCCCGGTCAGGTCGCAGTCGAGGGCAACCGGGACCGAGCTCACCATCACGGGCGAGGTGACCACCCTGGTCACGCAGGCGGTCCCCGCCGGAGGCTGGCACTGGTTCAGGTCAGCATCCCCGTCCACCCACACCTTCCCCATCCCTTCCCAGCGGGCGTCGAAGAAGATCCAGGCCCGAGTCATGGCCGGCAGCGCGGTGGAGCCGCAGCCAGCCCCGGGGGGCCAGGCCAGGGTCTGCTGTGTGGGCAGGCCGGCCGCATCTGCGAGCCGAACGCAGTAGGCCATGGCCCGCACCCCACCTGGCAGCTCCAGTAGCTGGCCGGCGACCGGTGGTGCAGCGGGCACGGGCGACGCCGAGGTCGGAACGGACGGGAGCGGCGCGGGCGTGGGCACCACGGTCGCCGGGGTCGTTCCCGCGCCCCCGGGAGAGGGTAGGGAGAGAGGGGAGGTGG
>CADDZO010000072.1 GCA_902812395.1 bacterium | reverse complement strand
ACGCACCAGACCTCCTCCGCCACCGCCCACAGGATGCCCCAAGCGCCTCCACCCGCGTCCGGACAGCTGCCGCCGGACAGGGCGCCGCGGTTGCGGCCCCGAACGCGACAGCGCGAGAGCTGCAGAGTCGCGTCCGGGACCGCTGTGCGGGTCGGCGAAGTAGACCTCGATGCCGGCGCCCACCCGTTCCCTGCGCCCGGGCCCCGTCAGGGGAGGCGGACCAGGCCTCGGCCGAAGCGGGCCACCAGCTCGTAGGTCCAGCGCAGATCCCGCTCGGTCACCGGGAGATAGAAGATCCAGGCCGCACGCTCGGTAGCGGTGGTGACCATGGTCCGGGCCGAGTCGTGGGTGGGGTTGCCGAGGGGTCCCTCCTCGTCGGCGACGCAGATGTGGCCGGCGACGCTGACCCGATGGGCGATCCCCTGGTAAGCCTCGCCAGCTCGGCCCAGCCGCAGCACCAGCGGCCCCCGCACCCGGGCCAGGTCGTACAGCCCGACCGGGACCTGAAGCCGGAGGCTCACCACGTTGGCCACGTCGACCAGCGAGTTGATCCGGGGAAGCGGCTCCTCCCGGCTCAGGCGTCGGAGGAGGGCCTCGCTGCTGGGCCGGTACCGGGTCGGGTCGATGCCGAAGCGACGGTAGAGGGCACGGGCGGCGGTGGGCCGAGGAAGCCGGCCGGCACGGGCGTCGGCCTCGGCCTCGGCCACGACCGGGTCAAAGTCGGTCCGCGGCGGCGTCACCTCCAGCTCGTGCAGCTCCAGGGCGACGACGGGGGCATCGATCTCGTTCACCACCTTCAGCCGGTCCTGGAACACAGTTCCTCCAGCTGCTCCCAGAAGCCAGGGTAGGAAACCGCGACGCAGTCGGCGCCCACGATCTCGGTGGTTCCTTCCGCGACCAAGCCGGCCACCGCCAGCGCCATCGCCACCCGGTGGTCGCCGCAGGAGCTGACCCGGGCGCCGCGCAGCTGCACCGGCCCCTCGATCTCCCAGCCGTTGGCGGCGTCCCGCACCGTCGCCCCCATCGCCCGCAGCCCTTCCCCGATGGTGGTGATCCGGTCCGACTCCTTGACGCGGAGCTCACCCGCGTTGGTCACCCGGCTGGTGCCCGTAAGGCCGGTGGCCAGCACCGCCAGCACCGGGAGCTCGTCAATCAAGGCAGCGGCCAGCTCCCCGCCTACCTGGAAGGGCTGGAGCCCAACGCCGCCTTCCACCTCCAGGTCGGCCACCGGTTCGGCGCCGCAGCGGCGCTGATCCAGCCGACGGAGCCGTACCCCCACCTGGTCCAGCAGGTCGAGCAGGGCCGCCCGGCTGGGGTTGACCCCGGCCCCGGGCAGACGCAGACGGGCCCGGGGGTGGAGGGCGGCCGCCACCAGCCAGAAGGCGGCCGCGGAGAGGTCTCCCGGGACGGTCACGTCCAGGGGACACAGCTCCGAGGGCCCGATCCGGACCCAGCCCGCTCCGAAGGCGATGTCGGCGCCCATGGCGGCCAGCATCCGCTCGGTGTGGTCCCGGGTCGGAGCTGGCTCCCAGACCGTGGTCGCGCCCTCGGCCTGTACGCCGGCCAGGAGGAGCGAGGACTTGACCTGGGCGCTGGCCACCGGCAGCCGGTGTTCGGCGCCCCGAAGCCGCCCCCCGACCACCCGAAGCGGGGAGGTCTCGACCCAGGCCCCCATCCGGCGCAGCGGCTCCGCCACCCGCTCCATCGGCCGGCTGGAGAGCGAGGCGTCGCCGATCAGCGTGGCCTCAAGTGGCCGGCCGGCCAGGAGGCCGGCCAGCAGGCGCATGGTGGTACCGGAGTTCCCGCAGTCGAGCGGCCCGGAGGGCTGGTGCAGGCCCTCGGGTCCTCGCCCCCGTATCCACCCCTGGCCCAGCTCCACCCCCAGCTGGCGCAGGCAGGCGGCGGTACTCTGCACGTCCCTGGCTGGCGAGAGGTTCTGCAGCCGGGCCTCGCCCCGAGCCAGCGCGTTGAGGATAAGGGCGCGGTGCGAGATCGACTTGTCCGGCGGCAGCTGGATCTCCCCTTCCAGCCGGGCCGGCCGCTGCACCCGGCCCACCTTCTCAGCCCCCGTGGACCGCCTCCAGGCTCGGGGTACGTTCCTGGCGAGCCCGCTCCAGGAGCTGACGGAGCTGCCAATCCGCGGCCTCGCCGGCCTCGATCAGCTCCCGGAGACGGGCTAGCTCCCGTTCCAGGGCACGCAGCCGCTCTACCACCGGCCCCCGATTGGTGCCCACGATGGCCAGGTGGAGCGAGGGGTCCCCGGCCGCCAGCCGGCTCAGGTCCCGGAAGCCGGGTCCGGCCAGGCGCCGGGCCTCCGGCCACTCCGGATCGCCGGCCAGGGCCAGTACGTAGGCCGCCGAGCAGCAGAAGGCGGCGTGGCTGACACCGGCCACCAGCCGGTCGTGGCGCTCGGCGTCCATCACCACCGGCTCGGCCCCGGCCGACCGGACCACCGCCTCGAGACGGGGCTCGGCCCGGGTGAGCACCCAGGGGGCGCCCAGGAAGAGCGAGCTGTCGGCGGCAGCGAAGCCGGAGCGCTCGCTGCCGCACATGGGGTGGCCGCCGACCAGGTCGACGCCAGCCCGTTGGGCCCATGCCATCACCTGGACCTTGGTGCTGGCCACGTCGGTGACCAGCCCCGAGTGCCCTCGCAGCCCGGCCAGCACCGAGGGCAGCGCCGGGATCGGGACCGCTAGCACTACCACATCGGCGGCCAGCGGGTCACCGGGCTCGACCAGCCCTGCCGCTCGCGCCGCCTCCAGCACCGCCGGATCGAGGTCGGTGCCCAGCACCCGGAAGGTGCCCCGAAGCGCCATCGCCAGTGAAGCGCCGATCAGGCCGAGGCCCACGATCCCGACGCGCATGCCGGATATGTTCCCTCATCCCGCGGGCAAGGATTTCTGGTTGAATGACCAACCAGGAGCTTGCCATGGCGACGGACAGCCGGCGGAGGATCGTGGAAGCGGCGGTCCAGCTGCTGGGGGAGCGTGGCTACGCCGCTACCTCGGTCAAGGACATCGCCGCTGCGGCCCGGGTCGCCCCCGGGCTGGTCCACTACTACTTCGCCACCAAGGAAGACCTGATCGTGGCCGCGGTCGAGCACGCCTGCAACGAGCTGCGACCGCGGATCGAGGGCGATCCGACCGAGTTCGCCCTGGCCGGACTGGAACAGGCGAAGCGCCCCGACCAGCCCTTCTGGCGGCTGTTCGTGGAGATGCTGGCCCAGGCCAACCGCAACGATCAGGTCCGCCAGACCCTGCTCCGGGCCATCGCCCTGGACCGCGGCTACATGGAGCAGGCGATTCGGGCGGTGATGGCCCAGTGGGAGGACTGGTCGCCCGAGGAGGCGCCGGCGGTGGCAGCAGTGGCCTGGGCGGCCATGTTCGGGATCTGGGTCCAGGGCACGCTGGATGAGACCTTCGACCGCTCGGCCGCGATCGACGCCTTCGCCAAGCTGACCATGGGCAGCCGGCGATGAGCGCAGCCTTGGCCGCCTGGGCCCGCATCGTCCATCGCTGGCCCTGGCCGGTCCTGGCCGGGTCGTCCCTCCTGCTGGCGCTCTCGGTGCTGGGGGTCGTGCGTGGTGGCGAGCTCAGCTCCACCAGCGGATACAGTGGGCCCACCCCATCGAGCCAGGCGGCCCGCCTGATCGCCGCCGAGCTGCCCTCGCAGCAGCCGTCGGGGGCGAGCTTCCTGCTCATCTTCACCGACCCCCACCTCGAAGTGGCGAGCCCCGCCTACCGCGAGGCCCTGGAGGCAGCCGTGGCACCGCTTGCACGCGACCCCCGGGTGGCGCGGGTGGTGACGCCCTACGGGCTCGTCGGCCCCGAGCGCGCGACCTTCATCTCCCCTGACGGACACTCGGCACTGGTCCAGGTCGTGCTTCGCCTCACCGGCAGTGCCGCTCAGCGCGCCTACCCGGGATTGCGGGCCGAGGTCCGCCCCGGCCCCCTTCAGGTCCAGGCCACCGGCAGCGCCGCCCTGGACCACGCCTTCTCCGCCACCCTCGAGGACGACCTGCGCCGGGCCGAGACCGTCTCCCTGCCTGTCACCGCCGTCCTTCTGCTCCTGATCTTCGCCTCGGCGGTGGCCGCCCTGCTGCCTTTGGGAGTGGGGATGCTGACCATCCTGGGCGGGCTGGGCGGTACCTACCTGCTCGCCCACGCCACCACCGTCTCCCAGTACGCGCTCAATATCGTCACCCTGATCGGGCTCGGGGTCTCGATCGACTACTCGCTCTTCATCGTCAGCCGCTTCCGGGAGGAGCTGGGCCGGGGCAGTCCCCGGCCAGAGGCGCTGGCAATCGCGCTCGCCACCGCCGGCCGAGCCATCACCTTCTCCGGGGTGACGGTGGCGATCGGGCTGGGTGCCCTGCTCTTCTACCAAGGAACCTTCATGGCCTCGATGGGAGCGGCAGGGGCGATGGTGGTGCTGTTGGCGATCGTCTACGCCCTGACCTTCCTGCCTGCGGTTCTCTCCTTGCTCGGCCCTCGGGTCGACGCCCTGCGGCTGCCCGGCCTGCTCCCGCGGGCCGGAGGCGGCAGCCTCTGGAGGCGGGTGGCGGACTGGGCGATGGAGCGGCCGCTGGCGGTGTTGCTGCCCTCGGCCGCGGTGCTGCTGCTGATGGGCTCGCCCATCCTCGGCATCCGGCTGGCCACCGGCGGGGTCGAGTTGCTGCCACCCCAGGCTCCGGCCCGCCAGGGGTACGAGACCCTGACCCGCGACTTCCCCAGCCAGGGACAGGACACCTTCACGGTGGTGGTCGACTATCCGCGCGGGAGCCCGCTGGAGCCGAGCCGCGTGGGCCGCCTCTACGACCTGAGCCAGCGCATCGCTGCGGTGCCTGGTGTGAGGGCAGTTAGCGGCCCGGTGGATCTGGGCGGCCTCGACCGCTCCGGCTACCAGCATCTCTACTCCCAACCGCCCGACCGCCTGCCGGCGACCGTGCGGGCAGAGCTCCGCACCAGCGTCGGTGCCCACATCGCGGTGCTGACTGCAACCACCCCCGCTCCCGCCTCCAGCCAGGAGGCGGACCACATCCTGCAGCGGCTGCGGGCTCTGCGCGTCGCCGGCGCCACGGTCCTGGTGGGGGGTACGGTCGCGTCCGACCAGGACGCGGTCGACTACATCCTGAGGCGGACCCCGGCCGCCATCGGGTTCGTGATCGGGGTGACGTTGCTGGTGCTGTTCCTCCTCACTGGCTCGGTCGCCCTCCCCATCAAGGCGGTGCTGACCAACCTGGTCTCGATCTCAGCCTCCTTTGGGGCCCTGGTCTGGGTCTTCCAACAGGGCCACCTGAGCCGACTCCTGAACTTCACCCCTCAGCCCATCGATCCGGCGGTGCTGGTGATCATGTTCGCGGCCGTCTTCGGGCTCTCCATGGACTACGAAGTGCTGCTGGTCAGCAGGATCCAGGAGGAACAGCAGCGGACGGCGGCGCTCGGGGGAGCGATCGCTGCCGGCGTGGAGCGCAGCGCCAGACTCATCACCGGCGCCGCCGCGATCATGGTCGCGGTCTTCGTCTCCTTCGGGCTGGCCGAGATCGTGCTGATCAAGGCGATCGGGCTGGGGCTGGCCCTGGCCGTGGCCCTCGACGCGACCGTGGTTCGGGCCCTGGTGGTGCCCAGCATCATGCGCCTGCTGGGGAGGGCCAACTGGTGGGCGCCCCCACCGCTGCGCCGGCTCTACCACCGCCTGGGCACGGGCGAGGTGACCCCACCTCGCGTCCGGGCTGCCTGAGAGCACGGCCGCGGCGAGGACTCCCTGCGTCGCGTGCGGTCACCTGGCGCTAGAGTCGGTCTGCACGGTGTGGGGACCATTTCCCCAAGGAGGGTTTGTGCCATGCACTCCAGGCACATCGTGGGCGTCGTTGCCGCGCTGCTCGCGGCCGGGGCAGCGCTGTTACCCGCCGGCGCCGGCGCCGACACCGGGACCGCGGACGGAGGCCCGGTCCCCCAGCTCGTGGTGGGGCCGGCGGTCGGCCAACTCGCCGCCCAGCCGCCGACCAGCGCCCAGTGTGCCGCCGCCACCCACGGCCTGGTCCAGGCCTGCTATGGCCCGGCCTCGATCCAGGCCCAGTACGATTTCGGGCCTCTGTACTCCGTCGGCGACGATGGCGCCGGGCAGTCGGTCGTCATCTTCGACGCCTTCGGCAGCCCGACCATCCGGCAGGACCTGGCCACTTTCGACCGGACCTACGGGCTGCCGGCGCCACCGGCTTTCAACATCTTCATGCCCGAGGGCCGGGTGACCTACAGCTACACCCACGTCCCCAGCCCGGTCGACTTCCACAACAAGAACGTGGGCACCGAGATCGGCTGGGCCTATGAGACCACGCTCGACGTGGAGTGGGCGCATGCACTCGCACCCGGAGCGACGATCGACCTGGTCGTCACCCCTATCCCCGAGACAGAGGGCGTCCAGGGCATCCCCAACCTTGAGCACGCCCAGCAGTTCGCCCTCTCCCACGACCTGGGCACGATCTGGTCCAACTCCTGGGCCACCACCGAGCAGGCCTTCCAGACCCCCGCCTCGATCGAGAACCTGAACGGGCTCTACGCCAGCGCCGCCAGCCAGGGGGTCACGGCCTTCTTCGCCAGCGGAGACTCCGGGGTGGCGAACACCGACAAGCAGGGCCGGCTCTTCCCGTTCCCGACCGTCAACTTTCCGTCCTCCAGCCCTGACGTGGTCTCGGTAGGCGGGACCGAGATCCCCAACCCACCCCCCACCATCACCTCCTACCAGCCGGAGGCCGTCTGGCACGACTGCTGCGGCGCCGGCGGCGGCGGCTACAGCTCGGTCTTCCCGGAGCCAACCGATCAGGGGGCCTCGGCCATCCCCGACCCGACCGGTATGCGTGGCCTGCCCGACGTCTCGATGAACGCTGCCCTGGTCAGCGCCATCCTGATCTGGGAGAGCTTCGACCCGACCGTCCCGCCGAGCTGGGTGATCATTGGCGGCACCAGCGAAGCAACCCCGCTCTGGGCGGCTACCGACGCGGTCATGAACCAGGCAGACGGACCGCTCGGCTTCCTGCCGCCACGGCTGTACCAGATCTATCGGGACCCGGCCCTCTATGCCCAGGCGTTCCACGACATCACGGTTGGCGACAACTCCTGGTCTGGCATCACCGGGTACGCAGCCACGGCCGGCTGGGACCCCGCCAGCGGTCTGGGCACCCCGGACGCGGCGGGCCTGGCCGCAGCACTGGCCAAGACCAGTCCCTAGCCAGCGCGGCGAGATGGCGCTCGGGAGGCGGCCTCGAGCCGCCTCCCTCCGTCGGTCGAGGGACGCACATCCGGTTGCGGACCATCCCGGCCAGGTTCAGGTCCTCAACCACCACCGTCTCTTGCCGTTCAGCGCAGAGCCAATCTCGGTCACCACGCGGCTCACCGCCAAGTTCTGGGCTGCCGCCCAGCGGTCGCCCGGGCAACCTTACGGTCAAGGTCCGCACGCGGGTCAGCGGAGGACACGCGGGCATACACGGCCGTGATCTCCGGAACGGCACTGACCGGTGCCTGGTGCACCAGGATCAGCCGGCCGGCACGGCGCGCGGGAACCGGGAGCTTGCCTTCCCGGAATCAGCGGTACACGGTCTTAGGGTGGACGCCCTGTTGCCGTGCCCACTCCTTCAAGTTGACCATTACGCCTACCGCACGCTCGGACGGCAACAGTTACCACCCCCGCGGCTCAGGATGCCGGTGAGCCGAAGCTGGCCATGTGGGCCTGCTCGGTCAGAAACGCTCCCGATGGGAAGGGCAAGGCGCCGCCGAGAGCCTGCGCCGCGATGACCGCCGCGGCACCCTCCTCCATCGCCACCACCAGCCGCGCGGCCTCTTCTGGGCTGCGTCCCATAGCGAGCAGACCGTGATTCCCGAGCAGGACCGCCCGCCGTGTCGGCCGCTGCCGAAGCAGCGTGGTGATGTTCGACACTGACGCAGTCGAGCCGCGCGGCGCCCACGCCGCCACCGGAACGTCCTCCTCCAGACCGAATCGAAGCATGGCCTCGTAGACGCAGGGCAGGGGGCGATTGGCAACCGCGAACGCGGTCACGGCCGGTGAATGCGTGTGCACTACCGCCCGCACGCCGTCCAGGCCCAGCCGGTGGACCTCCCGATGCATCGGCACGATCTCTCTGACCACTGGTGACAGAGACGGCAGCTCGCCCTCGCCCAGCGGCACCCAGACCAAATCGTCCGGTCGCATCCCGCGCAGACTTCCGCCTGCAGTGAGCAGCAACCCCCCGTCGCCGGTCAGCACCGAGAAGTTTCCGTGGCCACTCGCCGACATCACGTCTGCCTCGAACAGCAGTCGCACGGCCGCCACCAGCTCCTGGCGGAGCTGGTGGTCTGCGCTCGCCTCCATCAAGAACGCACCTCCTGCCAGCAGCATACGGACCCAGTCGTGGAGCTGCCCGCAGCCCAGGCAAGCTCCTCCTGCCGCCGTCGGCGTCGGCGGTGGGCGTGATCGGTGGTCGGAATGGAACGGGTCACCCGGGGCGCTCAATCTGCGAGCGCCGGCAGCCGCTGCCACCTCCATTTCAGGCCCGAGCGCGCAGGCGCGGCCCTGCAAGCCCCGCCTTCGGATCTTCAGGATCGAGACCATCGCTGCCCGATCATGACGCCCGCTCGATGCGCGATCCGCTCACAGCACTTTGTATGGGGAGATCAGCCATGAATCTCTACCTGGTCGAGATTGCCTATCAGGACGGGGAGGAGGCGCC
The DNA here is from genome assembly GCA_902812395.1 of bacterium. Taxonomy (GTDB): domain Bacteria; phylum Chloroflexota; class Dormibacteria; order Dormibacterales; family Dormibacteraceae; genus CADDZO01. The sequence goes on along the minus strand of CADDZO010000072.1, from coordinate 7,367 downwards.
AGAGCGCGGCCGCGAGGCGGCCGAGCTCCGCCGTAGGGGAGCCTATACAGCTGCTGCCGGGGGCGTTCAGCTCGAGATCCCAAGCTTGCCCGTGACCGATCGGACGGGGGACGTGATCACCGACCTCGGCCGCGTCTGTGGACAGGTAGCCACGGCGGTGGAGCGCGGGCTCAAGACGTGCGGGCAGGTGGCGGTGGTCGGAGGTAATTGTTCCCACCTTCCCGGGGTGATCGGTGGTATGCAGCGCGCCCTGGGTGCGCAAGCCCGCATTGGCCTGGTCTGGTTCGACGCCCACGGCGACTTCAACACCCCGCGCACCACCCTGACTGGGCTTCTGGGCGGGATGCCGGTGGCAGTCGCGGCCGGCCTCTGTCATGCCCCTTGGCGATCCCTCGCCCAGCAGAGCGCGCCGCTGCCCACCGACCGAATAGTGATGTACGGCATTCGCAATCTCGACCCGGACGAGGAACGGCTGATCAGGGCTACCGATATCGAGATCGTGCCCACCGAGGGGCTGGCCGAGGCTGCCACCCGACTGGCGCGGGACTGCGACGCGATCGACCTGCACATCGACCTGGACGTGCTCGACGCCGCCCTGGGGCCGACCCTGCCGACCCGGGAGCCGAACGGGCCGGGAGTGGAGAGCGTCGTCAGGGCGGCCGAGGTGGTCCTTGGCACCGGGAAGGTGGCGGTGCTGTCGCTGATGGCCATCTTCGCCTCGGGGCCCGGCCAGAAGACGACGATGGAGTCCGCCTTCGGGGTTCTGAGCGGAACGGTCAGGGCCTGGGCTGGCAGCGCGGGCTGACTGAGTGCCATCGATTGCTGCGGCTCGAGGGCGAGGCAGCGGCGGCACCCCCGTGCAGCACCCGATGGCCGAAGGCCGGCGGAACCTGCCCGGCCCCTCGCGAAGCCGTGTCCGATGCCCGGGATCGGGCCGGCCGCGATCCGCTCCGATTCGGGGGCACCGCGGCCACCGACACCGACACCGCTGCCCCGGTGCCGGCTGCACATCACCGGAGGCAGACCAGGGCCGCGATCGCTGGCCACCCCGAGGCCGGGCCCCTGGGAACCAACGAGAGACGTGGGACACACCGACAGCCGAGGTGGGCGCCTCGCCCCGTCAATTCGCGGTGGCCTGATCGGCTCCAAGGCCGGCCAGAGCCAGGCTGTAGCCGAGCCCGGGTTGGGAGATGAGGTCGAAGGGGGGCCGCAAGGGCTTGAGCTTGCGCCGCAGGCGGGTGACGTAGGTCCGCAGCTGCTCCACCGACGCCTGGTCACCCCAGGCTCCGGTCACCAGCTCCTCGGCCCGCGCGTACTGATTGGCTCGCCCGAGAAGGAAGGTCAGCAGCTCCCATTCGCGACGTGTCAACCCGACGCTGCGTTCACCCACGACCACTCGCCTGCGGACTGCATCGAAGGTCACGCCCTCCAGCTCGATCCGCTTGGCCACCTCAAGGACCGATCCTGGTGCCGCCGTTCGAAGCTCAGACGTGATCGCACCGATCAGGGCACCGGGAACGAAGGGCTTGGGCAGGATCTGATCTACACCCGCCTCGAAGCTGGTCCGCGCCTCCTCGTAGGACTCGTCGAGCAAGATGATGGGCGCCTGCACCGCATCCCGAATCTGGGACAGCGCCTCCGCTCCGGGATGGCCGCTGGGACCGACCCCGATGATGACGAGATCGCAGCCCTCTCCGTCGATCTCCACCAGCGCTCCTGCCATATCCGCGCTCGTGATCGGATCGCAGCCGGCCAGGACGGCGACGTGCGCGATCACCGAACGATAGTCGGGATCGGGTTCGATGATGAGAGCCCGGGGCCGGCGTGGCAGCGCCTCCGCTTGGCCTTCGGCCGTGTCGGGGATCCCCCCTTGAGCGGTTGGACCCATCACACCCAACAGATTACTGCCAGAGTGCCCATGCGAGCATTTGGAAAGTGCAGTCAATTCCTTGCACGGCGCAAGCAATTGTTGCGCGCTCTGGGGGATGCCAGACGTAGGACGCTTCACGAGATTGCTGCGTTTTTGCGCGCCATCGTCGTATACCTGCAATCCCCCCAATGGATATTCACACCAAGACAGATCAGGCTGCTCCGCAGCTGGCGATACCAGCCGCCGGCCGTCGGGCGCAGGCCCGCGATCAGGGCCCCGGTCCAGGCTCTGTCGGGCACCGGCGCGCCGCCCCGGACACCACCCAGGGGCGGATACCGGAGGTGGATCTGGTGCGCGTGGTGGCGTTGCTGGGCGTGGCCGCCATCCACGCTGCGGCCTGGATGGTTCCCAGCACGGAGCCCGCCACCGGCGATCCAGTGGCCGTTTTCGCGACCGTCGCGAGGTTCTCGGTGCCCAGCTTCGTGTTCCTGAGCGGGCTGGTCCTGTACCGCAGCAGCTGCCGCCCTGCCGATCGGGGCCGCTTCCTCCGCCGCCGCTGGTCTAGGGTGCTCCTCCCCTGGCTGCTCTGGATACCGGTCTTCTGGGCCGTGGACGTGTGGCAGGGTCAGCTGCCGACGCAGGCCGAGCAGGTAGGTGACTGGCTCGCCTCCGGACCAGGCCTCCTCTACTTCCTATTCGCCATCGCCCAGCTCTACCTGCTCCTCTTCATCCTGCCCCGCAGCCGCAAGTGGCTCGGGGCGTTCACGCTCGGAGCGCTGGTCCTCCAGCTCGGCCTCGGCTTGCTGCATACTTACCGCCCACCTGAGGACGGACCGCTGGCCTGGCCGCTGACCTGGATGGCGCAGGACGAGGCTCCGTTCTGGGCCGGCTACTTCTGCCTCGGTTGCCTGGCCGGGGCCGAGTTCGAGCGGCTGCGCTCGCTTCGCCACTACTGGCCAGCGGCAGTGGCGGCGACGGTCGGGTTTGGCGCCCTTCTGTTCTGGCAGGCGTCGACGGTCCCCGCCGGGACCTGGACACAGGGCCTGTACGTATTCTTCTGGCCGACGCTCCTTCCCTTCACGCTGTCGTTCACCACGACCCTGATCTGGGTCGGCCACTGGGCCTATCGCTTCCTGCGGCCGGGCTGGTCCTTGATCCGCAGTGTGAGCCAACATTCCCTGGGTATCTATCTCCTGCAGAGCCTGGTGCTGGTGGTCCTCGGTCCGATCACCTCCGGTCTCGGCTGGCCCGTCCGCCTCCCGGTCCTGGTCCTCGTCTCCGTGGCCCTGGCCTGGGTGATCGTGCTGCTGATGACCAGGACCTGGTGGGGAGCAGTGTGGGTCGGAGAGCAGAAAGTCGCCGATGCCAGTGCTCGACACCAGCGATGATCCTCGCCGGGGCCCAGCATGGTCCCCCGCCGGAAGGTCGGGGTCACCGAAGCGAGCACCGCCAGAGTCGCCTCGTTGCGCCCGACCCTTTCGACCATGGCATGAGACGGTGGGGCTGCCAGCGCAGGCACTTGACGCTTCGGCCGAGTCCGCCTCACTGGGATCTCGGGATGGCGGAGCAAAACCGCCGGGTCAGACGCCAGCAAAAACCGAACCGCCCTGTCCTTAGCACGCCATGCCAAGTCAGCTGCCACACGCTGAGACGAAGAGCCGAAGGAGGGACAGAGACATGTGGATGATCACGATCATCCCGACCACGTTCGACGTGGACAGCACAAACCTCTGGCTGTTCTTGCTGGTCGGGTTGCTGGCAGGGGGCTTGCCACCCACCTCGTGCAGGTCGAGGTGGCGGCCTGCTGGTCGATCTCCTGGTCGGGGTAGTGGGCTCGCAAGTTGGCAACTGGCTCGCCGATATGGCAGGCATCCCGGTCGGGGCGGGCGTGCTTCTGCAGCTGGTGACCGGCTTCGTGGGGCAGCGATCCTGCTCCTGATCGTTCCAGCGGTGAGCGGCGGCCTGGCGCAGCGTCGCTCCCGAAGGCGAGTGTTCAGACAAAGCGATCGACCTGCGGCTCAGACCGCCGATCTGCCTTGGCTTCACACGGTGGCCGGGTCGTCGACTCGACCACTACCCGGTCGACCAGAAGCTGGGTTGAAGCGGGGACGTACGGGCTTGCGACCTGACCTTCGTCGGCGAAGCTGGTACTGGTGGCCGGGACCTCGCCGATCAGACCCGTGGTGCGCTGAGGGGTGCCTCGACACGGAGGATACGGTACCGGCCGCTGGCGTGCGGGACCGGATCCCACTCGATGGGTTGCTATTGATCGCATTCAAGATGGCATTCGCCCGGGAGGTGAAACCAGTGGGCGAAGGGACGGTGTCTTGACCGACGGCGTTCGCCGCCACTACCTGATAGCCGTACTCGCCAGTCTGCTGCGTCCCCTGAGGGGTGATGACTGGCTGCGGTGGCGAGGACATGCGCCCGTGGATTGCCTCGAGCTGGGCAACGATCTCGTCAGGGCTGGAGATCCCTTCGCCGATCTCCTTCGGGGTCCCCGGGACGAAGGTAAAGGTGGTGCCTTCCCTCACCCGGACGAAGGCGAGACCGATAGCGCACCCGCTGCAGATCCCGTTGTGATCACAGCCGGCGAGCATACCAGCCTCTGCGCGCTACACAGCCGCAACCGAGCTCTCTGATCTCTCGATGTTCAGCGCAACCATCGCGCACAAGAACGAGACGAAAGTGTTGCTGCATTTTTGCGCTGTACCACCTTATGATCGATGGCGTTAGAGTTCGGGTATGCATCCTGGTAGCGTCAGGCTAGGGATGGATACATCTCCGGGGAGACGGGGCAACGGCATCGGTTCGGCACTCTGCGCCGCACCTCGTACCGGGCACGGCTGGGGACAGAACAAAGAGAGAACGCCCCCTTCCCCCTTCCCTGCCGGGGGGCTGTGACAGCCCCCCGGCGCACCGCCCCTGGGTGGTTGCGGGTCATGGATCCGCGTTCCCCATCCTCGGTTCGGAGAGTCCACGGGGCCACCGCTTCCAGGGGACCGGAGTGGGGCCCTCGGGGATGGCTCACTGACCGTCCCGTGCTCGCGGTGGGCGACCCCGGCAACCGGGATCCGGGCCGGTCTCGCACCAGGCAAGGCAGCACCGATTGCACCAGCCGCTTTGCACAGCCCGGTCGCCGGAAGCCGGGGGCGCTCCGCTCATACTCTCTGCCACTGATGGCGAGCATGAGCAAGTTCCTCAGGGTGTTCACGTCTCGGTCGATGACCAGTTCGCAGACCTCGCACCGGCTTGGAGCTCGGGAAGAACCGCTCGGCCATGATCAGTCGACCGCTGCGCCAGGCGGTCTTGTAGCCGAGCTGGTGCCGTACTGTCCCGAAGGGTCGCCCTGGCTCCGCGCCAACCTCCGGTCGTGTGTGGACCATCCCGACCACGTTCAGGTCCTCCACCACCGTCTCGTAGCCGAAGACCAGCATCGAGGCCCGTGCAGCTGGCTTCGTGGAGTGTCCTGGAGGTTGGCGATGCGGGCATGGAGCCGTGCCAGGCGCTGCGCGCTCTCTTCCGGTTGGCGGAGCCTTCTGGACACCGGTGGAGCACCGCGGTGATCAAGTTCGTAACCGCGAGACGGATGCCGACCGGGGGCACCCCAGATGGGGGGCGGAAAGCACGGACCCCGGATAGGAGGACCGGAGATCCCTACACCACGTCCGTGGACTCCATACAAGCAGCCTCCACAGCCGCCACGGCCGGATGCAGACCACTGGAGCGCTGAGAGGATGGTCTACACCGCCTCGGCATCCTCTCCGTACCCGGGACAGGACCATGCCACCGTCTCGAGCTAGTGCACTCCCTGGCCAGCCGAAGCCATGACGATGTTGGCGCTCGGGCTGCGGATTGGCTGTCTCCTGCTGGTATTGCCCCTGCTGGCGGTCGGCCTGACTGCGTGTACGGCCGGCACCACGACCCGCCGCTCGGCCACCACTGACCTGCTGCACACCCAGATCCGAAGCGTGCACGGGTTCAACGCCGTGCTGGTGACCGGGGTGGGCACCCTCCGTGTAGCCCAGTCGGGCCGGCAGCAGCTCGCCATCCGGGCAGCAGCGAACGTGCTGCCTCGGCTCCGCTCGCAGGTGGTAGCCGGCACCCTCGAGCTCGGACCGACGCCGGGTGCCCGGATTCGGACTGACCGCCCGATCATGTACACCTTGACCACACCCCGGCTGGGATCGATTTCGATAACAGGCGCTGGAGACCTTGAGGTGATGGCCTTCAAGGCGGCGGCACTGACCGTCGATCTCGAAGGCTCGGCCGAAGGCGAGCTGCACGGCCTCGCCATCAGGCGGCTCACGATCCAACAGGTGGGAGCGACGACGCTGGTGACCTCCGGACAGGCCGACGAGCAGGTGGTAACGCTGAACGGCGCTGCCCGGTACGATGGCAGCCGCCTCGCTACCACCAGCACCACGGTCGCCATTTGGGGCGCGGGTTCCGCTCGCGTGACCGCCGAGCAGTCGCTGACGGTCGTGATCCAGGGCGCCGGCAGCGTCATCTACTCTGGCTCGCCGACCGTCCAGCAGGAGGTACTGGGCATCGGCACCGTTACCCACGCCTGAGACGCACGGGCTCCGGCTCGCGGACCGGCGCCGGCCGTCTCCTGGAGCGTCCCCCAACCTGAGCCGAGGAACTCCCCGAACGGCTTCCGCGCGCCCTTCAAAGCGGCCATGGGTCCGGTCTGACCGGCGATGGTGGAACGTGTCCGACTCCGATCTATCGCCAGCAGGTCGAGCACCGTCCCAGACGACACGCCCCCACCGGCTATCCCGTGCTCGGCGACACGCCGGCGGCCCGGGGACCCGGCGCTCGGATCGTTGTCCTCGTTCGCATCGGACGCTCTGCGACGCTGCCGAGGCCCGGGTTGGGGATGCCGTGGCAGCCAGCGACTCGGCCATCCCCATGTCGGTCGGTCCATTGGCGACCGTGCACCAAGGGATCGTGGCCCCGCAGCAGATCGGGCCCGGGCCATCACGATGCTGCAGGCCACAGCCTCCTGCGGCTCCCGACGACCCCTCCGATGACCCTTCTCCCGACGCAGACCTCCGGTGCCGGGCCTAGTGGCCTTGTGCACGGCATCGAGACGGCAGTTGGCGATCCGGGCATGGATGCGCGCCAGCCGCCGCGCGCTCTTCCTGCGGTTGGCTGAGCCGGTCTTTTTGCGGGAATGGGCGCGCGGCGCGGCGGAGGCGCCGCAGCGCAGCCCGAAGCGGCTTGGGACCAGGGAACCTGATCACCTTGCCTCGGTGGTCCACCGCCGTGATCAGGGAAGCGATCCCGAGATCGAGACCGACCGCCGTCTGGGGCCGCCGATGATGATCCGGGACCTCACGCTCCACCTCCACGGCGAAAGACACCAACCACCGCTGGGCGCTCCGGGATACGGTGGCAGAGAGGATCCTGGCCTTCCCCTCCGCGATCTTGCCCGCCAACGCCTCGGTGGATTCGTGGGTGCGGATGGTCCCCAGCCGGGGCAGCGTGACCG
>CADDZO010000071.1 GCA_902812395.1 bacterium | reverse complement strand
ACCGGTAGGCCTGGGGCACCCCACGAAGCCCGCTTCGTGGGGACCCGGCCTGCTGCAGCTTCACGGGTCCTCCCTGGTGGCCGCTGCGATGGCCTTGGCCGCTCGGTTGGCAGCCGCTCGCCGTCCGGAGAGGCGAGCGCAGAGGCTGGTTGGGATCTCGGTCACGTCCCGGACCAGATCGTCATCCACCTCCGATGGATCCCCAACCAGCAACCGTCGGCCCTGTGCCGCCAGCACAGCCTCGACACGCTCGCCTGGAGGGCCTCTGCGACAGGCCCCGCCAGGACCGTCCCGGTGTTACCCGAAGGTGATCCAGCAGGCGACCCGGCTCCCCCCGAAGGAACCGGCCCGCTCGGCCGGCTTGATCTCGGAGGTGATCCGGACCACGCACGAGGTGATGGTGGCCCTGCGCACCCTGCGCGGATACGGCGGTGTCGGGTCGACCCGGCCCCGGCCGGATCGCGTTCCACATCCCGGGCTGCAAACTCGCGAGCTCCGTGCCCGGACGGAAACGGACGTCTTGCCCGGGTGCTCGCTTGCGAAAAGACGCCGCCCCGGAGGACCCGGTTGCTCCCGCGCGACGCTCGGGCTCCGGACGGCGAACGGGGGTCTTATACAGACGAACTCGAGCCGCTGACCAGTTGGACTCGTGGCCATGGAGCTGGACGGAGCCAACTTTGCACCGGACCGGTGACCGTCAGTGGCGGGGGTGCGCCCAATCCAACCGGAAGCTCTGCCCGGAGCAACTCCAGCATCGGTCTGGCGCCTCCAACCCGTGCTCGGCGTGGCCACAAGCAGTGCAGGTCCAGACCCTGGTGGCAAAGAACTCGAGCACGTCCGACCGACTGATCAAGCCCGTCAGCCGTCCCTCTCGCAGGATCGGCAACCGCCGGATTCGATGTCCGACCAGGAGCCGCGCCGCCTCCTCGATCCCGGTCTCCTCGGTGATCGAGACCACGTTGGTGGACATCACGTCCCCTACGGTGGTCCCGCGCTTGCCGAAGAGGTCGGTCTCGGAAACGATGCCGACCACGAACCCGTCCTCGCTCACCACTGGGGCACCGGTGATATGCCGCTCGGCCAAACAGGCGGCTGCCTCCTCCACCGGCGTCTCGACGCTGAAGGTGATGACCTCGGTGGTCATCAGCTCCCGTACCGGGATCATCTGCTTGCTGAGTCTAATCCGGCTCCGGCCCGGATCCCGGTCTCCCACGGGTCCGTGCTGAGCACTACCGTCACCGGGCCATCGTTCTCCAGCGAGACGGCCATCCGGGCCCCGAAGCTCCCGGTCCGGGTGGTCACGCCGTGAGAGTGCAAGCGCTCGCCGAAACGCTCGTAGAGTCGGCGGCCCGTGATCGGCTCGGCAGCCGCGATGAAGCTGGGTCGCCGCCCCCGGCGACAGTCCGCGTAGAGGGTGAACTGGGAGACCACCAGCGCCTCGCCCCCGACCTCCTCGAGGCTCCGGTCGAAGCGCCCCTTGGAATCCGGGAACAGGCGGAGCCCGGCCACCTTGTCCGCCAGCCGGTCGGCGTCTCCGGGCGTGTCCCCGGCGCCGGCGCCCACCAGGATCAGGAGCCCGAGCCCGATGCGCTGGCAACGCTCTTCGCCTTCTTCGTGCCAGCGCACCGTCGCCCAGCGCACCCGCTGCACCACCGCCCGCATTGGTGGTGGCTCAGCTCAGGCGGCTCATCGCGCGCAGGATCTTGAGCGCCTCTCGCTCGGCTTCCAGCAGGGTGGGCGCGTAGGCGCGCATCCCGCAGAGTGAGTAGCCCCACTGGTCCGGCCGCGCCGGCAGGTGGTGGTTCAGTCGGTGGGCAGGGGGATAGAACATGATCGGGTGACCGTGGACCTTCTTGATTACGGCTCGCCGCGACAGCATCTCTTCCAGGGTATTGCCGGATGGCAGCCGGCCCCGGCGCAGCTCCAGGTATCGGAGCTTGCTCAGAGGATGATCCTCGTCCCGCCAGACCACCCGCACCCCGTACTCGCAGCTCACGTCGCGCAGGAACAGCAACAGGACCAAGAGGTCGGTCTCGTCGCCGCCGGCACGCAGGAACCCGGCAGCCGCCACCCCCTGGCCCTCGGCCTCACGGACGTGCCGCAGATACTCGCTCTCGAACAGCCCCCGGGACCGGCTGGTCGCGATCCAAGGCCGCTCCCCTTGCCAGGAGCGGCTGGCAACCAGGTTGTCGAACTGACGCTGGACGCGGTCGACGCGGTCATCGGGCAATCCGTGGACGCGATGGTGGACCACGCGTGGCACGACTACAGCGTACCGGGCGCTTGCTACCGAGATTGCGGCCGGTGGGCCAGCCTTCAGGCCGGTGATGAAGCGCCCGCGCCCCGCAGGGGCGTCTTGATACACCCGTTCCGTTCGGTAATGAACTCGGCCGGGAACACCCGGTGACTGGACGGCAGGACCGCAAGAAACCAAGCAGCCCGCACGTCAACCACCGGGCGGTAGGCCGAGCGGGAATCTCCGCCCTGACAGGGCGGAGAGGATGTCAAGCCTCTGGGGGCACGTCAGCGGTGGAGTCGGAGCAGGCGAACGCCACCCGCCGGCACCCGGAGTCGGACGCCGTCGCGGAACTCCAGCAGTTCCGTGCCGGCCCATAGGTCGCGTGCGCCCCGGGCCCCCGGCGCTCGCACCGGCAGCTCGCGGTCCTCGGGTCCCCAGTTGAAGACCGCCAGCACGCTATCCCGGCGCCAGTGGCTGGGGATACCTCCCTCCGGCTCCCAGTCCGGGGCCGCTGGCTCTCCACCTACCAGTCCAAGGACCTCGGGGTTCGTCAGCAGCCATTGGCGCTGGCGCGCCAGCCGGGCGAGGTCGTCACTGGCGAAGAACGGACCGCCGGACAGAGCTACCAGCGACACGAGCTGGCGAGCCCGGTCCTCGCTCAGCACCTCACCGACCAGGGCCACGTCGGGATCGAGCTGGAACCAGCCCCGGAGATGGCAGCGTGCAGCGGCATTGCGTGCCACCGCGAGCAGCTCGTCGCCGAACAGGGTCGGGTGCGAGAGCCCGGTCTCCGGATCGTAGACGGGAGTGGCGGTGTCGGGACCCACTCGACAGCCATCAACCAGGCCCGCCATCGGCAGCAACGGTGCGCCGCAGGCGAGCAGGTAGGCATCACCGGCACCGCGGCGAATCGCCTCCATCCCCGCACGCAGCGCGGCCACACCTGCATACGCCCCGGCGTAGAGGAAGTCGACCTTGAAGTAACGCACGCCAGCTCTGGCCAGGCCCGCATAGAGCCGTTCCAGGTGCTCCTGTACCGCCGGCCGGGAGGCATCGAGCACGTGCATGGGTCCGAACACCCGGTGAACCGGGTCGACAGCCCGCCCACGACCCTCGGGGTCGGCGACGAACCAGTCGTCGGGAGCGCCGCCGGCCAGATCGGAGGCGGCGCTGACCAGGAAGGGTGCGGTCCATAGGCCGAGGACCTGACCGCGCCGCTCCAGCTCCCGGCAGAGCTCCCCCACCCCGCCCGGGAAGCGGGAGTTGGGCCGCCAGTCGCCGTAAGCCACCTGCCAGCCATCGTCCACCTGGACCAGCCGGTAGCCGAGCCGGCGGAAGTGGTCCTGCGCCAGGATGTCGGAGTTGGCGAGCACGTCCCGGAGGGTGACGAAGGGACCACACCCGTACCAGCTGAGCCAGCCAGTGGGGACCGGCCCCGGCGTCCCCGGTCCGATGAGCGCATGCATGCAGGTCCCCAGGTCGGCTGCGGCGCCGACCCGCACCTCCTCTCCCTGCCAGCGGTCGCCGGCGACGGCCCGAAACAGCGGCGGCCAGTGTGTCAGTCCCGGAGCCTGGCACCAAACGAGGCTCCAGCGCCCCTCCCGTAGCTCGAAACGGGTGCAGCTGGCGGTTGCCCCGACGGCGGCTGCAGCCAGCCCCCCACCTCGCTCGTTCGCCAGGCCCACGGTCCACCACGAGGTCAGCGGGCGCTGGGCGCGCTCCCATCCCGAGGGATCCCAGGACTGATATCCGTTGGCCAGCATCCAGGCCGGCGGGGCATCGCCGAGCCGGGTCCGAGCCGAGAGCTCGACCTCGGCCACCTCAGCCGCAGACATCGCCCTCAGCTCTATGCCGATCGCCACCCCCAGAGGTGCCGGCCGCAGCCTCAATTCGAACTCCAACGGACCGCAGCGGGCGTGATGCCGACCCCCGGCTGTGCTCCAGGGAACCGGCCCGAAGACCACGCCGTCGGAGAGCCGGCAGGCAACCTGGAGTTGGTCGCACAGAGCCAGACCTGGCCAGCGCAGGCCTTGTGCAGTGACTACCGCTGTCTCCGGGCTCAGAGCATCCCGTTGCGGGTCAGTGAGCATGAGTCAGCCGACCCGCAGCCACCGGTTGCCCGGTGGCGGCCCCGGTCTTACCCGCTTGTTACGGTGCCGGGTTCCTGCTTGGGGTCCCCACGAAGCCTGCTTCGTGGGGTCCCCTCCTGCTTCATCGCCGTGTGCCCAGCACTGCTGGGTCTTACCTCGGCTCCACAGGCCCCTCTGCCACTGACGGCGAGCGCGAGGAGAAGATTCTTCGCAGCGTTCACGTCCCGGTCGATGACCAGGCCACAGTTCTCGCAGCGGAAGATGCGCTCGGCCAGCCTTGGCTTTCACCGTCCCGCAGCCAGAGCACGTCTTGGAACTGGGGAAGAACCGCTCGGCAACCAACAGCCGGCCGCCGCGCCAGACGGTCTTGGAGCCGAGCTGGGGCCGCACGGTCCCGAAGGACTGGTCGGCCAGGCTCCGGGCCAGCCTCCGGTTGCGGAGCATCCCAACCACGTTGAGGTCCTCGACCACCACCGCCTCATATCGAGCAGCCAGCCAGGTCGTGGCCTTGTGCACGGCATCGAGACGGCAGTTGGCGATCCGGGCATGGAGTCGAGCAAGGCGCTTGGCGCTCTTTCTTCGGTTGGCAGAGCCGGTCTTTTTGCGGGAATGGGCGCGCGAGGCTCGACGGAGGCGCCCCAGCGCAGCCCTCAGCGGCTGGGGACCAGGGAACCGGATCACCCGACCCCGATGGTCCACCGCCATGATCAGGGAAGCGATCCCGAGATCGATGCCCACCGCCGTCCGGGGCCGCCGATGATGATCCGGGATCTCACGCTCCACCTCCACGGTGAAGGACACGAACCACCGCTGGGCGGTCCGCGACACGGTGGCAGAGAGGATCCTGGCCTTTCCCTCCGCGATCTTGCCCGCCAATGCCTGGGTGGACTCGTGGGTGCGGATGGTCCCCAGCCTGGGCAGCGTGACCGTCGAGCCCGAGCAGCGCATCACCCCGGTGCTGAAGCGGCAGGAATCCCGGCACCGGCCCTTCTTCTTGTGCCGGGGGAAGCCCAGCCGGCGCCCCTTCCGTTCTCCCGTCTTGGACTTCAGGAAGTCGTGGAGCGCTCGGTCCAGGTTCCTGAAGGCCTCCTGGTAGACGCACTTGGAGTTCTCCTGCCACCAGGCCAACTCGGGGTTGCGCTTCTTCTCCGCGTTCCACAGCCGATGGAGTTCTTCCGCCAAGTACCACTTCTTCTCGGCTTCATACCGCGCCTTCACCCGGGCCAGACCCCAGTTCCAGGCGTATCGCGCCGCTCCGACATGGGAGCGGAGCCTCCGCTCTTGGGCCGGGGTGGGATCGAGCGCGTACCGGTAGGCCTGGGGCACCCCACGAAGCGGGCTGCGTGGGGACCCGGCCTGCTGCAGCTTCACGGGTTCTCCCCGGTGGCCACCGCGATGGCCTTGGCCGCTCGGTTGGCAGCCGCTCGCCGTCCGGAGAGGCGAGCGCAGAGGCTGGTCAGGATCTCGGTCACGTCCCACACCAGATCGTCATCCACCTCCGATGGATCCACAACCAGCAACCGTCGGCCCTGTGCCGACATCGCAGCCCCGACCTACTCCGCGCCCAAGCGGGCAAACCGGTCGCGATGTTCCCCCACGATCGTGGTCGCCGTCTTGTCCCGAAGCAGGGCCAGGAGCTTGCGGCGCTTGCCGTTCAGCGCAAAGCCGATCTCGGTCACCACGCGGCCCACCGCCCAGCTCTGGACTGCCGCCCATGCGCTCACCCGGGCAACCTTACGGTCCAGGTCGGACCTCTGGTCAGCGGACGACACGCGGGCATACACGGCCGTGATCCCTGGAACGGCACTGACCGGTGGCTGGTCCACCAGGATCAGCCGGCCGGCGCGGCGGGCGGGAACTGGGAGTTTGCCTTCCCAGAACCAGCGGTAGGGATGAACGCCTTGTTGCCGCGCCCAGTCCTTCAAGGTCACCCCTACATACTATCATAGGTTCAAACGCCAGCAGTTACCGACCCCGTGGCATCGGCCCACGGAGCTTCAGGGAGTCAGCCCGCCCGACCGGCTGCAGCTCCGGCATGGAGGTGGCATTGTACTGGCCCCGGGCTCGAGCCATGACTGCGGCCTGCCAGGGCGGCGCGACCACTTCCATGGACAGGCGGGCGTTGCCAGCGCAGAGCAGGAAGTCACCTCGCCCGGCCGCCTCCAGGCCCGCCCGCTGCGCCGCCGAGAGGCCGTACGTCCGCTGGAGGCGGGCCGCGGCCCGGGGGCGCTGGGCACCCAGAAAGAGGATGGCAGGGTTGGTGGCGACCACCTCACCCTCCTCGGTGGCCAGCAGGTCGCCCGCGTTCTGGGTCGCGAACACCAGGCCGGCGTCGTACTTCCGCAGGCGCCTGGCCAGCCCCACCACGAAGCGGCGCAGGGCAGGGTGGTCAAAGAGCAGTGCCAGCTCGTCCAGGATCAGCAACCGGCGCCGGCCGCGGCGCTGAATGCGGGCCCACAACGCGTGGGCCAGGAGGTGGTACACGGGCCCCAGCAGCTCGCCCCGGACCCCCCGAAGTCCGAATGCCACCATCGACGCCTCCAGATCGAGCGTGGTCGGCCGACCGAAGAGCTGACCCAGTTCGCCCCCGGCCCAGCGCCGCAGGACCCGGGCCACTCGCGAGTCCGGCGGAAGCACCCCGGCCAGGTCCGCCAGCACCGCCCCGGGGATCCCCAGCACCACCCGCGCGGCCTCGGTCACCTCCGTCCGCTCGATTTCGTCCAGACCGTCGCAGATGATCGAGCAGAGCTCCACCACCTCCTGCTCCACCGCCTCCGCCTCGGGCGCCAGGTCGAGAACGTTGAGAGAATGGCCGGAGCCGGGGGCCAACGGCACCGCCTGCCCTCCCAGCTGGCGGGCCAGCTCCCCGTACTCATCCTCGGGATCGACCACCCACACCTGGACCCCCATCGCCAGGGCACCCATCGCTAGCACCGAGAGCAGATGGGTCTTGCCCGCCCCGGAATGGCCGAAGACCGCGATGTTTGCGTTCTGATAGTTGGTGGCCTCGAACGGGTCCACCAGGACTGGCTGGCCAGTCGCGCGGTTCCGTCCCACCACCAGCCCACCGGGATCGGCAACCTCGGCGTGGAACCAGGGGATGAGGGTCGCCGTGGAGGAGCTGTCGAGCAGATGACGCCGCCGCAGCCGGTCCCGCAGCAGGGGCTGGGTGGCAAGTCGCCCGTCGCGCTGGCGGAAGGTACAGGGCTCGAGGCTGCAGAGCGCGGCTCGAGCCGCGGCCTCGACCTCGGCCGAGGCCCTCGCCAGCTCTGCCCGCGATGGAGCGGTCACGGTCACGTACAGGGCAACCAGGAAGGTCCGCTCGCGTCCCTCGGCCAGGCGACGCTGGAGGCTGGCGGCAGCCGCGATCGCGTTCGCCAGACGAAGGTTGGGGTGGCCCTGACCCTCCGCCAGCTGGCTGGCCCGCCAGCGGACCAGGCGGCGCCGCAGGTGGTCGAGGACCCAGTCCGTGGGCAGGGGGTCCGCGTGCCAGCTCAGCGCCAGCTCGAGACCGGGCGGCACCAGCTGCAGCAACCAGCCAGGCGACAGCTCACCTCCGGGGAAGCGCTCCAGGGACCAGGTACGATGCCAGCCCTCCTGGTCGCGAACCCACCCAGGCCCCTCGGCCAGCGGAGCCGCCTGCGGCAGCCACTGGACCCGCTCCAGCCAGGGAACCCCGATCCGTGCCAGGGCACGCTCGAGGGCCGCCGTGGCCCCGAGCGTGGCCAGGTGGACCTGGCGCCGTTGCGCCCCCGGGGCGCTGGCCAGCCGACGGGCGAACTCCAGGTCACAGATCCGGCGCGGCTGGGACGATGGCGACAGGGCCGGGGGCTGCCAGCCACCGGCCCTGAAGTGGATCAGCACCTGGAGCGGGCTTTCCAGCCCGTCAAGCAACGCCCTGAACTCAGCCAGGCAGCGGCGGCGGTCGGACTCGGCCGCGTCCAGGAACCCGATCGGTCCCACCACCAGCACAGCCGGCGTCCTCACTCCTCCTCCTGGTCGTCCTCATCCCAGCCGGGTCCCGGAGGCTCGGCCAGCGCCAGCAGGTTGATCTGGTCGAGGTCGACGGAGAGGCAAGCACGGTCCATTCCCCGGCCGCGCATGCGCCGGAGCACGAACAGCCCGGCGTCGACCGCCCAGCGGTCGAGCGGGCGCGAGCGCCAGCGCCCCCAGGCCACCGCCGCTCCCGCCGCCAGCAAGACGATCGCGGCAACGGCGCGTGCGACTGGAGGCAGGTCGGCCCGCCAGGCGGCGAGCGCCGGAAGCCAGAACGCCAGGAGGCAACAGAGCCGGGTGGGGGTGAGGCCGTAGACCAGCGGCTCTTCCAAGTCCAGGTCCTGGGGAATCCGAGCGTTCATGCCCGGCAGGCTAGGCCGGGCAGCGGCAGGGCACAACCGCGGGGATGAAGGCCCCTGGCGCGGACCGGGTCTTCACGGCTATCGTGATTCGTCGGCGTAGCGCCGCAGGGCGCCGCGCCGACTGGGCTCCTGCTCGGGATCGCCACCAGGGACGTCGATGTGCGTTGCTCGGAGGCTCGGTTCGGCTCCTCCAGGCGGATCGGGGTGACGTGCCCGTGATCAGCGCCACGTCGATTCGCGCTCGCCGGAGCGCCGCCGGGAGGGAGCCGTGACCGATCCGACGGTGCGGCTTCCCGCCGCCTCGGACCAGCTGCGCCGGCTGCGGCATCGAGTTCGGGAGTGGGCCGAAGCTCTCCTCGATCCGGGCGACCCGCTCTGGGACCTGGGCAGTGCCCACCCCCGGGTCGAGATCAGGGGACCCGACCCCGACCAGGTGCTGGCACGACTCCGGGAAGGTGGCGGCTGGCGCCTGGCCGAGCCGTCGCGGCCGGGCGAGCTGGTGACCGAACCCTCCGATCCCGGCCAGCTGCGAGAGGTCTTGAGCACCCTGGACCGCCGGGCCCGACGCGCCGGCTACGCCCAGCAGGTCCTGCACCTCGCCGCCGGCCTTCTGCGCTGGACCGGACCCGAGGGACGGGCGCGGTCCCTGCTCACCCCGTTGTTGCTGGTGCCGGTCGGCCTGGAGGCGGAGGGCCATCGTCTGGTCAGGGCGGGATCCCCCCTGGTCAACCCACTCCTCACCACCTGGCTGGCCGGCATCTTCGGGATCGAGCTGCCGGAAGCCGGGTGGGAGCCCGGCGCGTTCTGGGAGGAGGTCGCCTCCCGTCTCTCGCGGGAGACCCGCTGGCGCCTGGAGCCCTGGCTGGGGCTGCTGGCAGCGCCATTGGGGCCGGCCGCGATCTACCGGGACCTGGTCGAGAACGAGGACCGGGTGATCGCCAGCCGGCTGGTCCAGGCACTGGTCCTGGGGGCGGACTCCGGGCTCGACCTGCGCTTCACACCTCTGGACGACGACCAGCTCGAGGCCCAGGGCGTGGCCGAGAGAACCGCCTGCGTGCTGGACACCGATGCCGACCAGCTCCGCTGTGTTTGGGCAGCGGCCGAGGGGCGCAGCTTCGTCATCGACGGGCCCCCCGGGACCGGCAAGAGCCAGACCCTGGCCAATGTCGCGGCCCAGCTGCTGGCCTCGGGCCGCACGGTGCTGGTGGTGAGCGAACGGACGGCGGCGCTGGAGAGCGTGCGCCAGCGCCTGGCCGGAGCGGGGCTGGGCCAGCACCTGTTGCAGCTGGGCGAGACCCGTTCCGACCTGGCGGCCGAACCCAGCGCCCCGCCCCGCCCGGCCTCCGCAACCGAGCTCGGCCTGGCCGACCTGCGTCGGGAGTTGACCGACTACGCCGACGCCATGTGCGAGCCCCGTGCACCGCTGGGGATGTCGCTGCACCAGGTCCTGGCCCGACTTCTGGAGCTCGAGAGCGCGCCCGCGCTGCCCTGGCCGGAGCGGGAGGGAGAGCTGGACGCCGACACCCTGGACCGGATCCTGGACCATGCCCGGGCGCTGGGCCGCGCCTGGGGAGCGATCGAGCACCACGACCTCAGCCGCTGGGGACTGGGTCCCGATGGCCAGGGGATGGCCATGGTGGAGGGGGTGCGCCAGGAACTGAACGCGGCGGAGGAGGCGCTGGCCGGTCTCTGGGAGGCGGTACGGGAGGCGGCCCGGATGACCGGCCTGGACTGGAGCCAGGGCCTGGCCGAGGCCGAACGCCTGCATCAGGTCCTGCTCCAGCTCCCCGGCCACCCCCCGATCCCGCCCGCCTGGCTGGTGGAGTGGCCGTGGGAGCGGCTCCGGGAGGAGGCTCGGGCCGGTCGGGCACTGCTGCAGGCGGTGGAGGAGGCAGCGGCGAGCCTCGAGGCCAGGGGGCTGGCAGGCTGGAGGCGCCTGCCCGGCCGCGATCGTCTCGCGCTTCAGCAGGCAGAGAGCGCGCTGGTCGCCCTGCCCGTTCCCTGGCCGCTCCACCCCCAGGTGACCGTGCACGACCTGGCCCCCGTGGCAGCGTTCCTGACCACCGCCTCCGCCGAGCTGGCCGCGCTGCAGCCGGAGCTGGAGCGGACGATGGCCGCCTTCGGGCTCGACCCCGAGCGGGTCACGCTGGAGCGGTTCCAGGAGGTGGCCGAGCTGGCCGGGCTGATGGCCAGCCCGACCCGGCCCGAGGCCCACTGGCTGGATCCGTCCCGGATCGAGCAGCTGGAGCGGGCGGCAGCGGAGCTGGAGGGATTGCTGCGCGATTACCAGGGCTGGCACCAGCAGCTGGCGGACGTCTTCACCGAGGCGGTGCTGGGTCTCGACCTGCCGGCATTGTGGACGCGCATCCAGTCGGCGCGGGGGCTGGCCCGCTTGAGCGGCTCCTACCACGAGGACCTGCGCATGCTCGCCGCCTGCAGTCGACAGGGCAAGGCCACCCGCGAGGTGATCGAGCGCATACCGGACGCCATTGCCTGGCAGCGGGCCGGACGCGCTCTGGACGACTTCGGCTATCGGTGGGGCGAGCTTCTGGGGGCACACTACTTCTGGCGCGAACGCACCGATGTGGCCGCCCTCCGCGAGGCGATCGGGGTGGCGCGACGGGCGGTGGCGGTGGCCCGGGAGCGGTCGAGAGCGCCCGAGCTGCGCGCCCTGCTGGCCCTGGACGGTACCCCGGACCCCGCCCTGGGGTCCTCCGTCGAGGAGCTGGCCGGGCGCGCCGCCGACTGGCAGCTCCGGGCTGCCGAGGCGCTGGGGATGTGGGCACAGGACCTGGCCCGGGTGCCGGTGCAGGACCTGGTCGAGAGCTGTGCCTGGGCGCAGCAGCCGATCTCGACCGTCCACGCCGTGCTGGACCGGGCGGGGCAGGTGGCTGGGCGGACCCTGACCCTGGAGCAGACCCGAGAGGCGTTGGCCGGAAGGGTCCGGGTGGAGGAGGCGGAGGCGGCCTTCCTGGAGGGAGCGGCGAGCCGCGCCCGCCTGTTCGGGCAGCTGCATCGCGACGACCTCACCGACTGGGAGGGGCTGGAGGCCGCCATCGACTGGGCCCAGCGCTTGGCCGAACAGACCGGGCCGCTCTCCGAAGCCGTCGCCGTCCGGCTTCTGCAGGCCCCCGGAGGGGACCGCCTCGGCCCCGCCCTGGAGCGCTGGCGGCGCTCGCGCCAGGCCCTGGTGGCCCGCCTGCCGGCGTCCCGGCGCCCGGCTCTCCAGCAAGAGCTGGAAGGCGCCTTCGCTGCCGCGGCCGAGCAGCTGTCCCGGCTGCGAGAAGCCCTTCCCGATCCGCGCGAGTGGGCCGACTTCGCCCGCCACCGGCGGGCGCTGGAGGCCGAGGGCCTGGGTGCCGCCGTCGAGCTCTGCGTCCAGCGCCGGCTGTCTCGCGACCAGATCCCACCTGCCCTCGAGAGGGCAGTGCTGGAGCGCTGGGCCGACGACGTGCTGGCGCGTGACCCCCGCCTGGCCCGGGTGCGGGCAGCTGAGCGGGAGGAGGCGGTTCGCCGGTTCCAGGCCCGCGACCGAGAACTCCTCGCTCGGGCGCCGATGCGGGTTCACGCAGGCATCGCCAGGCGCTGGTCCGCTCCGGACGCCGCCTCGAGGGACGGGCGGTCGACAACCGAGCGGCTGGTCCGGTCCGGGGAGGTAGTCCAGCACCTACGCCCCTGCGTCCTGGCTACGCCCGGTGCCGTGGCGCAGCTGCTCCCGCCCCACCTTCGCTTCGACGCGGTCCTGTTCGACGAGGCCTCACGCGTCCGGCCGGGCGAGGCCGCCAGCTGCCTCTATCGGACGGACCAAGTGGTGATCGCGGGTGACCCGCGGCAGGCACCGCCGGCCGACTCCTCTCCCTCGATCCTCGACGTCTGCCATGGTTCCGGCACCTTCACGACGCTCAGCCTGGATCGCCACTATCGCAGCCGCCACCTGGCCCTGATCGCCTACCCGGCCCGTGCCTTCTACGGCGACCGCCTCACCACCTTCCCCGGTCCGCTGCGGCAGGACAGGGAGCTGGGCGTCCACATCTACCGCGTGCCGGGGGCGTTCCGTCCCGAGCACGACGACAATCCTGAAGAGGCGCGGGCAGTGGCCCGGCGTCTGGTCGAGCTGGCCCGGACCCGGCCCCTGGCCAGCCTGGGTGTGGTGGCCTCCACCGAGGCCCAGGCAGCGGCGATCGAGGCGGAAGCACGGCGCCTGTTCGGCGACCAGGCCGGGGCACCAGGGCAGCCGCTCTGGATCACGACCCCGGGCGAGGCCCTGGGCGAGGAGCGCGATCTGGTCCTGCTCAGCCTGACCTATGCCCCCGACCCCGAGGGACGGATGCCGCCTGGGTGGCTGGTCCGGCCCGGAGGAGAGCGGCTCCTGACCGTCGCCCTGACCCGGGCGCGCCGACGGCTGGAGGTCTTCGGGACCATCACCGCTGCCGACCTCCCGGGCGACGCCGTCCCCGGCGGTGGTCTCTGGCACCTCCGCCGGTATCTGCTCTCGGCGGAGCGGCCGGAGGAGCCAGAAGGAGAGCTCGATCCGTTCCAGCGGGCGGTGGCGCGGAAGGTCGAGGCCTGGGGCTACCAGGCGTTCCCCGCGGGCAGCGCCGGGCTGGGCATCGCTCGGCCCGGAGACCGCCGCTTCTTGCTCGGCGTCCTGAGCGACGGCCCCGCCTATCGAGCGCTACGGATGGCGAGGGAACGCGACCGGGTCCGTCAGGACGTCCTGGAGGGACGAGGCTGGCGGCTGCACCGGCTCTGGCAGCCCGCCTGGTGGTACGAGCGGGAGCAGGAGGAGCAGCGGCTGCACCGGGCGCTGGAAGAGGCGGCCGCAGCACCCCGAGCCGACCCCTGGAGCGATGCGGTCCCGTCGCCTCTGCTGGAGGCGGGTCGAACGGCGCCGGCGCCGCTGCCCCCAGCGCCGCGGGGGGAAGGGACGCCGTCCTGGGCCCTTTCCTATCGGCGCGCGCATCCGGCGCCGGCGCAGGGGGGCTGGGACATGGGGTCCCCGGAGGCAGGGCCAGAGCTGCGCCGCATGGTCGCCGAGGTGGTCGAGCTGGAGGGGCCCGTCCACCAGGAGGTGGTCCTGGAGCGGGTGCGGGAGGCATGGCCGGCAGGCCGCCTCACCGAGGGTCGGCGCTACAACTTCGCCCTCCAGCTGCGCCGGCTCCAGCGGGAGGGAGCGATCGAGGAAAATGAGGGCTTCCTGCGCCTGCCGGGCCAGCGACCGGAGGCGGTGCGGATCCCGGACCCCGGCGACCCGGCCACGCGGCGCCGGCCCGGCCAGATCCCGGCTGACGAGCTCGATCTGGCTCTGAAACGCCTGGTAGCCGAGTCACCCAATGCCGGGGAGGAGGCGCTGGTCGAGGCGGTCGCCCGCCTCTTCGGCTGGGAGGGAGACGCCGCACGTGCGGCGCTGGGCCCCGCCCTGGCTCGCCTGCATACCGCCGCCGCACCGCCTCCCCGCCCCGCACCGGCGGAGGCAATCGAGGTCCTGGACCCCATCCCCAGCGACATCCATCGCTGCCTCACTCCCCAGGGCCACGACGCCTTCCTCCGCGCCCGGGCCATGCTCCAGGAACGCCTGGCCACCTCGGGGCCGCTCGACGCCGCCATCATCCAGGAGCGGCTGGCCGCCATCGACCGGGTCCTGGCCGAAGCCCGGGTGCTACCCCCGCCCGCCTCCACCGAGCGGGTGGCGCTGGGCACGCTGGTGGCGCTGGCCCGCCCGGGCGAGCCAGAAGAGGTCTACCAGGTGGTGGGTCCCCTGGAAGCGGAGGCTGGCGCCGGCAAGCTCAACGTGCTCACCCCGCTCGGGGTGGCGGTCTGGCAGCGGCGAGCAGGCGAGTCGGTCACGGTCCAGGGCGCCGAGCCCTACGAAGTCACCATCGCCGCCATCGACCGCCCCTGAGGCAGGCGGCACCATCGCTCTGGTCGGGATCACCCCCGCCACGGTGAAGAGGCTTTCCGGCCCACCCGACGGTCCGGGCTGCACCGCCGCCCTCCGGTCAGGACAGGCCAGCGATCCGAAGGAGCTCCTCACGGGTGATGCCGGCCCCGGGCTGGATTCCGGCCCCCTCCACCACCTCCTGGAACAGCTCGCGCTTGTCGCGCAGCACCTCCAGGACTCGCTCCTCAACCGTGCCCTCCAAGGCGTAGGCGTAGACGTGGACCGGCCGGACCTGACCCAGGCGATGGCTGCGGCCCTCGGCCTGGTCCTCCACCGCCGGGTTCCACCAGCGGTCGAAGAGAAAGACGTAGGAGGCGTGCTGGAGGTCGAGACCGATGCCGCCGGCCCGCAGCGACAGCACCAGCACCCGATGGCTCGGATCGTCCCGAAAGCGTCGCAGCACCTCCTCCCGGCGGCCCGGGCTCATCGCTCCGGTCAGCTGCAGGGGACGGAAGCGGGTCAGCCGACGCGCGATCGCGGCCACGCCGAAGGTCGGGTCCGTGAACTGGGAGAAGACCAGCGCCCGCTCCCCGCTCGGCTCCAGGCGAGCCAGCCGCTCCGCCAGGTCATCGAGCTTGGCCGACTCTCCGCTCACCGGCTCGACGTTGCAGAGCTGCTTCAAGCGGACGATCAGCTCGAGCACGTTCTCCACCCGGACCGCCGAGCCCAGCGCCCGCAGCCGCACCAGGCCCTGTCGCTCTGCCCGCTCGTAGGCTTGGCGCTGAGCCGGCGCCGGAGGCAGCAGGATCTCGCTGCGGAGCAGCGGGGGGAGCTGGGCCAGGACCTCGCCCTTGCGCCGCCGGAGCTGCACCTCCCCCAGCCGGCGGCGCAGGTCCGCGAGGGGACGGATCGGCCCCACCTCCGACTCGGCCAGACGGGGACGCAGGAACTCCAGGAGCGAGGCCAGGTCGTCGAGCCGGTTCTCGAGCGGGGTGCCGGTCAAGGCCCAGGCGCGACGTCGGAGCAAGCGCTTTACCGCCAACGCCACCTCGGTGCCGGCGTTCTTGATCCGCTGGGCCTCGTCGAGCACGACCAGATCCCAAATTCGCCCGCGGGCGAGCGCGAGATCGGCGCGCAAGGTCTCGTACCCGACCAGGTAGGCGTGGGCGGGGGTGCGCCAGCGCAGCGTCCGCTCTGGCGGAGAGCCGCGGATCGCCGCCAGCCGGAGCTCGGGCGCCCAGCGGCCGAACTGCTCCCGCCACTGGGCGAAGACCGAGGTCGGCACCACCACCAGGCAGGACTCGATGTGTCGCCGGAGCGCTGCCAGACGAATCGCGGCCAGGGCCTGGACGGTTTTGCCCAGGCCCATCTCGTCGGCCAGGAGCAGAGCCTCGTGCTGGAGCAGCTCGCCCACTCCCTGGAGCTGGAACGGCATCAGCTGGGCCGGCCACTCCAACACCCCCCGTGCCTCCAACCAGATCCGGAGGGGGGGCTGCAGACAGGCCAGCAGGCGGCGAAGAAGGCTGGGCAACGGCGACTCGGACTGCTCTTCTCCACCGGATGGACCCGGCTCGGCGGCAACTGAGGGGAGCGGCCAGAGCGGGACCGAGCGCGCCCGCCCCACGGCCAGCCCCTCGGCTCGCCAGCCAGCCTCGGGGACCAGGTCCAGCGCCCTCACCGCCGCCGGCCCGGGGCAGGGCCCGGGCCTGCGTTCCGGCC
>CADDZO010000070.1 GCA_902812395.1 bacterium | reverse complement strand
CGAGCAGCGCATCACCCCGGTGCTGAAGCGGCAGGAGTCCCGGCACCGGCCCTTCTTCTTGGACCGAGGGAAGCCCAGCCGTCGCCCCTTCCGTTCTCCCGTCTTGGACTTCAGGAAGTCGTGGAGTACTCGGTCCAGGTTCCTGAAGGCCTCCTGGTAGACGCACTTGGAGTTCTCACTCCACCAGGCCAACTCGGGGTTGCGCTTCTTCTCCGCGTTCCACAGCCGATGGAGATCCTCGGCCGGGTACCACATCTCGACTGCCGATCATGGCCACGACCGGTTTCGCCGGTGCGGGCGAGCTGGTGCAGCGCGCCAACGGGACGGCCGAGGGCGACCATGGCGCCGAACCCAGGCTACGAACGGGTGGTGTCCGCGCCGTTCGCCTGCAGGCGGTCGATCAGGGCCTGGGCCAGCGGGCCGAACAGGTCGAAGTGGGCGACCCGGCGCCGGCCCTCCGGTTGGATCCACTCCGGCTCCAACCCGTGCCGGCGCCCCCACTCCTCGAGCTGGGGTCGAAGCCCGATCACGTGCACGAACGGCGGGTGCATGATCACGCCCCGCCCGGACCGGCGCCCCTCGTACCGGTCCAGGTTGCGGTGGACCGCGATCCCGCCTCGCTCCGCAAACTCGATCGCCTCACGGATCCGACGGCGCTCGAAGTACCGCTCCCGGACCACCTCAGCGTCGCTCCGGACAGATCGGCCGGTACGCACACAGGAAGCAGGGGCGGGTGGCGTGTTCGGGCCGGAGGCGAAAGTCACCTCTGCGGATCCGGGCCGCCACCTCCCGCACCCGGGCTTCTGCCGCCTCCGGCTCGGGCTCGACGTCATGGCTTTCGCCCCGCCGCAGGTCGAACAGCACCAGACGCGGGTCCGAGGCCCCGCCCAGCAAGCCGTGCCGGGCAGCCAGCCCATAGAGGCGTAGCTGGGTTGCGTACGCCTGCCGCAGCCGCTGGTCGAGATGGGCGTTGGTCTTGTAATCGACCAGCACCGTCCGCCCCTCCAGCTCGCAGATCCGATCGACGAAGCCGCGCAGCCGAACCCCGTCCAGGCGCAGGTTGAATTCCACCTCGGTCCCCCGGGTGGGGGCAGCCGCCAGCGGATGGCGGAGGTAGAGGCGCAGCATCTCCAACCCCGCCGGAGGACCACTGTACAGGCGGAGCAGGTCGCCTCCCACCGAGTGCCAGGCGGCCAGCGCCTGGTGCACGGCCACCCCCAGCTCACCGGCCTCCCGGCCCCGCTCGGCGCTGGTCTGGGGCAACAGCTCGTCGGGCGGCGCTGGCACCCGCCAGACCTGCTGGTAGCGGTAGCGAACTGGGCAAACCTCGAACTGGTGGAGCTGGGAGAAGCTGAGCCGGAGCGGCAGCTCGGGCTCAACCGGCGCCTCCGCTCGGCCCAGACGCTCCAGTCGGGCAATCACGGCCTCCGGATCCGGCCTCGGCGGCGCGGGGCGAGGGGCGACCGTCAGCTCCAGCTGCTCGGCTTGGACCACGCGGGCCGCCTCCGGGTGGGTCAGCGCCCAGGAGAGGATCTCGGCGAAGTGATCGTCCTCCTCCGCCACCACCGCCCCCGGCTCGCGCTCCGATCGGCAGGCGCTGACGAACAACAGGTCTCGGGCCCGAGTCAGGGCCACGTAGACCGCGCGCCGCCGCTCCTGGCGAGCCAGCTCCACGGTCCGGGCCCCAGGGGCGTGCTCCTTGAACCGAGGATGACGGCGCTGCTGCCAGTACTTCATGACGAAGCCGAGCTGGTCTGGGTCGAAGAAGTAGCGTTCGGAGTCCTTCGGGTGGGGTCGGCGCAGGTTCACCAGGAAAACGACCTCGAACTCCAGACCTTTGGCACCGTGGACGGTGAGCAGGCGCACCGCCTCCGCCCCCTCCAGGGCCGCTTCCGGAACCGGCAGCGCCGACTCCATGATGCGGTCGAGATGGGCGACGAAGTCGGTGATGCCGGCCAGCTGCCGGTCGCGCTCGAAGCGACCCGCCATTTCCCGTGCCCGTGCCAGGTTCCAGAGCGCCCGCGGCCCCTCCCGGCGGGCGCGCACCTGGGTGTGGCGGAGATAGCCGGTCTCGACCAGCAGACGGTCGAGCACGTCGCCGACGGTGAGGCCATCCCGGGCCGTGGTGACGTCGTCCACAGCCCTCAGCACACGCTCCAGGCGACGAGCCACCGCCGGCTCCAGCTCCGGCCAGCCATCGGCTCGCGCCTCCTCGAGGCAATCCCGCAGCCGCATCCCGTAGCGACCGAAGCGCCGGGCGGCGAGCCGGTACATGGCGGCATCGTCGATCCGAACCACTGGGCCCTGCAGCACCCGGACCAGGGCGCCGTCATCCATGGGGTCGGCCGCCAGTCGGGCCAGCGCGACCAGATCCTTCACCTCCTCGCGATCGAAGAACCCGGAACCGCCGGCGGTGACGTACGGGATCTCCCGCTCCCGCAGCTCCTCCTCGAACTCCCGTGGCAGCAACCGGACCGAGTTGGCCAGGATCGCGATCTGGGAGGGACGGCGACCGGCCCCAACCAACCGCTCGATCTCTGCCGCCACCAGTCGGGCCTCAGTCCGGGGGTCGGAGGCCATGATCACGGAGACCGGAAGCTCTCCCTCCTGGGCCCGGCCCCGCTCCGCCACCAGCTCGGGCTCGGCGGCGAAATCGGGGTCGTGTCGGATGAAGGCGGTCGCCAGGTCCAGGATCTCCTGGTAGGAGCGGCGGTTGCGGGTGAGGGGCAACCGCTGGCCGGGGAAGCGACTGCGGATGTTCTCGATCTCGGCATCGCGCCAGCCGTAGATCGACTGCTTGGCATCGCCGACCACGGTCACGTTGCCGAAGTCTGGGGCGGACAGCAGACGCACTAGCTCCAGCTGGATGGCGTTGCTGTCCTGGAACTCGTCCACCAGCAGGTAGCGGAATCGGCGCCGGCAGCGCTGGCGGAACTCCTCGCTCTCGCGCAAGGCGGCGATGACGGAGAGGATGAGATCGTCGAAGTCGACCCGGTCCGCCTCCCGCAGGTGCTTCTCGTAGGCGCGGTAGACGGCGGCCAGCGACTCGATCGCCTCCCGCTCGGCTACCGAGGACAGGCCGTTGCCCGGGGGCGGCGACGGCAGCAGCTCCAGGGCCCGCCGCTCGAACTCCTCCGGCCGGATCCCACGCCCTTTGAGCTTGAGGGCGAAGCTAGGCCCGTGGGTGATCAGGTCTGCCACCTCGTCGGGGGAGAGAGCCTCGTAGTCGCGGTCGAGGGCTGGCTCGACGCCGTTGCGCAGCCGTGCCTGGAGGCGCTCGATCAAGAGCCGCTGGCCGACCTCGTCCAGCACCCGGGCCTCGCGCGGGCTGCCGATCAGGTAGGCGTCCTCGGCCAGCAGCCGGGCGCAGAGGCCATGGAACGTCCCTACCCACAGCTCTCCCCGAGCCGGGCTGCCCAGTGCCTCCGTCAAGCGTTCCTCCAGCTCTCCCGCCGCCGCTTCGGTGAAGGTGACGGCCATGATCGCCTCCGGCGCCACCCGCTGCCGCTCGACCAGCCAGCAGAAGCGCTGGACCATGGTGTAGGTCTTGCCGGTCCCCGGGCCGGCAGCGATCAGAAAGGCACCGTCGGGCCCCGCCTCGATGGCAGCCCGCTGCTCCGCGGTGGGCCGGGACGGCTCCATCCTTCTGCCCCGTCCTACTCCGCCGGGTGCCCGCCGAAGGGGCAGACGCTGGCATGGGGGCAGCCAAACCAGCTCAGACAGGTGCCAACGATGGGCCGGGGGGAAGGGGCGAAGTCGCCGGCACGGATCCGGCGGATGGCGTCGACCACGACCCGCCGACCACGCTCGATGTCGTCCTGGCTGATCGGGTGCTGGAGCCACTCCTTGACCCCCAGCGCCCGCTCTCCCAGCGGGAACAGGACCTGGCGCATCTGGCCGTAGACCTGATCGCGCGGGTACCAGAGGGAGAGGAAGCGAGGCCGGAGCGCGATCGGCCGGCCCTCCTCGTCTACGCCCTCGGTGCAGGCCAGATAGTACGTGGCCAGCTGGACGTCCTGGAGCTCGGGACCGAAGTATTCCTCGTAGGCTCCCTGCACGCTCTTGCCCCGCCCGGTCTTGTAGTCGACCACCTCACAGGTGCCATCGCCGGTGTCGTTGACCCGGTCGATCTTGCCGTGCAGTTCTGCCCCCTCCAGTTCGAGGCGGAAGCGGCGCTCGACCATCAGCGTCCCCAGCCGCGGGATCGGCTGGAGGCTGGTGGCGAAGCGAATGTAGTTGTCCAGGATCCGGCGCAGGCGGAGCTCTTCGGCTCTCCGATCGAGGACGGCCTCCACCCGGGCGAGGTAGGCATCTAGGTGCT
Organism: bacterium; assembly: GCA_902812395.1. Taxonomy (GTDB): domain Bacteria; phylum Chloroflexota; class Dormibacteria; order Dormibacterales; family Dormibacteraceae; genus CADDZO01. The sequence goes on along the minus strand of CADDZO010000070.1, from coordinate 12,485 downwards.
GCTGCAAAATTCGCTCCAGCCAGTCCCGCTGCAGCACTGGCTCAAGGTGTCGCCACTCTGCCTCCCGGGCGTGGAACTCCTCCAGCACGCGGTGCACGAAGCTGCCCCGCTCCAGTTCCACCCCGCGCGGCGGAGCCACCAGGCCGGGATGGTGGTTGTACCAGTACAGCCGAGGGCACTTCAGGTAGTCGTTGAGCGACGTCGGGCTGAAGTGGTCTGGCTCGACACCCCGGGGCCGCTGCCGGTAGGGCTCGAAGGGACGACCTGCCTCCGGGTCTTCGATGAAGTCGAGATCGGCGCCCAGCGCGGCAAGCCGCTCGCGATGGGCGGCGGTGAGCGGGTGCCCGGCCAGCAGCGCCTCGGCCTCGCCCAGGGCCTGCACCGACGCCGGGACCAGCGCCAGCGAAGGGGTGAAGAGCTCTGGCGTCACCCCGGGCAGTGCCAGCTCGAGGAACGGGGAGGGGCCGGCCGGCCCCTCATAGGTCTCGGCCCAGGTGAGGTACAGGCGGCGGCGAGCCCTGGTCATGGCCACGTAGGCCACGCGCGCCTCCTCTGCGAGCTGCTCGGCTGGGCTCGCCGGCCAGGAGGGGCGGAAGCCGTCCAGGCTCCTCTCCAGCCACCGCCGGTCCTCGTCCTCCAGGAGCGGATGGGGCCGCCCGGCAATGGGGAACACGCCCTTGGCGAAGCCGGCCAGGAAAACGAACTCGAACTCGAGCCCCTTGGCCTGGTGAACCGTCATCACTCGGACCGCCTCCCGGGAGAAGCGAGCCGGCTCGACCTCGTCCACCGCCCGCACCACCCACGCGTCCAGTTGCGGCAGTTCCGCCAGGCGCGGGGGCGCACCGTGGAGGCGCTCCCAGACCTGCTGGATCCGGGTGAAGGCGTCGAGAGCACCGCGCAGGTCCTCCAGCGCCTCCTGGCGTTGGCCTTCGGCCAGGGCCAGGATCCGTTCGATCACACCCGCCTCCAGCAGCACGGCGTAGGCAAGGGCGGCAATGGACAGGTGCGGCGCCCGCCGACCGAGACGATGGAAGACGGCCAACGTGCGGTGCAGGGCCGTGAGCTCGTCATCCCGCAGGTAGGGGACGAACTCCATCGGGGGCGTTCCCTTCCCCTCGCCCCGGACCTCCATGTCCAGCTCCATCTGCTCGCCAGCGGACTCGACTTTGCCCCAGGGCAGCGGATAGGCGGTTGGATCCCGGTCGCGCAGCCAGTACATCAGTCGCCGCACCACCCTGGTGAAGGACCGGCCCTCCTCGACCGCGAAGCGCCGGATGCGGCTGGCGGTCCGGTGATCGACGCCCGAGAGGCCGGACGACAGCAGCCGCTCCACCGCCTGCGGGTCGTCCGGCTGGCGCAGGGCGTCCAGATAGGCCAGGAGGAAGCGGACCACCTCGTTGCGGCCCAGCCCGCCCAGGCCACACACCTCGTAGGGGACGCCCTGGCCGCGCAGCGCCTGCTCGAACGGCCCGCCCAGCCAGGTGGTGGACCGCAACAGGACCGCCACCTGCGTGGGCCGGATCCCTTCCTCCGTGGTCAGGCGCCTGATCTCGCGGGCGACGAACATCGCCTCCTCGACCGCGGTCGTCGCCCGCACCACTCGCAGCGTCGCCGGCTCCGGCACCACCTCCCCGGCCAGGTCCCCCGACGCGGTCGCGGCCAGCAAGCGCCGCGCTGCAGCCAGGATCGCGGGCGGGCACCGGTGGCTCTCGCCCAGCCGTATCTCGCGACCGCCGAAGACGCGACCGAAGTCCGAGGAGAGCAGGCCAGGGACCGTGCCCCGGAACCCGTAGATGGACTGGTCGGGGTCGCCGGCGACCACCAGGGCTGGGGCGCGCGGGCCGGGCGAGACCAGGGTGCGCAGCAGCACGAACTGGGCCGGATCCACGTCCTGGAACTCATCCACTAGCACATAGCGGAACCTGGCTCGGAGCCGCTCCAGCACGTCGGGCCGGGCCTGGAGGAGTTCGATCGCGTCCGCCACCAGGTCCCGGAAGTCCCGGAGGTGCCCGGCGTCAAGGCGGGACTGGTAAGCGGCGTAGATGCGAGCCAGGGCGCGAAGGCGGGGGGTCCCGCCCACCTCGGCCAGCAGTGACAGGCTGGCCGGGTGGACCAGGTTCTGCTTGAGCAGGGCGACGAAACCGACCGTGTCCTGGGCGAGCCCGTCGCTCCGGGCCAGGCGCGCCAGCCGCCCGAGCTCGGCTGCCTCCAGCTGATGGAGCGTGTGCCGCATGACCAGCCACTCCTGGAAGCCGTCCAGCAGGAGCTGCCGGGGGTCCGGGCGCCACTCACGGACCAAGCGGGCGCAGAAGCTGTGGAAGGTGCTGATGCTGGAACGGTCGTAGGAATCCTGGAGGCGATCGTCCAGGCGATCTGAGATCTCCCGGGCGGCGGCAGCCGAGAAGGTCAGGACCAGGATCTGACCCCGGCTCGCCCGACCACTCGAGACCAGCTCAGCATAGAGGTCGACCAGCGCCTGGGTCTTGCCCGCGCCGGGCGGGGCGATGAGGCGGACTGGGACGTCGAGCGACTCCGGGCCGAGGACGTTCATTGCTTCGAACGATTGTTCAGGACCAGACCCCGTCTCTGCAGCCGCGGTGATCTCTCAGCCTACCCACCAGCGACTGCCGCCCCTCGAGGCCAGCGGCGGAGGGAGGCCGGCCGTTTGGGCGTGCTGTGGGGCGCGCAGCAGGTGGCCAACGGCCATGCACGGCCCAGGGCGTGCTCGGCCGCAAACGGACGGGGTCCCCCACCAGCCGGCACCCTGCCCGGGCTCGCCGTTTCCGAGATGATCGCCGCCGCCGCCGTCCAGCGGCAGCTCCAGCGCTGTGAGCAACCGGACTGTCCGCACATATCGGGCGCAGCTCACGTCGATACGGTGACCAGTCCAGCCGGCGCCTGGTCCAGGGTTCGCAGGATCGCCCTGGCAAGGGCTCGCGCAGAAGCGGGGTCGAGCTCGACCGCCACCCGGGCCGAAGGGCCCCGATCGGGGTTGAGGAAATCGATGTTGAGAGAATGCTCCGCAGACGCGTGCTGGGGATGGTCGAGATAGACCGTCGCGCACCGTAGCGGGAACCAGCCTTCCCGACCCTTGCCGCTGCCCTCCACCTCGACGTTCTCTGTCAGGTAGGTGCACATCGCCTGACCTCCGTCATGCCGCCAGGTAGCGGCCGAACCACTCCCAGATCCGCTGCCAGCCCTCGGTCGCGGCCTGTGGTCGGTAGCTGGGGCGATCCACAGCGAAGAACGCGTGGCCCGCACCCTCGTGGGAGTGGAACTCGAACGTCTTGCCGTGCTGGCGAAGCGCTCTCTCCAACTCGGCGGTGTGTTCCGGAGAGGGGTACTTGTCCTCCGCCCCGAACAGACCGAGCAGCGGGCAGGACAAGTTGGGAGTCAAATCCACGATCGGCCGCACCTTAAGCGGCGTCCCCTCGGGTGGGTGCCCGACCACGAAGGCACCGTAACAGTCGACCGCTGCCTGGAGGTCCAGGCTGCAGGCGGCGAGGAAGGCCTGACGCCCGCCCGAACAATAGCCGATGACCCCGACCTTGCCATTGCTCGAGGTGAGGCCGCGAAGATGGCGGGCTGCACCGGCGACATCGCCGACCAGCCGCTCGTCGGGCACGCCTCCCCTGGCCCGGACCGCAGCCGCGGCGTCGTCGGGGCTGGCACCCGGTGCCTCACGCGAGTAGAGGTTGGGGCAGATCGCCAGGTAGCCGTGGACGCCGAACGTGCGCGTGATCTCCTTGGTGGCAGCATCGTAGCCCGGCATGTGGTGGATCACCACCACCCCGCCGTAAGGGCCCGGGCCCAGCGGCCGGGCCAAATAGGCCTCGATCCCGTCCCCTCCGTGGCCAGCGATGCGCACCGTCTCCGCCAGCATCGCGTCGTACACTGGCAACCTCCCTGAAACACAGTCCGGGGCGCCTCCCCTCCGCTGCGCCCCCAAGGCCGAGGCTACTCCGCTGGGCGAGCTCGCTTGCGACAGACGGCCCACGTGTGCCGCCCCTCGTTCGCGTGAGGAGATCGAAGCCACTGCCCCCGCCATCTGGGCGGACGACTTCGACGCCGGGCTGCCCGAGGGCTACGACACCCAGGTGCGGCAAGGCGTGCGGCTCTCCTCTAGCCCGCGCCAGCCGGTCATCGACGGGGGCCAGATCGTCCAGGATGACGCGCGCTCGGAGCTGATCACATCGGTGGACAGTATGGTGCCTCCAGCAGGCCTGGTCGGAGTCACCGACCTGATCGGCACCGGTGACGGAGGTGCCGTGTACGTCAGATCGGCGCACTGGCCCGTACGAGGTGGGGTCATCTCTCCGTTGCTCGAACGGCGCTGTTGCGCACCCACAGCGTCCTGGACCCGAAACTGAGTCGCGGTCTGGGCGTCGCCCTTCCCGCGAGCTCGGTCGAGAAGGCCACCTCCGGCTCCAGACGGCTTTCGCTGGCACCCTCAAGCAAGGCTCTGCCAGGGCTGACGGCACAACGTGATCCCACACACCTCTGTCGCACCACCCTGTGTTCGCAGCGCCCTGGCGACCTCGTTTAGTGTGCATCCGGTCGTAAACGTGTCGTCGTAGACGAGGATCCGGCGGCCCTCGGTCAGCCGGGGCAGCAAGACCGTAAGCGCATCGCGCAGATCTGATTCCGCCACCTCCACCCGCTCCTTCAGGTCCCTGGTCTGGCTGAGGCGGCGCGCGTCCCTCGTCTTTGCGATGACTGGAGCGCCCAGATGGAAGGGCCAGGCAGCGGCCGGCGGAAGGTGTTTGGCCGCCTCCTCGATGACCCGTGCGGCGTGCCCGAATCGCCCTGGCGAATCGGGACTCGGGATGATCAGGTCGAACCCCCGGAACCTCGCTGCGTCGTGTTCCAGGGCACCGACCAGGATACGCCCGAAGATGATCGCCCAGCCCCACTTTTGCTCGAATTTGTAACGCTCTATCACGCGCCGTAGACGCTCGTCCCTCAGCACGATCGCGTAGTTCCAGCTGAACTGGCGCTCGGCGGAGCTGCACAACCGGTTGCGGCAGCGTCGCTCACCCTGCTCGTAGGGACGGTCGCAGATGGGGCATCGGGCATGGCCAAGTGGGAGGGCGGTCAGGAAGTGGCATGCGCACGTGAAGCAGATGTCGTAGGTGGCAGTCTGGCAAAGCGGACAGGTACCGCATCCGCCGAAGCCGGGCACGTCCTGCCGGAAGTCCTGACCAGGCATCGCCGTCAGAGAGCAAAGGCGAGCTGCTGGTTCAGGCGGACTTGTTCGCGCTGCACCTCGCTCGGGCGCAGTCGGCAGATGATGTCCTCGATCTCCTCCACCTCGTGGACGCGAGGGCGGAGGAGGAGCCTCCGGGTCCACAGCTGGCTCGTCACCAGGCTCTTCAGCAGGAAAACCTGTTTGCCGTGCTCGAAGGCCAGCCGGGCCTGCATCTTGGCACCTGACGTGCTCGTCGCCTCGACCACCACCGTGCCCTGGCCCAGCCCGGACGTGACGATGTTGCGCATGGCGAAGCTGGTTCGCGTCGGGGGTGCGTCGGGCCAGAACTGCGAGACAACCGCTCCCTGCTCGGCGATGCGGTCCGCGAGCGGCCCGTTCTCCTGCGGGTACATCCGCCGGATCCCGCAACCCAGGACCGCGATGGTCCGTCCCCCGGCCTCGAGGCAGGCGCGATGGGCAGCGGTGTCGATCCCTCGAGCCAGCCCGGACACCACCGTCACCCCGGTATCGACCAGGCCACGGGTTACCTTCTCGGCTCGGGCCAATCCTTCTGGGCTGGGCCGACGGGTTCCCACCACTGCCACCGAATAGGCATCGTCCGGCTGGAGCTCGCCCCGATAGAAGAGGAACGGCGGCAGGTTGTGGATCAGCCGCAGGTTGACCGGATAGTCGTCGTCGAGCACCGTGGTCAGATGGCAGCCATCGGCCATCGTGGCCTCCAGCATCTCGATGACCCACTGCCGATGATCGTCCAAGGTCGGCATCGCCGCCTGGATTAGCGGCAGCGTTCGTTCAGCGTCGGGTCCGACCTCCGCCGCCTCGCCGACGAGCAGGCGGTGCATCCCGTCGGGGCGCTGCGCTTCCCTGGCGATCAGATGCCAGGAGACCCCATTGACCCGGCAAAGAGCGAGAAGGTCGATGACCTGGTGGTCGATGGTCGTCTTCACAGCCCTGGACCAAACAAACATTCGCAGACATTGTGGGCGTCTGCCCCGGTCCGGTCAAGGGTAGGCGGAGAAGCCGATGCCGTCACCTGGTGAGGTCGTGTTGCCCGCGATCGCGGAGAGACGGCCGGCCGCCTACAGGCGATCGCGGACGATCGAGGCCAGGGCCTGGATGAACTCGGGTCGATCGTTGAAGGAGGCGGTCCGACGCAGCTCGATACCTCGCTCCCGACAGAAGGCCTGGGCCTCCAGGTCGAGGTCGTACAGGATCTCCAGGTGGTCGGCCACGAACCCGATCGGGCAGACCAGCACCCGGCGGGCCCCCGATCGCTCGATCGCCTCCAGCAGGTCCGGACCCAGCCAGGGCTCTCCGGTGCTGGAGGCAGACTGGAAGGCGAACTCCCAGGGCGGCAGCTCCATCCCCTCGGCCACCAGCCTGCAGCTCTCCAGCAGGCGCCGGTCGTAGGGGTCGCCTGCCTCCACGATGCGCTGGGGCAGGCTGTGGGCGGTGAAGAAGAGCCGCTCCGGCGACCAGCCCTGCAGGACCTCGCGGAGCAGGCCCTGCACCGCCCTGACGAAGGCGGGGTGGTCGTGGAAGCCGGGGATGAACTCGATCGCCGCACCCGCATCCGGCCATGCCTCCCGCATCGCGCGCTCGTAGCCGCCCAGGCTCATCCCGGCGTAGTGGGGGGCCAGCGGCAGCCCGATCAGACGCTCGATCCCGGCGGCCCGCGTCTCCGCCACCACCTCGCCGATGAACGGCGGCGAGTGCTTCATGCCAGCGAAGGTGGGAAGGCCCAGCACCCGTCCCAGGGCCTCGGCCTGCCGCCTGGTGATCTCCAGCAGCGGCGACCCGCCGATCGCTCGATAACGTTGCTTGAGTTCCTCTAGCGCCTCCGGCGACGGCGGTCGGCCGCCCCTGATGTGGGTGTAGTAGGCTTCCACCCCCTCCTCGCCGCGGGGGCTGCCATAGGCCATGCAGAGGACGCCCGTCCGATCAGGCACGTGCCTCCACCACCTCCTCCGCCAGCGCCTGGAGGGACGCGGAATGGACGGTATCGACCAGCAGCTGCAGGTTTTCCACCGTGGTCTCGGGCAGCACCCCATGGCCCAGGTTGAAGACATGTCCGGGCCGACCGCCGGCCTGCCGGAGCACGGCCATCGCCCGCTCCCGGACCAGCTGGGCCGGACCCAGCAGCACCGCCGGGTCCAGGTTGCCCTGTACGCCCAGGCCGGCCAGGCGGCGCCAGCCATGGTCGAGTCGGATCCGCCAGTCCAGCCCGACCACGTCCGGCCCGGTGGCGACGATGGCCTCGAGCAGCCCGGCGGTGTCGGTGCCGAAGTGGATCCGAGGGACGCCGAGCGGGGCCAGGGCCGTGAAGATGGCCCGGGTGTGAGGTGCCACCCGCTCCTGGTAGTCGTCTGGGGCCAGCGCCCCCACCCAGCTATCGAAGAGCTGGATCGCGCTCGCCCCGGCCTCGACCTGGGCGCGCAGATAGCCGGCCATCACCCGGGCTAGCTTGCCCATCAGCCCCTGGAACGCCTCCGGCTGCTCGTACATGAATCGCTTGACCAGCTTGTAGTCACGCGTGGGCTGGCCCTCGACCAGGTAGCTGGCCAGGGTGAAGGGAGCGCCGGAGAAGCAGATCACCGGCACCGGCGAGGCCGCCACGACGTGGCGCACGGCCTCGATCACCTGAGGTGCCGCCTCCTCCCCGGCCGGCTCCCCCAGGGCATCCACATCGGCCTGACTCCGGATCGGGTGGGCGATGACCGGTCCCACGCTCTCCACCAGTTCCAGCTCGACCCCCATGCCCCGCACCGGCAGCATGATGTCGGCGAACATCACTGCGGCGTCGACCCCAAGCCGGCGGACCGGCTGCAGCGTGACCTCGGCGCAAAGCTCGGGCTGGCGGACGATGTCGGCCAGCGACCAGCGTTCGCGCAGCCGGCGGTACTCGGGCAGCGACCGCCCTGCCTGGCGCATGAGCCAGATCGGGGTGACGTCCACCATCTGGCGGCGCAGCGCCCGGATGAAGCGGTCCGTCACCGCAGCGCCTCCAGGGTCCGCTCCACGTCCTCATCGGTGTGGGCGATGGAGATGAACCAGCACTCCCACTGCGAGGGCGGGACCAGGATCCCTCGATCACGGAGCCGGCGGTGGAGGGCAGCGAAGGTGCCCTCGTCCGAGCAGAAGAGCGTCAGCATCGAGCCCACCCGGGCGACCCGGCCGTGCTCGCCGAGGCCCTCCTCCAAAGCCGCCCCCAGCTGCTCCAGCCGCCCGTAGGCGGCGGCGTCGAGCAGCTCCAGTGTGGCCTCGCCGGCCGCCATCACCGCGGGGTGCCCGGCCAGGGTGCCGGCCTGGTAGACCGGGCCGGCCGGGGCGACCAGGTCCATTAGGTCGGCCCGCCCGCCGTAGGCTCCCACCGGGAGTCCGCCGCCGACGATCTTGCCCAGCACAGTGAGGTCCGGCCGGACCCCGTAGCGCTCCTGGGCCCCACCCGGAGCGACGCGGAAGCCGGTGATGACCTCGTCCAGGATGAGCAGGCAGCCGTGGCGGTCGCAGAGCTCGCGCAGCCCGGAGAGGAAGCCGGGCGCCGGAGGCACCACTCCGGCGTTGCCGGCCACCGGTTCCACCACCACCGCCGCCGCCCCGTCCAGGGGCAGCCGGGACGTCGCCTCCAGGTCGTTGTAGGGAGCGACGAGCAGCCCGTCTGGATCGTTGAGGGCCTCGGCGTGGCCGTGGTAGGCGCCTTCGAACTTCACCAGCAGCCGCCGGCCGGTGGCAGCCCGAGCCACGCGGACGGCGCTCATCGCCGCCTCCGTGCCCGAGGTGCAGAACCGGATCCGCTCGATCGACGGCATCCGCTCCCGCACCAGCCGCGCCAGCCGCACTTCAGCCGGGGTGGTGACGCCGAAGGGTCCACCGGCCTGGAGGGCGGCGGTCACCGCCGCCACCACGGTCGGGTGGGCGTGGCCGGCGATCAGGGGGCCGAAGGCCCCCACCCAGTCGACGTACTCACGGCCGTCCTGGTCCCAGACGTGGCTGCCCCTGCCCCGGACCAAGGTGGGAGGGTCCCCTCCCACCGCCCGGTAGGCTCGGATCGGCGAGTTGACCCCGCCCGGGAACAGGTCCAGCGCTTCTGCGATCAACCGGCCAGCCTCTGGGCGGCCGGGTGGAACGGCGCCCCGAGCATGGCCAACGCCTCGGCCAGGGGGCGGTGGACCGCAGCCACGATCGGGGAGTCGGCAGCCGTCCAGCGTCGGCTCTCGATCCCGCGCATGTCGCGGACCAGGTTGCTCCAGGCGGCGAGGTCATCGGTCTCGTACGCGACCAGGAAGTCGTGGTCGGTGAGGCCGAAGGAGTTGGCCAGCAGCTGGCGGACCTGGGGGTACTGATGGCCCAGGCGGATGTGCTCGTTCATGATCCCCTGGCGCACGTCCTTGCCCATCAGGTACCACTCGGCGGTCTTGGTGAAGGGGTAGACGACCAGGTACCGGGAGCGCTCGCCCGCGAACAGCGACTGCTCCTGCGGGGTCGGCCGCTTGACATACTGCGAGGGTTGGATGATGCCAACCAGGCTGGTCACCACGCGCATCCAGCGCCCCAGCCCCGACCGCAAGACCAGGGCAGCCGCCTCCTCCAGCTCCTCCAGCGACGGGGCCAGCCGCCAGAGCAACAGGTCGCAACCGGCCCGGATGCCGATGGAGGTGTAGGTGAAGGTGAGGACGTCGGCGGGCTCCTCAACTGCCTGTCGAAAGAGATCGGCGTCCTCGGCCCGGACCTGCTCGGGCAGCCGGCGCCACTCGGGTTCCAAGCCCAGGGCCAACGCCTGGACGAAGTTCCTCGATCGGCTCTCGGTCATGCTCCCTCCTCGGCCAGCCAGCGAGCGGCCTCCTCGGCGAAGTAGGTGATCAGCACCCCGGCCCCCGCCCGCGCGATCGCGGTCAGCGTCTCCAGGGCCGCCCCCTGCCGGTCCATCCACCCCCGCTCGGCGGCGGCCTGGATCATCGCGTATTCGCCGCTCACCTGATAGGCGGCGAGGGGTAGATCGAACCGCTCCCTGGCCCGGGCGAGCAGGTCCAAGGACGTGATCGCAGGCTTGACCATGAGCAGGTCGGCTCCCTCGGCCGCGTCCAGCTCCATCTCCCGAAGCGCCTCCCGACCGTTGGCCGGGTCCATCTGGTAGGAGCGTCGGTCGCCGAAGGCGGGCGCCGAGCCGGCGGCGTCGCGGAAGGGACCGTAGAGGAAGGACGCGTGCTTGGAGGCATAGGCCATGATCGCGGTCCGCTGGTGGCCGCTGGCGTCCAGGGCGCTGCGGATGGCTGCCACCTGGCCGTCCATCATCGCGCTGGGCGCAACCACGTCAGCCCCTGCCTCCGCGTAAGCCACCGCGGCCGCCGCCAGCACCTCCAGGGCCCGGTCGTTGTCCACATCCTGGCGCCCGTCGGGCAGCACCTCCAACGGCCCGCAGTGGCCGTGATCGGTGTACTCGCAGGTGCACACGTCGGCGATCAGGACCAGAGGTAGGCCCTCCCCGGCCAGGGCGCGGAGCGTCTCCGGCACCGGCCCCGACGGATCGGCGGCACCCTCGCCGATGGGATCCTTATGCTCGGGGATGCCGAACAGGAGGAGCCCGCCCACGCCCAGGCTGGCCAGCGTCCGGGCCTTCTCCAGGGCCAGATCGCTGCTCAAGCGATCGTGGCCGGCCAGCGATGGGATGGGCTGTCGGCGGCCCCTGCCGGAGACCACGAACAGCGGCGCCACCAGCTGGGCTGGGGTCAACCTGGTCTCCCGGACCAGATCGCGGATGGCGGCGCCAGCTCGCAGCCGGCGGGGACGCCAGGTCAGCTCGACCCGGGTCTTGGTCTCAAGCAACTCCACTCACCACCTTGTCCAACAGCTCCCGGGCGGCCGCTTCGGCCAGCCGCAGGCCGCCTATCTCGGTCGCCTCGCCCTCCAGGCGGAGGAGGCAGCGGTCAGAGCCATCCGGCGCGGCGGCTCCAGCCACCAGCTCAAGGCGACCGTTGCGAACGCGGGCCAGCGCGCCCACCGGCGACCGGCAGACACCCCCGGTCTCCTCCAGCACTCGTCGCTCGACCACCACCGCCAGGCGAACGTCCGGGTGGTCGAGGCGAGCCAGGAGCGCGTACTCCGGGGAGCCGGCCCGGCACTGGACCGCCAGGGCGCCCTGGGCAGCGGCCGGGGGCAGGACGTCGGGCGCCAGGCGCTCGCTCACGCGCCCGCCCAGGCCCAGCCGATCGAGCCCGGCGGCGGCCAGCACCGCCGCATCGACCTCGCCCCGGTCCAGCTTGCGCAACCGGGTGTCGACGTTGCCGCGCAAGGCATGCCAGCTCAGATCTGGGCGGCGGTGGAGCAGGAAGCCGACCCGCCGCGGGCTGTCGGTCCCGAACCTAGCACCGCGGGGCAACGAGTCCAGCCCGGCGCCGCCTCGGCTGATCAGCGCATCGCGCGGATCGCCCCGCTCCGGGAAGGCGGCGATCGCCAGCCCCTCGCGGTCCTTCAGGGGCAGATCCTTGGCTGAGTGCACGGCCAGGTCGATCCGCCCCTCCAGCAGCGCCCGCTCCAGCGCGGTGACGAAGAGCCCCTCGCCCAGCCGGTCACCGCCGCGGCGGTCACCATCGGTCTCCACCGTGATCAGCTCGACCGAAACCCCCATCCCGACCAGACGCTCGGCTACCAGCCGGCTTTGCACCAGCGCTAGCTGCGAGCCGCGGGTCCCCAGCCGCAGCCTCACGTCCGTCTCCTCACAGCCCGAACAGTCTGCGCGCGGCCTCTGCCTGGCTGCCGTCGGGATCGGCACGCAGGGCCCGCATCGGCTCCTGGAGCAGGTCCGTGACCAGCTGCCGCGACATCTGCTCGACCAGCTCCCGCTCGCGCTGGCCCAGCTCGGGTAGACGGCGGAGCAGGCGCTCCACCCGGCTCCGCCGTCTACACTCACCCCGCTCGCGCAGGGCGACCAGGGTCGCGACCGAGCGCCGACTCCGCAGCCAGGCCAGATAGTCCTGGACTGCCGCCTCCACCGCCTCCTCGGCACGAGCCACCCAGGACGCCGACCCCGCCTCCGGGATCCGTTCCCAGAGCTGGTCGATGCCCAGGAAGTTCGAGCCCAGGCGACGACGGACCGCCGCCGGCACCGCCGGCGGGACGGAGAGGTCAGCCAGCGGCGGTACGGCAGCCACCCCTTCCAGTTCCGACCAGGGTCCGCGCAGCGCCACGGCCGCAGCCGCCATCTCGCCCAGCGCTGCAGCCGCACCCGGCAGGTCGAGGAGCGCCCGGCCTGCCCGGTGCGGCTGCAGCGCTGGGCGAG